>JACUUS010000129.1 GCA_014859215.1 Dehalococcoidia bacterium | reverse complement strand
CCTAGATACCGACCTTTGGGCTGTCTTGATCGGAATACGCACGCCATCAAGGTGACCGGGCCTTGAAGCCGCCGGGGAAGGCAAGAGCGCAGCTGACACCCAGAGCTGGAAGTAAGGCAACCGCGGCAATACCCGGTATAAAGAAAGCGGCAGCTTCCGCCGGACCACCAATGTTTATGGTATGTATAACAACGAAGACCGATGGTAAATGTATTTGTCCGTCAAGTCTGTGAGCTGTTGCAGTCCGCTACCCGTTTGAAGGCTGGTTTCTTCCAGCACCCGTTCCACGGCTTCAAATCCAACCGCCAAGACTGCTTTGAGCACTTCTTCTTTGCTTGTGAAATACCAGTACACGTTACCTTGACTCATGTCGGCCGCCTGGGCGATATCTGACACTCTGCATTTGAAATAGCCATTGTCAGCAAACAGGCGTCGCGCGGCGGACAGGATTTGTGTGCGGCTTTCGGCCCGCATCCGATCGCTCAACTTCTTGCTTCTCGGCATAGGCGCTCCTATCGCTGACTGACGCATTAGTCGGTCTATCATATGCTATTAAGGTAGTTCAAGACACAAATACGTGGTAATTAGGCTGATCTTCGTGAGAGGAGAGGGAGTGTTCGAGGCCTGGCTTCGAGAGCCTCCGGCCTCCGACAAAGAAACAGGCCGGGCCGGGGATCAGGCCCCGCCCTCCCTGGAAGTGTCCCGAAAAAGACATAGACTCCATCTTGAAGAAGGAGTCCGCATATTTCGATTTGGTGGAGACGGGGGAGAGTCGAACTCCCCGTCCAGAAGAGCCCCATCCAGAGTCTCTACAGGCTTAGCTGGCTGTATTTGTCTCGCTCTATCGCCGTCCAGCCACCGACTTCGATAGCGCCAGCCGATTTATCTTAAGCGTCCCTTACCGGCGTCGGGGTCCGCAGCACCTCGGCTTGTCGGCGCCCATTCCCGCCCGTCGAGGTGAGGCAAGGATGGACGTGGCTGCCTAGGTTAGGCTGCCAGTGCGAATTCGCGTTCGCCAGTTACTTTTTTGCCACCTGATTTACGAGGGCGATGGCGCCTCGGCCTGCAACTCTGAAACAAACTCCCCTGTCGAACCACACGTCCCCATGTTATGTAAACTGCCTACCTGCGCTTCCCGCCTTTGCCCTGCACTCGACTGCTCACTGCGCGCTCGATCTGGCGCCGGGCATCGCGTTCAGCTATGGCTTCACGCTTGTCGTACGCTTTCTTGCCCCTGGCAAGACCAAGCTCGACTTTCGCATATCCCTTTTTAAGGTACAGTTTCAGCGGCACCAGGGTCAACCCCTTCCGCATCATCGTGCCACTCAATTCGTCTATCTGCTTCCGGTGCAACAGAATTTTTCGCGGCCTCTTCGGCTCGTGGTTGAACCTGTTACCCCCGGGATAAGGCGCGATATGCGCACCAAGCAGCCACATCTCGCCGTTTTCAGCCCTCGCAAACGCGTCGCGAAGGTTAACGTTTCCCGCCCGGATTGATTTTATCTCCGTACCCGTCAGGGCGAGCCCCGCCTCTACCGTATCCTCAATATGATAGTCGTGATACGCCTTGCGATTGACCGTTATCGTCTTCAGAGCCATCACTATAACAAATGTTAACCATTATGTCAACTTTTGTAAAGTCCGTCGCGTATACTGCTCTAGTCCCTGCATCCCACAATCGCAATCCCTGACACGCCGCCGCCCGGAAGACCGCCGTAGTTCTGTGCAATGCCTATGCGCGGGTTCTTCAGCTGGCGGGGGCCCGCCTTGCCCCGCAGTTGCAGGTACGATTCGAAGATCATCCTCAGTCCGCTCGCTCCTATCGGGTGCCCGAAGCATTTAAGGCCACCGTCCGCATTAACAGAAACCTCTCCGCCCAGATCAAAAGCGCCGGCCTCGATGTCCTGCTTGTACTGTCCCCGCGGAGTGAACCCAAGGTCTTCGCAGATGAGTACCTCGGTGATGGTAAAACAGTCGTGTATCTCGGCGATATCCACCTCTTTGCGGGGGTCCTTAATGCCCGCCTCTTCAAAGGCCATCTGCCCTGAACGAACTATTTCATCTATGTGAACGTAGTCGTAATCATCGGCGATCACACCCTGAGGTCCGGCTCCACACGATATGGCGAAACCCTTGACCAGTATGTAGTCATCCTTGATTCTCTTCGCTATCTCGGGACGAGTTATGATAGCCGCCGCGGACCCGTCGCTTACTCCACAGCAATCATAGAGCCCAAGCGGCCACGCGATCATAGGCGCGTTTATCGCCTGCTCCAGTGTAATCTCGCGCTGGAAATGCGCGCGTGTATTCAGACTGCCATTGTGGTGGTTTTTCACCGCGATCATGGCGAGCATCTTCTTCCCCTCCTGGGGAGTAAGGCCGTAGGTGTGAAAATACCTGGTAGCGGAAAGGGCAAACCGCGCCGGAGCCACGATGGGCGCCCACACCCAGCTGCTGAACTGCGGTTCGCCGCCCATCTGGGTCAACCCGGTCGTGCCCGAATCCTTCAGTTTCTCCGCTCCACAGGCCAGAGCTATGTCATAAATGCCCGCCGCCACGGCGTAAGCAGCGTTCCTGAACGCCTCTATACCCGTGGCGCAGTAGTTTTCCACACGTGTCACCGGTATGTAGTCTGTCTTCAGCGCGCGTGCCAGCCTCGCCCCGGAACTGCCGGTCTCCGTTCCCTGAATGCCCAACCAGGCGGCCTGAATATCCTTGAGATCTACTCCCGCATCGGCCAAAGCTTCATGGCAGGACTCTACCATGAGGTCCTGGTCGCTCTTGTCCCAGAGCTCTCCGAACCTGGTGCAGCCCATGCCGACTACAGCAACCCTGTCTTTGATGCCCGGCATTGTCTTTCTCTCCTCCTTCGGATGTCGCTTTACTTCCTGACCGGTATGGACTTCCAGAAGTAGTTGTGTACTCCGTCCTGGGAGGCTATTCGCCTGAAGCTCATTTCCACAGGCATGCCGACCTGTATCTCCTCCAGTACGCGATCGGTCATGAGGGTAGCCATGCGGCCGCCGCCATCGAAGTCTATTATGGCGGTGACCCGGGGCGCTTCGCGCCTGCTGCACAGGTTGTCGGCGCTGAAAGTGTAGATTGTGCCCTTTTTGTCGGACAGTCTGACTTCTTCGAACCGGTCCCTGGCCCTGCATTTCGGGCACACTCTCTGTGGCGGAAAATGTATCCCGCCGCAGCCGAGGCACTTGAGGCCGTGCAGTGGGAAGATCTGGCTGCGGTCTCTCCACTGGGCAGATGAAGATATGTGTCCCCCCGGGGGAGTCGGGGCTGACTCGAAGGTGAGCAGCTCACGCCACTGAAGGTATACCCTGTAATCATCGACGATTCTTTTCGTGCTAAGGTGCTTCGCTATACCTCTCCGGCCTTCAACCCCGTTGCTGACCGGCCCGGCCCGCAAGGCGATCGCATCGCTTCCGTTGCCGTAGCAGGAAAGAAGCAGACGATCGCCAGGTTTAGCCGTCTCCATCGCCGCGACAAGCAGCATAAGAGGATACGCGGTGCCGGTATTTCCCATAACATCGATGAAGTGTTCTTGCCCCTGGGCCTTCGGATCGAAGCCGAGCTTCCTCACGGCCTCGCCGTGTATTCTTGGAGAAGGCGCGGCGATTACTGCCTTCGCAAAGTCAGCCTGCTTGAGACCGCTTTTCTCCAACAGGCCGGCCACGGCTTTCCCGACCGTATCCAGATAGCCGACAGAGTTTACGAAGCGGTCCTCCCAGGCACGAACATATGCATCATCATCCCGACGCCAGATATCGTTCAGCTCGTTGGAGATCGAGTACCAGCCGTCCACGGATGCCACAACACCGGATTCGCCCACAAGCAGCGCAGCGGCCCCGTCACCCAGGTACTGCTCGAAATCGGTCCCTGGTGCGCCCATCCGGCAATCGGAGGCTACGACCAGCACCTTCTTTGCCGAACCTGCCCTTACCGCATCCAGGGCAGCTCTCAGAGCAGCCGTCCCGGCTCTCATTGAGTTCCCGAAATCCGCGGTAACTATATCCTGCCGGAGGTCGGCCGCCGCGGCTATGGTAGCGGAGATCTGCTTTTCCCTGTAAGGCGAGGTAGTTGAAGCAAAGAACAGGCCTTCCACGGCCTCTCTATCCTGACCCTTGAGACAGTCAATGGCGGCCGCTACACCCATGGTAGTACTATCCTCATCAAAGTTCCGGATAGCCTTCTCACCGCGCAATCCCTTCATTATCGCTTCCCGGCTGAGGCGCCACAGAGGCACGTACGCTCCGTAAGAAGTGATGCCGGCCATTCATTCCTCCTTTGTCAGCTTTGGTAGGCCGCCACATAGGATACCAGTACGAAGGTATGAAGTCAATTTCGTTGCCACTTCGTACAAAAGCTGCTAACATCGCCTTGTTCGGAAGCGAGGGGGGACCATGCGGAACACGATCAAGATTCTGCTGGGCATACTGCTGGTAGTAATAATAGTGACGCCCTACCTGGGACCGGGGTGCGGAAACTCATGGCGTCCGTCTTCCCCGATGGGTGCCGAGTTCGGCCTGGTCGAGGAAGCATGGCTGGCTATTCTTGAGGACTACGTTGACAGTGAGAATTTCGACCGTACGAAGCTGAGCCAGGGCGCGATTAGAGGCATGATCGAAGCCTTGAATGATCCATATACTACCTACCTTGATAAGGAACAATACCAGATAAGCAGGCAAAGCCTTGAAGGCAGCTTCGGGGGCATAGGAGCGGAAGTCACGGCTGACAGGAATGGGCAGATTATCATTGTGGCCCCGATAATAGGAACCCCGGCGCAGCGCGCAGGAATCATGTCCGGAGACCGAGTGCTGGCCATCGATGGCGAATCGACCGAAGGTATGAGTATGATCCAGGCCATCCTGAAGATCAGGGGCAAACCGGGCACAGAAGTCACTCTCACCATACTGCACGAAGAAGGGGAGACTCCGGAGGACGTGATAATAACTCGCGAGGAAATCAAGCTGACCAGCGTCACCGCCAAGATGCTCTCCGGGGGCATTGCGCACATTGAGGTCTATTACTTCTCGTCGCACACAGGATCAGACTTCATTTCTGCGCTGACCGGTGTCCTCCAGAACGAGGCTAAGGGAATTGTTCTTGATCTCAGAGATAACCCGGGAGGCGTCCTGTCGGGGGCCGTTGATATTGCGAGCCAGTTCCTGAAAGAAGGTGTTGTTGTTATGGTCTCCAACGGTGATGAGCCAAAAGAGGTCTGGGAGGTTGAAAAAGGGGGTTTGGCCACGGATGCCGGCTTTCCGCTGGCCGTTCTGATAAATGGTGCCAGCGCGAGCGCCAGCGAGGTCGTGGCCGGTGCCCTTCAGGATCACGGTCGCGCCGAGATCATCGGCACCACGAGCCTGGGCAAAGGCACTGTGAACCACTTTCGCCAACTGAGCGACGGTTCCGCTATTTATATAAGTATAGCTCGCTGGCATACGCCCGAAGGGCGCCGGATAGAGGGACAGGGCATTATTCCGGATCAATTTGTGGAGATGACCCCCGAGGATATTGAAGAGGGGCGTGATCCTCAGCTTGAGCGGGCCATAGAGTATGTCAGGAATACAGGCAAGACTTAGAGGCAAATCTTAGTAAGAGAAAGAGAATTTATCGAAGGTTTTCCACCAAGAATGAGGTTTTCTCGCTATACCCTTCAACAAACTTGTAGTAACATATACACTACACAAACAAACCGGGGAGGTGATGCTCCATGCTTGAACAGTTCAGGGACATCATGATCATAATTTCCGCATTCCTGTTTATTGGAGCCGTCCTTGCCTTCATAATTGTTCTCGCTCTTCTTTTCCGCAAGGTATCTCCCATAATGAATTCAGCCCGGAGCATCGCCGGGAATATAGAGAATGTCTCAAGTGTAGTCTCCGGCAGAATGTTAGGGCCGGTTGTCAGGGCAGTCATGGTTGCGGCGGGTTTACGCAGAGCGGCCTCAATCTTCACGAAACGCTCTCGTGGAAAGGAGAAGAAAGATGGAAAAGGACAATAGCGGATCCGGATTCCTGATCGGCCTACTCATGGGGGGTATCGTCGGCGCGATCCTCGGCCTACTTCTTGCCCCACAGCCAGGTAAGGTGACGCGCGAGAGACTCCGGGGCAGATTGGACGAAGCAATGTCGCTTGGCAAGTCAGCCTGGGAGGAAGGTAAGGAAGCGGCTACGCAGAAAAGAGAGGAATTGCAGGCCAAATTCGAACAGGCGCGCGGAAAGTAATCTGTGTATTCATTCGATGCGCCGGGTCCTTGGATAGGAGCCGAGGATTTTGACGAAGGTGGTGTACTCTTGAAGCTCTTGTAGCGCTTGGCTGCATGAGATATCAAGCGTATGCCCTTCAAAGTCGACGTAGAAAACGTATTCCCAGGGCTTGCCCCTGCTCGGCCTCGATTCCAGTTTTGTCAGATTGATTTCGCGCGTCGCAAAAA
>JACUUS010000128.1 GCA_014859215.1 Dehalococcoidia bacterium | reverse complement strand
GGAAAACTGCCCATTTTGAAGCTGTTGTCAGGACCAATTGTCAAACATGGGCTAGGGGCAGGGCCAGGCCGGCGAGAAAACCGATGTGAAGCCTGGGGAAACCGCCGGCCCTGTACAACATTGCCAGGAAGAACACGCTGCCCAGGACAATCGGGAGCCGGCTCAGGACCGCAAAGCCCAGCAGCAGGCCCACCAGGAACACCCTTCTCTTGCCGAAAAACTCGATGAGGGCGAGCATGAGGAAGAAGACGGCAACTATCTCGGCGAAGAACCAGGTTGTGCCGTGAGTCGCTACCTCCCAGTGTACAGTACCCAGGCCAAAAAGACCGGTGAGCAACCATCGTTTGCGTCCTTCAACACCCAGCCTGCCAAGCAGTATCCAGGCCAGGGCAACGTTGGCTGCGCCCAGGAGTATACTTATGCGGACCTGGTCTGCTTCGATTCCCCAGATAGCTACCGCGGGCAGCATTACGATGGCGGGCATCGGCGGGCTTGCCAGGTATTGCTTTCCGGCATAGTGAACGAGGTCCTGGTAGTATTCCGGGAAGCCTTGCAGGTCATACCTGCCCTCGAGAAATGCCTGGGACTGATACACATAGTGTTTATACCAATCAGGAGGCGTGGAACTCGAGATGAAGTAGACGCCAAATATGACCAGGAAAATCAGCAGGGGAATAGCGACCGCCCTCAGGCGCCGGCTGGCGCCCAGTTGGGAAAGCCTCTCTGAAATAAGGCTTGAGCGCATTCGGCATCAACTCCGTTCGTGTCCCCCTGCCGGACGGGTTCAGTTTCGAGCGCGGATAAGGCGCGAGTCCAGCTTCATTATCATGGTAGCATATGACAGGCCTGAAAGGCCCGTTTTCGATCCCCTGAGACGTTGCAAAGACCTGACGGCATTCCGTGAGCCCCTTTGGGCGTTATTCCTGAAGTAATCAGCCCCACTTGTTAATGAATACCACCACGCGGCATTCCCCGCACCCCGGGTCTCAACCACCTGCTACGGTCGAAATGTCTGTCAGTGAACCCAGTCCAGCTTGTTGAAGGCCAGAGTCCCCCACAGGTTGATGAGAATACTCAGCACAATGATACTGATTTTGAAGCCGTCCAGCCGGTACCGCATTCCCGATGCAACCAGGATCGCAAGAAAAGGGAGAACATCCAGGCTGAACCTGTAGCCGAACTGGACAAAGCCGGTTGCCCCGTATGTCAGGATCGGAACCAGTACGAGAGCAGTACTCGCCAGAGCGGCAAGCGGCAGTCCTCTAAGCCGAGTCCTGAACGCATAAATGAGGGCAGGGCTGGTGAAAAAGAGGCCCATGCCCATAAGCGAGGGTCTGAAATAGGGAAACTCGTCGGACAACACCGGGCCTGCGAAGAGAATGGCATTCAACTGGCGAGGTACATAGTAAAGGGAGTGGAGCCCGTGCGAGAACCTCGGCTCTTCTACGAATTGCCCCCGTTCGTATCCGAAGGTAAGGTTCCGTATTCCGCATATGTATAGAGCAGGTACAATGCGCCGAGAAAACCCAGGACAAGGGCGAACAACGTCAGGCGCTTTAGGATGGCCCTCCAATCGTCCTGCCCTCGCGCAAGCATATAGACAAAAAAAGGCGCAGAGAGGAAAACCGGCAGCCGCGACAGCCCGGCCAGTCCAACAAGTATGGCCGTGAGCCAGGGACGGTTGCGGGAAGTAGTCTCAGCCAGCGCAGCCATCAGGAAGAACACGGCGCCGACGTGAGCGAGGAGCCACACGCTTCCAGTCGTCGCGGACCACCAGAAGCTTGTCCCGAAGGCGAGCAGAGCCGTCATCCCTATTCTGAAGCGCAGATCCCAGCCGAGTTGAGTGATGGCTATCCAGAAAAGGCCGATGGCCCCGGCTGCCACCAGAATTGAGATAACGGCCTGGTTGGCATTCAGGCCCCATATGGCGACCCATGGCATCACGAACAAGGTCGGCGCGGGCGGATTTATTACGAACGCTTTCTCCCCGTACCTCGCCAGTTCCAAAAAGGCAGGGGCGTCAAGCAGATAGCCCCTTCCGTGGAAGAAGGCGTCGGCCAGGCGCACATAATGGTCATATGGTGTTGTCAGCGGGCTTGTGGCGGCATAGACTGCGAGGACAAGGAGAGCCCAGCCTGTCGCCTGGACCCACTTATTGCGCAAAGCCGGGTGAGACAGCAAAGCGGTCCGCTGCTTTACGTTTTCCATGCGACGATCCCGAAAGCTATTCGATCCGGCGCGGTGTTCCCTGGTGGAATCAGGTAAGCGGGTCCGGGGGGAACCCGACTTGAGAAGGGCTGCTGTTCTTTCCGCCGGGGATCAAGAACGGCCGGCCTGGTCTTCCCTTACGAAGAGCGCTTCAACAAAGTCGTCGGGGTAAAACGGCGCCAGGTCTTCAAGCTCCTGGCCTGTACCCAGATAAAGTATAGGTATTTGGAGTTCATCACAAATCGCCAGGACTATCCCGCCCTTTGCGGTACTGTCCAGCTTCGCCAGCAATATCCCGTCTACGTTCACGGCCTCGGTGAAGTAACGGGCCTGGCTGAGCCCGTTCTGGCCTGTGGTGGCGTCGAGAACGAGGAGTACTTCAGGCTCCACACCGGCTTTGTCCACGACGCGCCTGATCTTTTTCAGTTCCTCCATCAGGTTGGTCTTCGTGTGGATCCTGCCTGCGGTGTCCACGATCACGAAGTCTGCGTTCTTTTTGGCAGTCTCGAGGGCGTCGTACACAACCGCGGCGGGGTCGCCTCCCGGCCGGTGTGCGATAACGGGCACCTGTACCCGGTCGCCCCAGATCTTCAGCTGATCGATGGCCGCCGCCCTGAAGGTGTCGCCTGCGGCCAGTAGCACCCTTTTCCCCTGAGACTTGAGATCGTGCGCAAGCTTGGCAATATTCGTGGTCTTCCCTACGCCATTCACACCCACCACGAGAATCACATTCAGTTTCCCGTTCTGCGATGAAGCCGGCCCCTTTCCGATGCCCACAGACAGTAGAGATACAAGCTCTTGCTTGAGTACATCCCGCACCTGCGCCGGCTCCTTGATCTTCTCCTTCTCGACTCGCTGCTTCACCCTGTCAATCAGCTTTCCCGTCGTACTGACCCCGACATCCGCCGATACCAGGAGTTCCTCCAATTCGTCCCAGAGTTCATCGTCGAACCCGGAACGATCAAAAAGCTGCGTGACTTTGCCCCACCAGGTCTCGCGGGTGCGCTTCACGCCCTGTTCGGTCTTCTTTTCAGCTACATCTGTCGTTTTCTTGAAAAACCAGCGCATTGCGGTCTATCTACCCCTTAAATCATCCAGTGCCGCTCGTGCCGCATCCATCTCCGCTTCCTGCTTGCTCCGGCCGCGGCCCTGGGCCAGAACGCGTTCTCCTGCCAGGACCTCTACCGTGAACAGCTTGGCGTGATCCGGCCCGATTTCTTCGACTGTGCGGTACGAGGGGGTGACCTTCCGTTCGGACTGTATGTACTGCTGAAGCCTGGACTTGTAATCGGAAATAAGCTTGTCTTCGATGGCTTCTTCAAGCTCGGCTCTGAGGATCCGGTTGATGAACCCCGTGGTTGCTTCAAGGCCGCGGTCAATGTAGATCGCGCCGATTACGGCCTCGAGGGCACAACTCAGATTTCGGGGACGGCGGCGGCCTCCGCTTTCTTCTTCTCCTCGGCCCAGGTACAGATATTCGCCCAGTCCGAGGGCAAGGGCGATACGGCTCAGGGTCTCCCGGCGTACCAGGGCAGACCTGAGCTTGGTAAGTTCCCCCTCGGACAGTTCCGGGAACTCCTTGTAGATTTGGTCAGCTACGACAAAGCCCAGTACAGCATCTCCCAGGAATTCCAGTCTTTCGTTGGATGGGAGGGAAAGGTCCCCGTTTTCGTTCAGGTACGATCGATGGACCAGGGACTGCTGGAGGAGGACTATGTCTTGGAAATCTACGCCCAGGATCGCTTGAAGGTCAGCGATATCTGCCAATGCCACCAACCCACCACAGAGTCGAATTCAATGATAAGCTCACCCGCCGATGTTGTCAAGAAACTGACTGCCCCCCGTCAGCTATTAAGGTCGGGGCCTGTCTCGTCCCGGCGAGAAGCAGGCTTGCTCTTCCCTGGTTCGCACCTGGGGGTTGTACGCCTCCCTTTTCTGAGGACAGGGAGATATTACATTTTTGTAAAGAAATTGGCCGACAGGGGCGGGTCTCACGTTTGAAATTGTCTGTTTTCTGGCACTTTTTTCTTCTGTCGGGGGAGTTTCAACTTGACAATAACAATGACTTGGGCTAACTTACAAATAGAGTAATCCGAAAGGATTAGCGTCGCTTTCCCGGGTTTGCGTCGGGCCGGGAGGCTTCGATCATTAAGGGTCGGAGAGTCCGAGCCGGGAGACCTTTGACAGGCAGCTGTCTCGCCTGGCGGGAAACACTTTCGGCTCGTTCTGACGCAGCCTGAAAAAAAGTCATAATGCTTTTGTATCTGAATGGTTCCGAACATATGAGCGATATCCCAGGTTGCAGGGGGGAGCGCGTAAGACACAACAACCTTGTTGTGTGCGCCAGTGGAGGGGAGGTAACTAGAGATGGTCACAACACGAGACAACGTGCTTACAAAGAGGGAGCGAGACATCCTCGCCCTGGTCGGGCGCGGAATGACTAACCAGGAAATAGGGGACCAGTTGTACATCTCCGCCCGCACGGTCAAGTGCACACTTCACCGTGCGTGTGTTAAGATGGGGGTCCGCACCAGGGACCAGGCAGTTATTCGCGCACTGAGGCGAAGGGCGATAGACATTCGTGATATCTTCTCCCTTGATGAACTCGCGGAATTGCTCAGTTCCCTTTCGCCTGAACTGATAACCAAAGTTGCCCAAAGGGTTGAGCAAAACATCAGGACGAGGGAAATGGCCCTCGGCACCGAGTGGCTTCCGCGCTTTAAGTCCGAACCATAGCTGAAAGAATATTCCACGGTCTTCCAGGGTTGCGCTGTGAGTTGATCACTCCGGAAGGCGTTGCCGACCGGCCCCGGTACATGAACCCCGCCTGAACCCTCCTCGGGGCTGCCAGGCGCAAGAGAAGTCTTCCTGGGTTGCTTTTCTACAATTTTGTTACATCTTTTTCCGTACACTCGTAGTTAGCTATTGACTTCCCCCGAGTTAATTTTTATAATACTAATAGTTAGCATATTGCTAATTAATAGTATTACACTTACTAAAAATTGGCTGTATAACAGTGAAGTTCGGAGGCAGGTCCAGATGAGGCAAGAAGAGGCAACCGAAAACCTGGTCGAACAGGTGCTCCAGCTCGGAGACAGGGCCTTTCGAGAGCTTTTCCCGATCCTGCCGAAGCAGTGGCTGCAGCTGGAACTGACCATGCCGCAGCTGAAGGTTGTCCTACTCCTTTTTCTGAATGAAAGGGCGCGTGTAAGCGAAATAGCTGCCGCGCTCGATGTTAGCATGGCCACGGCCAGCGGAGTGGTTGACCGCCTCGTGGATCGCGAAATCCTGGCTAGAGAGTCCGATCCCGAAGACCGCAGGGTGGTAATATGCCGGCTCACGGGTAGAGGGCAAAACATGATAGCGGGCCTGTGGCAGCTGGCTCGGGACCGTGCCAAGGAGCTTCTTAAGGCGCTGGATCAGGCTCAGTTGCGCCTTGTCATGGAGGCTCTGGAAGCGCTGGTCAAAGCGGGTGAGGTCGGGGGAAGAAATCTGCGGGCCTGAACCGGAAGTGAGGAAGGATGAAGCAGGCCTTGTCAGGAAAAGGGAATGGAGGGCGTGGTGCCCATAGCGGGATTATCCCCGAGGCTGTCGCTTCATGTGGCTTGCCATTGAATCTGTCGACGATAGCCGGGATAGTGTACAAGGACGAGGACGGCGACGGCCTCTACGGCGCCTGCCTGGATGTGCCGATGCGGGATGCTTTGGTGAGCGCCTGGTACGAGAAGCAGCTCGTGGACGCCTGCCGGGCGGACCAGGAAGGCAGGTACAGCCTGCATGTGCCCGCCGGGAGGGACCATACTCTGAGGGCCTGGTTACCCCCTCCCGATGAATGCTATGATCCCAGGCTGAGGCTGTGGGGTTTTTTCAGCACCGTTGAGGCTGTGCCCGCAAAGTTCCGCTGTGCCGCCGGAAGCCTGGACCTTCCCGTGAGGTACCGGATGCTCAATTACGGCCCGAGAGATTTCACATGGGAGCTCTGGCACAGGGGACCTGTCTTCGATCGGGAAAACGTGGTCCTGGTTCATGGTTTCAGGTTTCCGGTAGCTTCGAGAAGGGGACGATGTGATAAACAGTTCGGCAGATTGGACGACCTGCTCCAGACCGGGGATGACCAGTACAATGTCTGGCAGTTCGAGTACGCGGACAGGGTCCGGGGCACACCGGACACGGTTGCGACGTATTCCGCGAGATTGCACGAAGCTATGAGCCTGGTAGGCAGGCTCACAGGCAGACCGAGATGCTCAATAATCGCGTACTCCCTGGGAGGTATTATAGCCCGCAAGTGT
>JACUUS010000127.1 GCA_014859215.1 Dehalococcoidia bacterium | reverse complement strand
AGGCTGTCCACGGTATTATGGCCGCGGACAGCCCTGCTTCTTCGTGAGTCCTTTAGAGGCCGATTATGAGCACGCTTACCGTATTGCTGATCGGTATGCCGCCCAGATTGTGCGTAAGGCCGAGTTTGGGGTCCTTGATCTGACGCTTGTCGGCCCTGCCCTGGAGCTGAAGGTACATCTCATAGAGCATCCTCAGCCCACTGGCCCCGATGGGATGGCCGAAAGACTTCAACCCGCCGTCCGGCTGGACCGGGAGTCCTCCAGATAAATCGAAGAAACCCGATTCGATATCTTCCTTCACCCTGCCGCGGGGACTGAACTGGAGGTCTTCACAGGTTACGGCCTCAGTAATGCTGAAGCAGTCGTGAAGCTCGGCCATGCTGATCTCTTCGCGGGGATTCTTGATGCCGGCCTCGGCGTAGGCCATCTCGCCGGCTCGCGTCGTCGCTTTGACCTGAGTGAAGTCATAGTCGGCCCTGAGCTCACCCTCGCTCGGGCAGACCGATATCTGGAGCGCCTTTACATAAACAGGATCGGGACGGAATTCCTTCGCCCTGTCGGCAGGCACGACAATCGCGGCGGCCGCGCCGTCGCTCACCCCGCAGCAGTCGAACAGGCCGAGAGGCCAGGCGACTATGGGCGCATTTACCACCTGCTCCAGCGTGACCTCCCGCCGCAGGTGGGCTTTCGGGTTAAGAGTGCCGTTCTTGTGGCTCTTGACCGAGACCATTCCGATCATTTTCTTGCCCTCTTCCGGGCTGAGATTGAACCTGTTGAAGTAGGTCGTTGCCATAAGCGCGAACATCCCCGGCGCCGTCCGGTCGGCATACCTGTTGCTGGGATATGTCTGCTGATCGGGGAGTCCGCTCCAGCCCGAGTCTTTCAGTTTCTCGAAGCCGACGGCCAGGCACATATCGTATGCGCCTGCGGCCACCGCATAGCAGGCGTTCCGGAAAGCGTCGGACCCTGACGCGCACGCGTTCTCGACCCTGGTAACCGGAATATACTGGAGCTTAAGCGGATCGGCGAGGCAGCGTCCGTCGAAGCCGGAGACCCACGTGCCGGCCCAGGCCGCTTCGATGTCTTTCGTTTCGACTTTAGCGTCTTCAAGGGCCTCCCTGGTCGCCTCGAAGATCAGGTCGTTCTTGCTCTTGTCCCAGAGTTCCCCGAAACGAGTGCAACCCATGCCTATGATGGCTACTTTGTCTCTTATTCCTTTAATGCTCCCCATTTGCCCTCCTTAGTGTTGCAGTCTGAGTTTCGCCCTAGCACCTTACCGGTGTGCACTTCCACCAGTAGTTGTGGATGCCCTCGAAGTAGTGCTGCTTCCTGAAGGTCATCTCCACGAGCATGCCGGGCTTTACATCTTCGGGATTGCGGTCGGTCATATTGAAGATGATCCTTCCTCCCTCCTCGAAGTCTACCGCGGCGATAGTGGTTGGAGGGTCTATGCTTGCGGCCAGATTATCGTGGGAGAACGTGCTTAGAGTCGCCTTCTTGTCCGCGAAGGAGTAGGGCTGGAAGTTGTCCTCGGCCTGGCAGATCACGCATACCCGCTGCGGGGGGTATTGGGGCGTACCGCAGTTGTTACACTTGACTCCGTGCAGTGACAGTCCCCATTCCCTGTCTCTCCAGAGTGCCGGGACGGATATGTGGTTCAAGGGAGGGCGTGGAGGTGGCTCAGTTTCCATCAGCCCGCGCCACTGAATGTACTTGAGATAATTGGGAATCATACGCTTGGATGCCAGGTGCTTCTTGACGGCCCGCCTGTCGCGGATCCTGTCAATAGGCTCCTGCACCTGGAAAATGAAGACATCGATGCCGTCGCCGTAGCCGAGGCACATCAGCTTGTCCCCCACTTTGGCGTCTTCCAGGGCTGCCACAAGCATCATCAGGGGAAGGGCCGACCCGGTATTACCCACGGACATGTAAAGAGGGTCCTGAAGCTGGGCCATGGGATCGAAGCCCATCTTTCCCCCGGCCATTCCGAGCAATCGGGGGTCCGGAGCATAGATCGCGGCCTTGGCGATGTCTTTGGGTGATAGATTGCAGGCCTTGAAGGCGGCGGCGACTGCCGCCGGCACCACTCGCATGTATCCGGCCTCGCGGACGAACCGCTCTTCCCAGGAGCGAACAAACAGGTCCTGGTCGGAGCGCCACGAGTCGTGAAATTCCTGGTAAATGGAATAACTACCCAGCAGGTCGGCGGCGCTCGAGTTCGAAATCAGCAGTGCCGCAGCCCCGTCTCCAAGAGACATTTCCTTGTCGCCCTTGGGCGCTCCCATCCGGGTTTCCGCGCAGGCGACCAGCACGTTCCTGGCAGAACCCGCGCGGACGGCGTCGAGAGCCGCGGTGATCGCATTGGTCCCCGCTCTCAGGGAGCCTGCGAAGTCCATGGTCGAAACGCTTTGTTTCAGGCCAAGAGCGCCCGCTACGACGGACGCCGCCTGCTTTTCCTTGTAGGGAGACGTGGTTGAGGCGAAGTAGAGGCGGTCAACAGTGGAGGGATCGACGCCGTTCATGCAGTCTCTTGCTGCCGCGACTGCCATGGTGATGCTGTCTTCATCATAGCCGGCAACGGCCTTTTCTCCGGGTATGGGAAGCATGCTGTCCCATGCCTTCTGTATCTCTGGGCGGCTTAACCGGTAAAGCGGTATATAGGCGCCATACGACGCAATGCCTGCCATTAGCCCTCCTTTGCTGGATTTCGGCGCTATTATACCAGCGAGCTCGCTCACGCACAATGCTTGGACGTTCCGCGGATGCGTACATGGTTCCGGCGCGGTTGACAGTACACGAATAATCCTCTAAGATGCCAGCAACTTGTGCGAGGAGGTGTTTGTTATGCTCTGACGGCCCGGAAGCGGCGGAGTTCCCACTGAATCTCAGGAGGGAAAGACAATGAAACTGCGCATCGCAATCGGCATCCTTCTGGTAGCCCTGATAGCTTCCATAGCAGGATGCGCCTCTACCGGTGAGGCCGAAGAAGCCCAGGTCAGCCCTCGACCTGACATCGAGGATGTGCTCAAAAAGTATGCTGCGGCCATGGACGACCTCGATAAATTCGCCTGGCTCGACCTCTTCAGTGACAACCTCGAGAGCTACGCGGTCTACAGGTATGGCAACGATACCCCTCTGATCCAGGTGCCCGTGCCCGGTCAGCCCGGCACTGCCAAGCAGCAGCTCGCAGGCCTTGCCGACATGATGATCTTCACCCGGGTCGAGGTTGGAATGAGCTTCATCACGAACGTACTGGTCGATGTAATCGATGAATCTACCGCCAGAGCGTGGGACTATTTCAGCCATTGGGAGATAGTTAACCCCGAACACCCTGCGAACCAGATGCAGGGCTTTGACGGAGACCACTGGTATTTCCAGGAAGGGCGGCACGAAGTCGAACTTGTCAAGGAGGCCGGTGGATGGAAGATTTCAAAATTCAATGGAACGATCTACCGGACTGAGGCAAGAGAGATACAATAACTCGATAGACGGTGTTCTGGCTGATGGAAATAAAGGGTCCCCCGCTCTTTGCGGGGGACCCTTTGCCTGGATCTGTCGGTCTACCGGCCCACGATAATTACGCTGGCCACGCTCCTGTAGGGAATGCCTCCCAGGTTGTGAGTGAGGCCGTATCTGGGTTCCTTGATCTGCCTCTTGTCCGCCCGCCCCTGGAGCTGGAGATACATCTCGTAGATCATGCGGATTCCGGAAGCGGCTATCGGATGCCCGAAGCATTTCAGCCCGCCGTCAGGCTGCACGGGCTGGGCGCCGTCCAGGTTGAACCGGCCTGCCACTATGTCCTCATTGACTTTGCCTCGCGGACTGAACTGGAGGTCCTCCATTGTCACCGCCTCAGTTATTGAAAAGCAGTCATGCACCTCGGACATGCTTATCTCGCTGCGCGGGTCCTTTATGCCGGCTTCGGCATAAGCCCGGGCGGCGGCGCGCGTCGTGGATTCAACGTGTGTATAGTCGAACTCGGTGTACATCTCTTCCTCGCCCGAACTGGCAGCAATCTGCAATGCCTTGACATAAACAGGGTCGGGCCGGAAGTTTTTCGCCATATCCGCACGGCAGACGATTGCCGCCGCGGCCCCGTCGCTCACGCCGCAGCAGTCGAAGAGTCCCAGGGGCCAGGCCACGATGGGAGCGTTCATGATCTGCTCCACCGAAACCTCCCTGCGAAGGTGCGCCTTGGGATTCAACGCCCCGTTGTAATGACTCTTGGCTGAAACGAGGGCGAGCATTCTCTTCCCCTCTTCGGGGCTCAGCCTGTAACGCGAGAAGTAGCGGGTGGCCAGCATGGCGAACATGCCGGGGGCGGTCTGGTTCGCGCCGATAATGCGGTGCTTGGTCCCTATAACGGCCCAGTGGGAGAACTCGGGCAGACCGCCGTACCCCGTGTCCTTCAGCTTCTCAACGCCCAGAGCCATGGCGATGTCGCAGGAGCCCGCGGCTACCGCGTAGCATGCGCCGCGGAACGCCTCCGAGCCGCTGGCGCACATGTTCTCCACCTTGGTCACGGGTATGAAAGGAAGCTTCAGAGCCTGTGCCAGCGGCAAAGCGCTGTCTCCCACGCTTACGGAGGTAAACTCCGGACCGCCCTGCCAGGCAGCCTGGATGTCTTTTTTCTCAATTCCGGCATCCTGAATAACTTCCTTGAAAGAATCGATCATCAGGTCCTCAGGGCTCTTGTCCCAGAGTTCCCCGAAACGAGTGCAACCCATCCCGATGATGGCGACTTTGTCCCTTATTCCATCTGCCACCTTTACCTCCTTAAGAGTCTGATTGGTCTATCCTCTGGCAGGCATGGCTTTCCAGAAATAACCGTGGATGCCCCTCACGCTGTCATAGTATTTCTTGCGGAAGGTCATCTCCACCGGCATATCGACGCTGAGCGCTTCCGGTTCGCAGTCGGTCAGATTAAACGCGAATCTGCCGCCGCCTTCAAAATCGACGATGCCGTACATTTCAGGCGGGCTCACGCTGTAGGCCAGCGCGTCGCTGGTGTAGCTGAAAAGCTTGCCTTTCCTGTCGGAGAAACGGTAGAACTCCATCTCGTCGATGGCCCCGCAGGCTGGGTTGACGCAGATTCGCTGGTAAGGGTACTGTGGCGTGCCGCAGCTCTTGCACCTGGCCCCGGCCAGCGCCAGGATCGATTTCCTTTCCCTCCACATCATTGACACCATGGAAGGGCCTACTTCTCCCCGGAAGCCCGCTTCCATGGGAAGGACGTCGCGGAAAGCGGAGTACTTTTCGTAGCTGGTGAGGTCCTTCTTCGAAGCCAGGTGCCTCCTGACGCCCATCCGCTCATTGAAATTCTTGATGCGGTCTGTCACCTGGAAAAGAAGCACGTCGGAGCCATTTCCGTAGCTTGCTACCAGTATGTTGTCGCCGGGTCTGGCGTCTTCCAGGGCGGCGACCAGCATCATGAGTGGGTGCGCCGTGCCGGTATCGCCGACGGTAGTGAGTATCTCCTGCTGGACCTGGGCCGGGTCAAGCTGAAGTTTCTTGGCTATGGCGGCATGCTCGCGGAGATAGATGCATGGGATGACTACTCTGGCAATTTCCTTGAGGCTCATGCCGTACTTCTTGAGGAAACCGGATATCGCTTCGGGTATGAACTTTGTATATGCCTCGTCCCGAATCCAGCGGTCTTCCCACATGCGGTTGAACCTGTCGCCGTCCGCGCGCCACTGGTCCATGAAGTCATAAGACAGAGAGAACGAACCTTCAAGTGTGGCAATAACATCGACATCGCCCAGCAGGAGCGCCGCGGCGCCTTCCCCGAACATGACCTCTTCAGGACTGCCGGCCTTGCCCAGGCGGCAATCGGAAGCGCATATCAGGACCTGTCTCTCCGATCCCGCCTTGACCGCGTCACATCCGGCCAGCAGGGCGCTGGTCCCCGCCTTTGTCGAATCGCTGAAATCGCTGGTGCGGATGTCCGGTTGCAGGTCGAGTGCCGTGGCGGCGATGCCCGCGTTTTGTCTCTCCCTGTAGGGAGGAGTGGTGCTGGCGAA
Organism: Dehalococcoidia bacterium; assembly: GCA_014859215.1. Lineage (GTDB taxonomy): Bacteria > Chloroflexota > Dehalococcoidia > SZUA-161 > SZUA-161 > Kmv37. Next base: position 478 of record JACUUS010000127.1, on the reverse strand, counting down.
ATACAGACTGCCGACGTCATCGCGTTTCCAGCCGTTCAGGCAGTCAATGGCCGCCGCCACTGCCATGGTGAGGCTGTCCTCATCATAGTTGGCGACCGCCTTCTCGCCGGGCAGTAAGGTTGAGGAAGTGGACCATCCCGTTGCGTTCGCCAGTGTTTTCCGGCTTATTCTCTGCAATGGGATGTAAGCACCGTAGGACACAATCCCTGCCATTGAACCTCCTTTCGTCGGTGAGCATTATAGCACTCGCACCTGACTATGCAAAGGACTGAACATAAAGCAGGGGAGACGTCAAGAGACGCTCCCCTGCTGAGGACGGCATGAATATGACCTTATTCGGCAGGCTCGAACGCGGTTACCACCAGTGGCGGTGTGTGCGCGCTGAGCTGGAACCCCGTGTCCGGATCGATGAACTTCAGCACCGCGCCGGAGTTCAGTTCATAGTCTCCTGGCTCGGTGTAGAGCTGCTGCCCGGACA
>JACUUS010000126.1 GCA_014859215.1 Dehalococcoidia bacterium | reverse complement strand
AGCATATTCAGGCGCAATGATAAGGAGGCCGAGACAATTGAAGAGCAGCTTGAAGCGGGTCTTCCAGGCGACATCACGTTTAAATAGCTTCAGCATTATTGCAGATGTAGCCACAACATATTGTCCGCAATACCTCTTGACAAAGGCTTGCTCAAGTGGTAGATTGTGGCCACAATGTATATTGACAGCGCCTATTTCACTCGAAATGGCAAAAAATATCGCCGCCACCTGCTCCGGGAGTCTTTTCGGGAAAACGGAAAGGTAAAGCATCATACGTGGGCGAATCTTTCTCATTGCAGTGAAGAAGAGATATCGGCGCTCAAGCTGGCGCTGAAACACAAGGGAGACCTGGCCCATCTGGTAAGCGTCAAGGATATTAAGACTAGAGAAGGACTCCGTATCGGAGCGGTTTACAGTTTGAAAGCGATAGCCGATCGGATAGGTTTAACCAAGTCCCTGGGTAATGGCCGGCAAGGGAAACTAGCGCTATGGCAGGTGCAAGCCCGTCTGATGGATCAGCGTTCTCGTTTGAGTGCGGTCCGGCTGGCCGAAAGCCACGCCACATGCGATATCCTGGGGCTGGAGGCGTTCAACGAGGATCATCTCTATAACAATCTGGCCTGGCTGGCGGGGCGACAGGAAATCATCGAAAAACGATTGTTCCGGCACCGGTACGGGAGCGCTCCTCCGCAGCTCTTCCTCTATGATGTCACCAGTTCCTATCTCGAAGGGGTGCAGAATATTCTGGCGGCTTTTGGCTATAACCGGGACGGTAAGAAAGGCAAAATGCAACTGGTGATCGGCTTACTTACCGGCCCGGAGGGGGCGCCGGTAGCGGTGCGGGTGTTCGCGGGGAATACTCCGGATAAGAAAACGGTACCAGAGCAAATACGTGTCCTGGCCGAGAGCTTCGGGGTAAAGGGGGTCACGCTGGTAGGTGACCGGGGGATGCTGAAGCAGACCCAAATCGATCTGCTTAACCAGGAGCAGTTTCACTACATTACGGCGATTACCAAGCCTCAAATCGAGAAATTGCTGCGCGAAGGGATGTTTCAGATGGGGTTCTTCGAGGAGAAACTCGCTGAAGTTGCTGATGGCGCGGTGCGGTACATCCTGCGCCGTAACCCGGAGCGAGCCAGGGAACTGGTCGGCAGTCGGGAAGCCAAGTTGGCCAGTGTGAGAATACTGCTGAACCAGAAGAACCTCTATCTAGCCGGGCACCCCAGGGCCAGTGTGGCCGTCGCCCAGCGGGATATCCAGGAGAAGATTGAGCAACTCAAAATTGAGGACTGGGCCAGGGTGGAGAGCCGGGGAAGTAGTCTGGAACTGGTGATTGACGACACGGCGCTGAAGGAAGCGGCCAAACTGGATGGGTGTTATGTGATCAAAACAGACCTGTCAAGCGAGATGGCGAGCGCGAAAACTGCACATGATCGGTATAAGGATTTGGCCGAAGTGGAGCGAGCCTTTCGCACCTTCAAGAGTGGTCACCTTGAGATCCAGCCAACTTTTGTGCGAACGGAGGCGAGCACCAGAGGTCACGTGTTCGGGGTAATGTTGGCCTATCTGGTGGAACGGGAACTAGAGCGATACTGGCGGGGTCTGGATGCGACGGTAGCCGAGGGGATTGACGAACTGGGTTCACTGCGCGGGGTGGAATTGTCTATCGGCCAGGTTACCTGTCAACAGGTCCCTGAACCAACCGGGTTGACCAAGCAGTTGTTGGACGCTGCGGACATCAGCTTGCCCGAAATATTACCCTTGAGGAAGGTCCATGTAGCCACTCGCAAGAAGCTTGTTTCGCAACGCATTTAGCTTCGATTCTCGTGTTTGCCGAACGTAGATCACTGAAATTCAAATTCTGGAATATCCGTTGCAAGATCGACCTTTTCATCAGCGTTGGAGCTTCGAGAGCCATGCATTTTACAACGAACTTCCTCAAAGTCGAAGGCAATCATCGGCGAATAGACCAAAACTCGAAAGTACCAATATTCAACTGGCCGACGCGGGAATCGTGGGAGACTTTAGGGAAGTCCTGCCTTTGTGATCGAGGAGTTGAAGATAACGGCAAACGAGCGTGATCCATACCTGCTGCCCAAAAAAACCTGCTATTGAGTGTCCGTTCTGCTGCCTGGAATCATGGTACCTGAATCATGCTCGATATCCCAGGCCATCACTCAGTAATCGTGCGCAGACCTACTACGGGCATATGACAATAGACCACAATACCCTTTCCCTGATCGTATTACCCGCCCGCCAGCTTCAAGACGTATGGCGTGGCGTAGACCTCTATTAGAGCAGCGATCAGCAGCCCGGGCACGATCCACCTGGCGTATACCCTGAGCCCACGAAGAAGTTCATCTCCCAACTTGCTTTCACGTCGTGCGATCCATTTGAGAGATTGCCAACCTGCCGTTACCCCCAGGGCAGCGGACAGCAGGATTAGAGGCACTTCAAGTATGCCGTGCGGCAGCAGAGCGGCGGCCACTACCGCCCCACTGACGTCCGTCGACGCGACCAGGGCGCCTACCAGCAGCCCGTTATAAGCAATCAATGCTAACGGCGCCAGTCCCAAAGCCGCCCCCAATACAATTATCAGGAGGGCCTTGAAAGCGTTGTTCAGAAAGATGAGCAGGACAAGCAGTATTGAATTCAGGTCATAGAGGGGTTCAAGTAACTCACCGACGTCTTCCAACGTTTCGGCGAAGAATGCCGGCAGAGCCAGCGCGCCTGCAAGAATTGTGACAGCGAATAACCCTGTGACGAGCACAAGGCCGGGCTTCAGGTCCATTCTTTTCACTGATCTCACAGCACCCATTCTACCAGAGAAGAAGAATGGATTCGCCTCTTGCAGGAGCGGGAACAGAGGAACCGATTACGATGCCTCAGAAACAGCGCGGAAGCGCCGCGCGATCTCTACGGCGATGAGAGCCACTTCAGTTGCGTCCGGGCCCAGCACAACGAAGAGTGGTTCTTTCCCCCAGCCGGGACCTTCAAAGAATACCCTGGGGATATGACCGTAAGTCGCAACCAGATGCTTGATTTTCCAGGGCATCGAGGCGCCGTCACGTTCAATAATCTCTTCCGGCTCATGGCTCCTGTCGATCCAGCCAAAGCTAAGGCCGGAGTCGGCGCAATACTCACGGACCACCTCGATAATCGCGTTATCGCACTTGAAATTGATTCCGGCGTGGATACCGGGATCGTGGTTCCTTGCCTCCAGGATAAGTCTGGCCATATGATCGGAGGCTCCCCACCCGGGCGTGCCCGCCGGGTAAGGATAACCACACACCACCGTGATTCTGCCTTCAATGGCAGCGACATCACTTGCGGACCTGGCTTCGGGCAGAGCGAATGCGAGATTTACCCTCACTTCCGGGACAAGGGTGGAGAACTCCCGGCACTCCCTGAGCAGGGTGACCGCCTCAACGAGGTTTCCAAGCACGAGGCGGCGGTCCCTTTCGTCAATCATGGTCATGACTCGCAGGCGCTGAAATAGGCCGCCCAGAAGGGATCGACCTTAACCGGCGCCAGTTCCTCGCTACTTCCGTTGTTCCTCACGAATATTCTCTCGCCGGAGCTAACCTCACCTATCTCCCAGGCAGGGATGCCGCGCTTCTCCAGGTTATCCAGTATTCGGCCGGCCTTCAACGGGGGGGCTGTCAAGACGAGGGTGCCTTCGCTGATAGCTGTCAGGGGATCAATCTCGAAATGGTCGCAGACAGCTCTTACTTCATCAGGAATGACTATTCTGTCCTCATAAAGAATGACTCCCGTACCTGAGGCTTCGGCGATTTCGTAGACGCCGTTGATGAGTCCCCCCTCGGTCGCATCGTGCATCGCATGAGCATCAGGTGCGGCAATGAGGGCATCCTCGACCACAGTCATCTTGAATATGTAGCTCCTCGCCCTGTCGACAAGAGCAGGCGGGAGTTTGTCGCGGAGTGACGCTTCGGCCTGCTCAGCGAGGAGGGCGGTGGCCTCGATAGCGGGGCCCTTGGTCATTATGAGCGTATCCCCCACCTGAGCGTTGGACGCAGGAGTGATCTGGCCTTTTCGACCGAAGCCGATTACGGTACACCCCCCGTTCAATGGATATCCGATGCCCGGATAGACTCCCGTGTGACCACCCACAATTGAGATTCCCAGCTTCTGGCACTCCTGATGGATGTCCGCCCATACCTTTTCAAACGTCTCCTCGCGTGTACCGGGCGGAAGCATCAGGCATATCGTCATGTACTTCGGCCTGACTCCCAGCACGGCCACGTCACTGGCGCAGATATGGACAATGGCCCAGCCAAAATAGGGCATTATCACCGGCATGCCGAAGGTAGGATCCTCGGCTATGACCATGACATCGCCGTCGGACAGTTCGATGACCGCGGCATCAACCCCATGTTTCGGTCCGATAAGAATGCTCCCGTCTGGCGCCCCGAGCCTGGGGAAGACCACTCGTTCGAAGCTTGCCCTGTCGATTTTCCCTATTTCGGGGATCATTCCCGCCTCCCTCTCAGTAGTTGATACAGTACTAAATGACCGCGTTCGTAATCGATTCCTGGAAAAGCCATGTGGAAAGGTAACGTTCACCCGTATCAGGCAGGACGACAACTATGAGCTTGCCCTCGTACTCCTGCCTGCCGGCGATCTCCAGCGCCGCCCACACAGCCGCTCCTGAAGAAATGCCTGCAAGTACACCTTCTTCGCGGGCAAGCCTTCTGGCCATCTCGCCGGCGTCATCATTCGTTACCTCGATGATTTCATCCACAAGGTCCAGCCTGAGCACATCGGGGACAAAGCCTGCTCCGATACCCTGGATCTTGTGCGGCCCCGGCTTGCCCCCGGAAAGAACCGGGGAGCCCGCTGGTTCGACGGCGACAGCCCTGAATGCAGGCTTCCTCTTCTTAATGACGGACGAAACTCCAGTAATCGTCCCCCCCGTTCCTACCCCAGAAACGAGGACATCGACTCTGCCGTCAGTGTCCCTCCAGATTTCTTCCGCGGTGGTCACGGCATGTATTTCGGGATTTGCAGGGTTCTTGAATTGCTGGAGCAGGATATGGTTGGGATTCTCAGCCACCAGTTGTTCAGCCTTGTTAACGGCTCCACGCATCCCTTCCGCACCAGGCGTGAGTATCAGTTTGGCTCCGAATACGGACAGAAGCTGCCTCCGTTCCAGAGACATGGTGTCGGGCATGGTCAGAATCAGCTTGTATCCTCTCGCGGCGCATACAAATGCCAGCGCAATCCCCGTATTCCCACTCGTGGGCTCGACTATTACCGAATTCTCGTTGATCGCTCCGCGTTCCTCGGCCTCCGCGATCATAGATACGCCAATCCTGTCTTTCACGCTTCCAATCGGGTTGAAAGACTCCAGCTTGGCGACTACTTCCGCTTTCAAACCTCGTGTGACGCGATTCAGTCTGACCAGAGGTGTGTTCCCGATTAATTCGGTCGAATCCCTGGCGATACCCCGTGTCAGCCTTGGCAGTTCAACGGTCTTGTACTTCAGTTTGTCCAATAGTGACCTCCTACTGGTGCCTGGCATCGGGAAGCCCGACGTAGACGCCACTGATTAACATCCCGGGCAGAAATTGTGATACTTCAGGGGAAATCTCCGTCGGCACACCTGCCTCCGCACCTCGAATTGACTAGATATGATACATGGGGGCTTCGTCCTGTTCCCTAGCCCTATGGCGTTCAACTAGATCCCCCAACGTTGTAGACTCGAGGACGCCGCTCATCGCTGTCCTCAGTTCCCCCCACAATTCTCTGACGCTGCAAGACTCAGAACGAGGACAGGTCGATGGATTGCTCACACATTCGACAGGATCGATGGGGCCTTCCAGAGCGGCGATGACTTCACTTAGCTTGATTTCCTCGGGCCTTCGGGCCAGAGAGATGCCCCCACCCGGACCCCGCACGCTCCAGATAATGCCGACCGCGATCAAGGGGGCGATCAATTGTTCAAGGTACTGCAGCGAAATTCGCTGTCTCTTAGCAATTAATTTCAGAGGCACCGGCGCATTTTGTCCCTGGAGAGCGACGTCGAGAAGCGCCCTGGTACCATAGCGTGCTCTGGTAGATAACTTCATTTGTTGACTAAGCCTACTGAGTCACTGGACAATGTCTATAGTACCATCAGGGAAAGGCTTAGTCAACTACCGCACTGGCGTTATGGGGACGCAGACGTGCAGAAAGTATTGGCTCGCACCGCCGGGACAGGAGGTAAAAAAAGGGCAAATGTCCACCGCGCTAATAGTTTAGTTTTTCCAAGAGTTTAGTTGATACCATATCCCTCGCTGTCAAGCTCTTGACCGATGTGAAGGATATGCCCAACCGGGGGAAGCGCCGTTCTGGAAAACGGTCTTCCTTCCCCCGGCGTACTGAAAGATTAGCAGGAATCAGGACCTGGAATAGCTGGCCGCCGGGACAGCCGCCGCCGGCAGCAGTTTCTCCAGGGCGAGCCTGGCTGCTATTTCACCCGAAAGGAGCATGGATCCGAAAGTCGGCCCCATGCGCGGCAAGCCGTATGTGGTCGATGCCGCCATACCGGTTACGATAAGACCGGGATGTACCTGTCTGGTGTTCTA
>JACUUS010000125.1 GCA_014859215.1 Dehalococcoidia bacterium | reverse complement strand
CCTGCGTGAAGGGCGATGATCCCGCCTGCCCCATGGCCCCCCTCGCGGTGGTGAGTCCTGCGGCGGACTGGCCGCATTTTACAGGCACTTATGCCGAATATTACTACCTGCGGCCGAATCACACGGTGTTCAAAGTCCCTGATGTCCTTTCGGACAGAGTAGTTGCTCCCGCCAACTGTGCCCTGTCAACCGTTCTCTACGGCTTCGAGAGGGCGAACCTCAGCTTCGGTGACAGCGTAGTTATACAGGGTGCCGGAGGCCTGGGGATTTACGCCGCTGCGCTCGCGAAGGATATGGGTGCGCACAAGGTCATAGTTGTTGACGGAATCGATGAGCGGCTCCAGCTGGCCAGGGAATTCGGGGCCGACGAGGTGATTGACATCCGCGAGTATCAGACGCCGGCCGAGCGTTTTCTGCGGGCGAAAGAGCTCACAGGCGGGTGGGGTGCGGACGTGGTCGCCGAGCTGGTAGGCTCGCCCCATGTCATTGATGAAGGCATAGATATGCTTGCCAATGGCGGACGCTACCTCGAGATCGGCAACGCCGTGGTGCCCAGCGCCTTCCAGTCCGATATCTCGAAGCTCGTCGTGAACAACAAGAGTATTATCGGCGTGCTCCTGTACACTCCGGACACGCTTCGCAAGGCGCTTGATTTCCTCGTGCGGACCCGGAACAGGTATCCTTTCGATAAGATCCTTTCACACTCCTATCCTCTGGAGGACATAAACAAGGCTTTCGAGGAGCAGAACAAGGGGCATGTCTGCCGTTCGAGCCTTATTCCTTAAGATATCTGTCCAGGACGCCGATGCCGGGCAAAGGAAAGATATGAACGATCCCGAAGAAATCTACAGGCTGCTGGCTCAAAAGCACGGCTTCGAGAGCTCCCAAACCTATCTGCGCGTACTCAGGTTCCTGATCACCCCCGTACAGGCCCGCATCGCGGCGGGGTTGCCCGGCGACGCCGGAGAGATCGCCGCGCGGACGAACCTCGATCTCTCACTGGTGCGGACGAACCTGGAGGAGCTGCTCAGAAAGGGTGTGGTCGTCCCCAGGGATTACAGCAACCCCGACTATTTCATTTTCTGCAAGTACGCCGAGAGGCTCTGGGAGGTGAGTGAATCCCTCGAAGGACTGGACATCTATACGGAGGATGAGAAGAGGCAGCTCTTTTTCCTGTGGGAGGACTGGAAGAAGACCGACTACGCCGATATGACCGCCCGGCGCTGGCACGACCTCAAGCGGATGGGCATCAACGGTCTGCGGATCGTGCCTGCCTGCAAGGCCGTCAAGGACCTGCCCGGACTGCTGCCATACGAGGACCCCAGGGAGATCATAAAGGCCCAGCCTTTGATCACCGTCGTTTCATGCTCGTGCCGCAAGCACAAGAAGATGATAGGCGATCCCTGCAAGAAATCAGACTCCGACGCCAACTGCCTCCAGTTCGCCAGATCGGCCGAGTACTCTTTGATCAGGGGCCACGGCCGCAGGATCTCGGTGGATGAAGCCCTTCACATTGCGGACAGGAACGAAGACGAGGGCCTGGTGCACCAGTGGATGAATACCGCCAGGGTGGAAGCCGCGCAGCCGTACGCTCTGTGCAGCTGCTGCCGGTGCTGCTGCACCGTCTGGCACGCCGCCGATATAAGGGACGTCCCCAACGACGAGGTCTTCGCGAAAAGCAGGTTCGAAGCGCGGGTGGATACCAGCCTGTGCAATGGGTGCCAGGACTGTATCGACCGCTGCCAGTTTGACGCCATCGACATGGTGAAGGTCGAGGGCGAAAGAAAGCTTAAGGCCGGCGTTGACCCTGAGAAGTGCTGGGGCTGCGGGGTATGCACCATTGCCTGCCCGACCGGAGCCCTGACGATGCATACCGTCAGGCCTCCCGAGCATATCCCCGCGTGACCGCAGTCACTGACCGCCGCGACGCGGCACTTGTGAGGGTGGGGCTGGATGAGCGTCATACGCAGGTAGTACCGGAGGACGGAATGCGAAACAAGGTCTTCGACAGCTTCGATCAGGCGGTAGCCGACATACCCGACGGGGCTACCATCGCCGTTGACTCCTGGGGCGTGGCAGCTACCGCCCAGAACCTAATCGCCGCTTTAAAGAGAAAGGGCGCACGCGATCTGACCCTGGTCACGCATAACTTCGTGCCGCTGCTTGTGGTCCCCGAAGAAGAGGCGACCATGCCCACGGCGCTTCTGCCTCAACTCAAGAGACTGATTACCGCGGTGGTGGGCGTGCGGCAGCTTGGGGCCGGAGCATTTGTCAAGGAATGGGTTGAGAAAGGCTTGCAGGTAGAGCTTTCAAGTCACGGTACGCTGGCAGCCAGGCTTCATGCCGGCGCCTCCGCCCTGGGCGGCATCTATAACCCCGTCGGCCTGGGCACGGTTCTCCAGGAAGGCAAGGAGATAAGGACTCTGGACGGCCGGGAATACATTCTGGAAAAGCCGATAAAGCCTGATTTCGCATTCATAAGAGGCCACAAAGCCGACATCCTTGGCAACCTGGTGTATAGAGGAACATACCGCGTTGACCAGCCTGTCATGGCAATGGCGGCCGCAGTCACTATCGCCGAGGTTGACGAGATCGTGGGGGTGGGCGGTCTGGACGCCGAACACATTGTGACGCCGGGAATATTCGTGGACCGCATCATCCGGATTCCCCGCAACGGGCTGGGAACCCCCGAGAGGACACGCGCGCTGATCAACAAGCTGGGGGAGTTCGAGATAGCGCGCAAGATGCTGTTCCGCAGCGCGCAGCCTGAGCCATTGGCGGAAAGGCCGGAAGTCGAGATGGTGAACGGCAGGGTCAGGCAGAGGCTGGACAGGGACACGATAGCCATGAGAGCCGCGAGGGAGCTGAAGCCGGGGGATTACGCGAACCTCGGCATCGGCATCCCCAATTTCTGCGCTCTGTACATACCGGACGGCGTCATTTTTCAATCGGAAAACGGGGCCCTGGGATACGGGCCGCTTGTACTGGAGAACGAGATCGACAAGGCGGAGTTCAACTACGTCGACGCCGGTGGAAGGTTCGTTACCAGGGTGCCCGGGATGGCGATCTTCGACGTGGTCACATCATTCTCAATGATCAGGGGAGGCCGGCTTGTTACCGTCCTCGGCGCGATGGAGGTGTCCGAAAAGGGCGACCTCGCCAACTGGAACACGAGCCAGGATGCCCTGGGCGGCACCATCGGCGGCGGCATGGACCTCGCTACAGGGGCAAAACGCGTAATAGTCACCATGGAGCACACGACCAAGACAGGGAAGCCGAAGATCGTCAGGCGCTGCTCTTACCCGCTTACGGCGAAGGAATGTGTCGACCTGATAGTCACCGACCTTGCGGTTATCGAGGTAACCCCGCAGGGACTTGTCCTGAAGGAGACGGCCCCCGGCTGGACTGTGGAGGACATCCAGGCCGTCACCGAAGCAAGGCTGCGTCCAGCGCCCGACCTGAAGGAGATCGAGCTCTAGCCTTTGTCCGCTCGGCGCTCGGCCGGGGTCACTTGTGGACCTGGCACTTCGGGCAGAAGTACGCCGTCCGTCCTGACACCTTGATCGTTTTCACGTTCCCGCCGCAGGCCGGGCATTTCCCTGCCTGGTGCCTCTGAGTCAACAAATATGAAGCGGGAAAGCGGTCCGGGTCGGCGCCCGCGTCAATCGCCGTCTGCAATACCTTCTTCATTGAGCGGAAGAGGTCCTTCAGGTCCTGCTCGCGAAGACTGGTTACCTTCGTCTCGGGATGGACCCGCGACTGGAAAAGTATCTCGTCCGAATATTCGTTGCCTATGCCGGAGAACCGCTCCTGGTCCATCAGTGCCGACTTGATAGTGCCCCTGGAGTCCCCGAGCGCTCTCCTGAATGCCTGAAGATCGAACCGCGGGTCCAGCACGTCCGGGCCGAGCTCGTGTTTCCTGACGAAGGCGTCAACATCATCGGTGAGCATGACCCGGCCCAGCTTCCGCTGATTTACGTAGGCGAGACGGTACCCGTTATCGAAGTTGAAGATCACGCGCGAGTGCGGGCGGACCTCGACCCCCTGCCTCAAGTACTCAAGAAGACCGGTCATACCGAAATGCATCATGACCCAGTCGCCGGACGAGAGATGTGCGAAGAGGTATTTCCCGTGCCTCCTTGTTGAGTCGAATTGCCTGCCGCGGGTCTTCGCCTGGAACTCGCCCGCGGAAACGTTCTTCAGCATTTCCGGGTTCGGAACCTCGGTTTCGCTTATGGTCTGATGGAGCGATGTGGCTTCCATGTACCGTTTAAAGACCTCTACGTCTGGCAGTTCCGGCATGCTTCCTCCTTTCCCCCACCCATGTAAGGCCTTGAGAACATCTTACCGAATCTTTACCCATTCAGCCAGCGGCGTAGGCCCTTTCAGGCTCAGAAGTGGCTTCCGGACCCTTCACCGGAAATTAACCCGAAATTAGCCCGGCTTTCACCGTTCCCTGTTAGCCTCTGCCGGAAACAGGCGAATGGGGGCTCCGGCATGGCGCGCAGCCGCAGTGAATCAGTTTCCAGCAGCACTGAAGACAAGGCTCGCCGGCAGCGAAAAGGCAAAGCGCAGCCGCCGCCCCGGCATATCGATACCTCGGCGCTTTCAAGCCTCCTGAACAGCTGCGTGCTGGGCCTGCCCGCCGAGAGGCAGGCGGCAGTTCTCGACAGCGCCCGAATGCTGGAGCGGGCCGGCGTAGAGGAAAGGGCCGGCGTTGTGATCGGCCTTCAGCAGAGCTACGGCAACGCGCATGTGCAGCGGATTCTGCGGAGCGTCAGGCAGCGAAGAGACATGGCCTCGGCCCCGGCAGCCCCCCGGCAGGACATACAGTGCGCCCCCGGTGCCGGGGATAAGAAGGGGTCCGCAGGCGGCCTCTTGAAAATGCGCCCGCCCGAGTCCGCGCCGGACAAGGCTCAGTTCGCCGAGCAGGTCAAGGGCAAGTCCGAATCGCTCCTGTCGCCTTCATCCGAGCAGTGCGAGGAGCTGGCCAGGAAATGGGCGCTGACCTGGCTCATCCTGCAGAAATTCCCCCAGCCCGAGCAAGGGCCGGTAGCCCAGTTGATAAGCGCGCTCAAGGGAAAAGTCAAGGAGTCCGCATCGCGGGGCGAGGCCTACCTTACCGATCCTTCACGGATAGATGAGGTAGCCGGACTGAAAGCCTTTGACGACATTTTGAAAAGGCTTGCCAGGCCGGGAAAGGAAGACATCTCCGCAAAGGAAATGGCGGAGGCCAAGGAGAAGCTGTCCGAGGCCCTTAACAAAGCCCTCGAATCGACAAAGTTCTTCCCGAAATGGAAGAAGAACATCGAGGAAAAGGTCAAGGAACACTGGCCGGCGCTCGCCCTTTCATGCGCGGCGCTGGTGGGAAGCATGGTCGCGCAGGCGGCGTATTCAGGCAAATGGAACAGCGTGGGTGCCCTGGCTGAGAAGCTGCCCGGCCTGGTCGACAAGGAAATAGAGATAGACAAGAACTGGAAGCTGATTGTCGCCCTTCAGGAATCGAAGCCCATCGGGAGCGAGGGCAAAGGCGCTGTTATCGGCATAAGCCCCGCCCTCGGCCTGCGCTACACCTTCGCGGACGGCAAGACCATGGAGCTCTCAGGGACAGCCAACTTCCGTTTCGCGACGGAAAAGTCCGCGCCTTTCAATATCCGCCACGGCGCCTTCTTTGGTCTTAAAGGGACCTTCTAAGGCTTCGATCTCACTCCACCGTTTACCTGTCGCGCCCTGTTATTTCAGCCGCAGTGCGAATCTTAACCCGGCCTCCGGTCCGCTCCTCCCCGCGCTCATGGTATAATCGCCAGGAAGGATACCAGATTGAAGCTTGTCTTTGTGCATGGCTCCGGTGGCTGGGGAGGAATGTGGAAGAAGCAGCTTGAGTATTTCCCCGGCGCGGACGCCGTCACCCTGCCGGGGCATCCCGAAGGGGACCTTTGCCGGAGCGTCGATGCGTACGCCGGCTGGCTGCATGAATACATCGCGCGGCGGCAGTATAAGGACGTTGTCCTTGCCGGGCATTCGCTTGGAGGAGCCATCGCGCTCACCTGTGCCCTCGAATACCCGGGCAGCCTGAGCGCCCTGGTCCTCGCGGGTACGGGGGCAAGGCTCAGGGTGCATCCCCAGTTCAAGGACAGGCTCCAGGCTGCTGTAGACGGCGACCTTGACGCATGGGTTGAATGGCTCAGGCTGGGCTACCAGGGACTCCCCCGCGAAGAGCGGGAAGACCTTGTGGAAAAACACCTCCAGATAGGACCGGCGGCCCAGCTGAACGACCTGCTCTGCTGCGATGACTTCGACGTGATGGCCAGGCTGCCGGAGATCAGCGTCCCCACCCTCGTAATCTGCGGCGACCGCGACGCCATGACCCCTGTCAGGTTCTCAAGCTATCTGGCCGGCAATATACCGGGAGCAAGGAAGGTGATCATAGAAGGGACCACCCATTACCTGTTCATGGAGAAGCCCGACGCCTTCAACCAGGCCGTCGAACGGTTCCTCAGACATCTCAGGCCTTAGCGCATCCAAGCACAGGCAGGCGGGACCTGCGCCCCGACGTTTCCCCTGCTGCCGGGCAATCCGGACCGGCTGCGCCGTCCACCGGCCGGCGGCAGACCCGCCGCCGGCGCCTGCCCGCGCCGGACTTCCCGCCGGAGGCCCGTTCTGTTGT
>JACUUS010000297.1 GCA_014859215.1 Dehalococcoidia bacterium | reverse complement strand
CCAGGGGTGCACTGTCTGCGTACAGCACCTTGCCTGGCTCGAAACGGTCAGGGAAGTCGGTCGTAACCTCCACCTTGACCTCCCCTTTTGTCCCCCGCGGCCCCGTTACATGGCCAACAATAAGGAATTCCGGGGGTTGGTTACCTTCCTCTGCCATGCCCGATTCCCGCAGCTAGATTATTTCCAGTCTCGCGCGAGTACCCTTCCGGATCGCAGCAACCCGGAGCAAGGTCCGCATGGCCTTTGCTATCCGGCCTTCCTTACCGATGACTTTGCCTGTATCATCGGGGGCCACCTGCAACCTGATTAGAATACCTTCTTCCGTCGGTTCCTCCGTGACCTTCACCTCTTCCGGCTTGTCGACTATGGACTTAGCGATGTACTCGATAAGCTCTTTCATGAATCACCCTTTTAACTCTTTACTTTCTCGCTTATCCCTAGCTTCTTCAGCAAACCGGCGACTGTTTCGGTGGGTTGCGCACCCTGACGTAGCCATTTCAGGGCTTTCTCCTCATCGATCACGACACTCGCCGGGTCGGTGAGAGGGTTGTAATGACCGATAATCTCTATGAAAGCTCCGTCCCGGGGCGCCTCCGAATCCGCCACTACCACCCGGTAGGAGGGCTGCTTTTTCTTACCGACCCTTTGCAGTCGAATCTTGACCATTTCTTCTTCCCCCCTGCCCTCGTGGGCAGTACTAAATAAAATATGCCTAAATTCCGGCCTGTTCGCAGGAGTCCAACTCGCGGCGTAACCGGAAATAGTCCACGTGCCGTCTTAGCGCCTTCGCCGCCCGTTCGAAATTGGGGAAACAGGCGATGCCCTGGCCGGTCACCCTCTTTCTGGCTTCGGTTGACAGGCTCTCTTCGTGCGCCGTTGTAATGATTACCATGAAGGGCTTCTCCGACCTTGCCCGGAACTCTGAGAGTGTTTCCAGGACCGGGTCCTTATCGCCGGTATCCTTAGCGCCTTGAGGCCTGATCAAGGGAAACATCTCGAGAACAACGCTGTCTATATTCGGGTCCTTCTCCATCACGTCCAGCATGCTGGCAAGATTTGATACGCCATTTGCCGACATGAAGAAGGAGCTCGAAATGTCGAAGGGGTTCCGGTAGCTTCCCCCGATGATATCGAAGAAGGCGGCGAGCCGGTCGTACGATCTCTCATCCAGCAGCGGTATCTCCAGGCCGGCTCCGGCAAATGTATCGGTTATGGTGACCGACTGCCCGCCGCTCATTGCGATGAGCCCCACCCTGTTGCCTCGGGCTGGTTTAACATAGAGAAGCGCCTTGGCGGTGTCAATCATCTCGTCAACGGAATGGACCTTGACTGCGCCGTACTGCCTGATAAGGGTTTCCCAGACGGCGGCTGACTCGGCCAACACTCCAGTGTGAGAAGCCGTCGCCCTGGCGCCTGCCTGGGTTTGCCCGCCCTTCCAGATAAGGACCGGCTTTCTCGCGGCCACGTCCTTCAAGACCCTGAGGAACCTTCTACCGTCCCTGACGCCTTCGATATACATTCCGATTATTCTGGTCTCGTCATCCTGGCCGAGGTACTCCAGGAAATCGGTGCTGTCGAGCACAACCGCATTGCCGTAGCTGACTGACTTGCTTATCCTTATTCCGTTGATCGCGCCCAGGATGCTGAAGAGCGTGGCATGTGTTCCGCTCTGGGCGATGAAGCCCACCGGGCCACCTTCGCCCGATTGCTGGGCGGCATTGTGCTTCAGGCCGATCCGCGGATTGTACACGCCTACGCAATTTGGGCCTATAAGGTTGAGCCCGGCCTGAAGAGCCAACTCCGTTATTTCCCGCTGGAGCCTTGTCCCTTCCTCAGTACTGGTCTCGGCGAATCCGGATGTAAAGAAGCAGACCCCGCCGACAGCCTTTTCGATACAGTCCCTGACTATCCGGGGAGCTGCAGCCCGCGGGACTGAGGATATGACATAGTCCACGGGCCCTGGTATATCCTGGAGGCTGGAATAATTGGGCACGCCGAGAGCGGCGATGCCGGGGAGTTCACTGGGGTCAATCTGCACCGAGTAGACTTCGCCTTTGAAGTCGCTGAGGGCTTTCAACCACATGTAGCCCAGAGCCTGCTTGTCGCCTACTACTGCTACGGAGCGGGGACAGAAAACTCGGTCCAGGTTCCTGGATGTGCTAGCTATGGCCTTGCTCATTTTGCGGGTTCAAGTATTACCCTGGCATCTACCGCGACAGCCTTGTCCTTGTAAGCTAGAATGGGGTTCAGGTCCAGTTCCTTGATTTCCGGAGTCTTATCGATATAGTCGGACAGTCTGAGTAGAATATCCTCCAGCACGCTGATGTTCGCTGGCTCCTGCCCCCTGTAGCCTTCGAGCAAGGGATAGCCTTTGATCTCTCTGACCATCTGGCTGGCATCTCGCCTGACAAGAGGGACGATTCTGAAAGAGACGTCCTTGAGCACTTCAACGAATACTCCGCCAAGCCCAAACATCAAAACAGGCCCAAACTGGTCATCCTTGGACATGCCCATGATCACTTCCACCCCGGGCCTGGCCATCTTCTGCACCGAGACCCCCTGAATGTCTGCCCTGGAATCGGCCTTTTTCGCAGCCGCCAATATTTCCGCATAAGCCTTGCCTGCCTGCGCGGCGTTAGCCAGATTGAGCTTCACTCCCCCGGAGTCCGATTTGTGAATGATATCGGGGGACACGATTTTCATTGCCACCGGAAAGCCGATCTCCTTACTCAGCGAAACAGCCTCGGCCCTGGTCCTGGCCAGCCTTATTTCTATTACAGGTATGCCGGCTTCGATCATAAGCTGCTTGGACTCTACCTCGGTCAAGACCGTCTTGCCGTTCCGGAGCGCGCTGGTGATAATCTTGCTTGGCACTTGGCCTCCCCTTAGCTGGTGCGATTAGTCCCTGCCGGCGGCCTCAAACCTTGAGACTGTACAGACACGTCGGCTATTTTAGCAGGTAAAACTCGCAATGTAAACTACATACTCTCGCAGGTGCTGCGCGTGGAGCCTCCCGCAGGAACTCGCCCGGGAAAATTTTGCTCGGAATGGAGATTTTGCGGGCCGCGCATTATCATCACATTCCGGCTGCCCGCGTCGTCCATGTGCCCTGCACGTCAGGAACCGGGTTCCTGCCTGCGATGAAGCCGGACTTCCAGCTCGGCTATCTTCCAGCTTCCGTCCAGCTTCTTGAAGCGGTAAAAATGCATGCCCTCCGACAGAGTGCGCTCTTCCGCGACCTTGCCGGTCTCGTGATCGATCGCGTACCCGTAGTGCATGTAGTAGTCTTTCCCGGTAGCGGTATCGCCTTTGACATCGACCATGATATTTGTCAGTGCGCTGAACCGCCGCTCTTCCCTGGTGAAGATGGAAATTTCCCCGAATTCCTTCATGGCTTCCTTGCCCCTGATATCGAGCTGGTACTGGGGCACTATGTAGTGGATGTCGTCCGCCCAGATGCTAAACCAGAGATCTCTATCGCCCGAGTCCATCGCCCAGGCCATGGTCTTGATGAGGTTCTCGATCTCGAACCTGTCCGGCAGCTTCATCAACCCTTCTATCTTGCTTTCTATCCTGCCAACATCGCCCTCCAGTCTCTTGCCCAGGCGGTTCAGGGTCGATCTCAGGTCTTCCATTTGCCCTCCTTCTTCACGGGAAGCTCGACACGATGTTCACTATGATAGCATACTGTGGAGCAAGCGGCTCGCAGGTTAGTGCCGGCAACATCCCGCTATACTGGATTGACAGCCAGTTCAGCACCTGCCACAATCACCGCACCACCGAAGGGTCTCTTGCCGCGCTTTGCGGTAATACAAGGGGAGGAGACAAATGCAGCAAATATTAACTGGCAGGGTTGCATTGATAACCGGGGCTGCTTCGGGCATCGGCAGGGCCATAGCCTTGCGGCTTGCGCGGGAAGGAGCGCTGGTATCCGTGGTCGATGTGGACCCGGGAGGAGCAGAGGACGTGGTCAGGGAGATCAGGGAAATGAAAGGCGAGGCTCTGGCGATTCAATGTGATGTCTGCAACGAAGAACAGGTGAACCGGGCGATTGAGGAAACAGAGAAGAAGCTGGGCAGAATAGGCATCCTGGTCAACAATGCAGGAATCGCCGGCGCAACATTCCTTGCCGATATGAGCACAGAAGAATGGCTCAGAATGTTCGGGGTCCACTGTAACGGCATGTTCTTCTTCTCGCGGGCTGCTGCGAAGTCGATGAAAGAAGGCGACAGGATTATCAGTATTTCGTCGGTGGACGGGCTTAGGGGACGGATTCTGGGAACACACTATTCCGCTGCCAAAGGGGCGATAAACGCGTTCACCGCAACTCTGGCGCTCGAAGTGGCGCACCGGGGAATCACAGTCAATGCCATTGCGCCAGGGCAAATCGGGGGGACGGCGATCGGGAACATGATGATGGAGGTGGCGCCGGATTTCCGCAAGGAGATACCGGTGCTCAGGTGTGGGGAGCCCGAAGATATCGCGGAGCTCGCCGCGTTTCTGGCTTCACCCAAAACAGGCTATATAACAGGACAGACGATTGTTGTGGATGGAGGAGCAAGCCTTGCGCATCCCATGAACCAGTTCCTTTTGAGGCTGATGCGACAGCCGGAACCCTAACTGAATAAGGAAGGAGGCGATCATGGCATACAAACTCGACCCTGACAGCCGTTACATCATGCCGGCAGGATTTGGCCCGACGAGAACGCATGATATAGCCCACTACGGCAGCTTGACCACGCTCACTATTCTCTACCAGACCGACAAAGATGCTCTGGCGGCGCTGTTACCGGAACCCTTCGAGCCCCCGGACAACCCGGAGGTAACGGTTTATTTCCAGATGTGCAGACAGGTCGATTTCATGGCAGGGCGCGGTTACAACCTCGTTGGAGTGAACCTGTCCGCTATATTCAATGGCAGGAAAGACCGCTTCGCTTTTCCCGTAAACTATGCCGCCATACTGTGGGAAAACGACGCTTTCCCCATTATCCACGGTCGCGAGCTGCTGGGGGCCCCCAAGATCTATGCCGACATCCCCGACCCTCAGCAGGATGGCGGCAACTGGCGCTTTCACTGCTCCGTGTACGGCAAGAGGCTCGTTGAAGCGGAAATAAGAAACGCAACCCCGGTGGACGACGCGATGCGCCAACAGATACAGGCCCTGTCAGGAGAAAGCCTGTGGGTAGGCTGGAAGTACATTCCCGGGACGAACGGAATCGGTTCCGATGTCAGCTTTCCTACTGTAATACCGCACAAACTTACGATCAGCGAGGCCTGGCTCGGCGATGGATCGCACAGATTCTTTGAAGCCGCCTGGGAGGATGTTCTCGTCTCGTCCCGGGTAATGCAGGGGTTACGCACCCTGGTGGTGAAAGAGTACCACCCTGCATTCATTTTGAAAGGGTCCAATGATCTGCTGGTTGGTGAGTGCCGGAGGATTGAGTAGGACATTCTTGTGACCATGTTTATGAGCGCTATTGAAATAGCCATCACGCTGCACCAGCCGGATTCAAGGAGGCGGGCCACAGGAACGCCCCGAAACTAGATGTGGCCCTGCAACCGCGCTGATCGTACATTGCGCTGGCACCCTCTCGCATGCTATTATTGCAGCGTGTCCCGGCCTGGTTCCGGGAGACATGCCGCATGAGCATGAATCTTGTCCAGCGCCTTGAATACCTCTTCAGCCCCCGTTCAGCGGCGGTTATCGGAGCATCCAGCACCCCCGGGAAATGGGGTTGCGATATACTGAACCTCCTCCTGACCAGGGGCCAACGAGCGGTTTACCCCATCAATAAAAACAGGCCGCAGGTGCTTGGCGTGAAGGCCTACAGCTCCCTGGCCGATGTTCCCTCTCCCGTAGACTTCGCGGCGATAACCGTAGCTTCCGAGCTGCTTCCAGAGGCGATGGAAGACTGCGTGCGCAAAGGGGTCAAAGCAGCCCTGGTCATCTCGGGCGGATTCTCTGAGGTCGGCGGCGAGGCTGCCGTCCTGGAACAGAAAGTGGTAGAGATCGCGCGCAAGGGCGGGATACGCTTCATCGGTCCGAACTGCGCCGGCCATTTCAACACGTACGCGGACCTTTACACCGCCCCGTATCTTCCCCCGGTCAGGAGGGGGCCGGCGGCCTTTATTACCCAGAGCGGGAACCTGGGGCTGGTCGTGCTCGCTATGGGTAACGAGACCGGACTGGGTTTCAGCAAGTACGTCAGCAGCGGGAACGAGGCTGATCTGCATTTCGAGGATTATCTCGAGTACCTGGGCGAGGACGAGCAGACCCGCATCATCCTTGGTTATGTCGAAGGGATCAGGGAGGGCGACAGGTTCCTCGAGGTTGCTTCCAGGGTAACGCGAAAGAAGCCCGTTGTAATCATGAAAGTCGGGCGCAGCAAAGGAGGGGCCAGGGCCGCATCTTCGCACACCGCCGCTCTGTCAGGGGCTGATGAGGTCTGTGATGCCGCGTTCAGACAAGCCGGCGTGATAAGGGTGGAGGAGGTGCATGACCTGGTCGACGTGGCGAATGCACTGCTGGCTCAGCCGCTGCCGGGTGGGAACAGGGTCGCCGTGCTGACCGTGGGGGGAGGCCTCGGGGTTATCGCGGCGGACACACTGGACAAATACGGGCTGGAGCTTTCAGAATTGTCCGCTT
>JACUUS010000124.1 GCA_014859215.1 Dehalococcoidia bacterium | reverse complement strand
TGAGCGCCCCCGTTGGTATCGCAGAGTACTACACAGTCTGCACCGGCGGCGGCTGCGGCTTCCACAGTCTTCAGCGCATAAGTGCTGTTGTTCTTGCAGCCGTCGAAAAAGTGCTCGGCGTCAAAGAAAACGGCCTTTCCCTGGTCCTTGAGGAACCTTATTGAATCGGCGATCATGCCCAGGTTCTCCTCCAGGGTCGTCTGAAGCAGCTTCTCGACGTGCAGGTCCCATGACTTGCCAACGAGCGTGAAGATGGACGCGCCGGTCTCGAGGAGGGCATGGAGGTTGGCATCGTTAATTGCGGCGGTGTTTGGCCGCCGTGTGCTGCCGAAGGGGACCACCCTGGCCTGCGAGAGTCTCAGGTTCCGGGCCTTGAGGAAGAACTCGGCGTCCTTGGGATTCGAACCCGGCCAGCCTCCTTCGATGAAGTGGATTCCCAGTTCGTCCAGGCACCGCGAAATCTTCAGCTTGTCATCAACTGAAAACGATATCCCCGCACGCTGCGCCCCGTCACGAAGCGTGGTATCATAAAGCTGGATCGGTCTCGCCAATTCTCCCTCCCTGCCTGCGACCTTCAACGCCTAGAGGTAGAGTATACCATAGCCCAATTCGAGCGTAAATTTGGCTGGTACGCCTTCACTGCTGCCTGGCTTTCCAATCTCGACTTGACGCCTTGTCTACTACTGCTATAATCTAGAGGACTTCGTGTTGCGATGAGAGTGATTGGGGGGAAGGTCAGGGGGCGTACCCTGAAATCGGTCCATGGGGGAGCAGTCCGCCCTACCTCGGATATCGTTCGCGAAGCAGTCTTTTCAATGCTTGAATCCGTAGCTGTGGACTGGTCAAGGGTGCTCGACCTCTATGCCGGCACAGGCGCCATGGGCATAGAAGCATTGAGCCGTGGTGCAGAGCGCGCGGACTTTGTAGAACGGAACCCAAGATTATGCCGTCTGATCAAGGAGAACCTCCAGGTCACCGGATTCACTCCCCAAGCGACCGTTTACTGCATGAGCGTCAACAAGATCTTCCCGGTTCTCAAAGACGTTTATGGTATCGTGCTGGTAGACCCTCCTTACGAAGACCCATCCATATCAGCAATGATCTCGAAGCTTGCCTCTTCGCCTTTGGTTGGCGAGGAATCTACCCTGGTAGTCGAGCATTCCAAACGTGTAGCGCTTGAAAACACGTACGGGGATTTCGATAGAACAAAGGATCTCCGCCACGGCGATACATGTGTCTCGGTTTATCAATATGCGGAGAGTGGATCTTGACCATTGCGGTTTATCCGGGGAGTTTCGATCCGGTAACCAACGGGCATCTCGATATCGCCAATCGAGCGGCCTCTCTTTTCGATAGAGTAATCATCGGAATATACGATGTGCCCCAGAAACACCTCCTCTTCAACACGCAGGAACGCGTTGACCTGATGAAGAAATCGGTTACGCATCTCCGTAACGTGCGCGTAGAGCCCTATTCCGGACTCACAGTTGGTTTTGCCAGGGCGATGAACGCCAAGGTGATCGTCCGGGGGTTGCGGATGAGTTCCGATTTTGAGCGCGAGTTCGAGATGGCCTTAATGAACAAGAAGCTCGACCCCGACATTGAACTGGTCTGCCTCATGAGCAGCCTCGAATTTCAATTCCTTAGTTCCAGCCTGCTCAAGGAAGCCTGCCAGCTGGGCGGGATAATTGACAGCCTTGTCCCGGCGCATGTCGCCGAGTCATTGAAGAGTAAGTACAATATCAGGTCATCCTGATACGTTAAGCCCGAGTTCAAACAAGGGAGGATAGAATGGCCTACAAGATTACCGATGAGTGCATAAGCTGCGGCGCGTGCGAGCCCGAGTGCCCCAACCAGGCTATAAGCGAGGGCGACACGATATATGTCATAAACGCCGACAGATGCACCGAATGTGTGGGCAGCCACGAAAGCTCGCGTTGTGCCGATGTCTGCCCGGTTGATTGCTGCGTACGAGACAGCGACCGCAACGAGTCCAAAGATCAACTGCTGGCAAAATGGCGTGGGCTGCACCCGGGTGAAGAACCTGCTTCAGGGACTTTCTAGGTTCCTGTATCTAGCAGTGTTGAAATATAAACTGACGTGCCGGTAATAATCCCGCAGCGGGGAATACCAGCGCAACCCGAAACTGAGCTGGGCTGCTCCCAATATGCATATGGAACAGCCCAGCTTTGAATTCGCCGGATTCCGGCCAAATTCCACATACCTGCCGCTTCTGGTATAATGTCTCTGTAAGACTCGTAGACGTTGGAGCTATCCACAAATAGAAAATGCCTTCTAGACCGTTATTCCTCTTAATCGATGGGCACTCACTGGTCCACAGAGCGTTTCATGCATTGCCCCCTCTGGCAGTAACCAGGACGGGAGAGCCTACCGGGGCCGTGTATGGTTTTGCCAGCATGATTTTCAAGGTCCTGTCCGAAGTCAAACCCACACACTGGGCGATAGCATTCGATACTCCTGCTCCCACATTCAGGCATCAGCAGTATGTTGACTACAAAGCGCACCGGCCCAGTGCCCCGGATGAACTGCGTGTACAATTCGCACGCGTCCGCAGACTTACAGCCGCTCTCGGCCTCTGCTCCTTCGAGGTACCCGGCTATGAAGCAGACGATGTCCTGGGCAGCATGGCCCGCCAGGCAAGTGACCGGAACATGGATACCATCATACTCACAGGGGATACGGACGCCCTGCAACTGGTGTCGCCTCATGTCCGCGTGCTCACTCCCCGGCCCGGGAAAAGATTCAGCGACACCGTGGTCTATGATCAGGAAGCGGTGCAGCAGCGCTACAGCCTGCTCCCGAGGCAGCTTGCCGACCTGAGAGGACTCAAGGGCGACCCATCCGATAATATCCCCGGCGTTCCGGGAGTAGGCGAGAAGACCGCCACGAAGCTGATACAGGAGTTCGAGAGCATCGAGGGAATCTACGAGTGCATAGATAAGGTCCAACCCGAGAAACTGCGCATGAATCTCAAAGAGAATGAAGCGCGGGCCCGGCAGAGCAAGCAGCTGGCTTTGATTGTCACTGATCTGCCTATCAGCTTCGAGCAGGCGGACTGCCGTGTGGGTGCTTACAACCGCGAAGAGGTGGCGGCGCTTTTCCGGGAGCTGGAGTTCTCAACCTTACTCGCCAAGCTGCCCGAGAGTCTCGGGGTGAAACCGCCGGCCGAGCTTGCAGCCGAGGAAGGCGTGCCGCATGTACACATTCGCGCCGACGTCCAACCGGTAAACTACCAGGTGATCGACAGCCCTGAGGAACTCGACAGGATTAGCGCCATCATTTCCGGCACGGACAGGTTCAGTATCGATACCGAGACCACCGGACTCGACCCAAGGCAAGCCGCGCTGGTCGGAGTCTCACTGTCTATTGCCCCGGGAACCGCGTGGTACATTCCGGTCGGCCACCATGCGGGAAACCAGCTTCCCCTGGACCGGGTTATCGCCGCGCTCAAACCCCTGCTGGAGGATAGTCGGAAGGGCAAAATTACACACAACGGCAAATACGATCTAACCATCCTGCGCAGGTACGGCGTGCGGGTAAAGAACATCTGCTCCGACACCATGATCGCTTCCTATCTGTTGGGAGAGAAATCCCTCGGCCTCAAGGCGCTCAGCTTTGCCAGGCTCGGTATCGAGATGATTCCGATAACGAACCTGATCGGGACCGGGCCAAAACAGGTCCCGATGGCCTGGGTCGACATCCCTCGCGTGGCCGAGTACGCTTGCGCCGATGCCGACATGACAAACAGGCTGTGCAGTCTCCTTGAAGCAGAGCTCAAGAGCCAGGGCCTGTGGAAGCTCTTCGTCGAAGTGGAGATGCCCTTACTTCCCATCCTCCTCCGAATGGAGGCTAACGGGGTCGCGCTGGACGTTCCCAGGCTGCGGGACATGTCGTGGCAGATGGGAGCACGGCTGGCGAAGCTCGAGGCTGCCATATGCGAAAGCGTGGGGCGCAAGTTCAATGTCAACTCCACCCAGCAGCTTGCCGCGATCCTCTATGAAGACCTTAAGCTGCCCAGGTCTCGGAAGATCAAGAGCGGCTACTCCACGGGCGCCGCGGTGTTGGAAGACATGAGAGGCCTCCATCCCATAATAGATATGCTTCTGGATTACCGCCAGATCTCGAAGCTGAAGTCGACGTACGTGGATGCTCTTCCAGCGCTTGTCGACCCGGAAACGGGCCGCGTTCATACCTATTTCAACCAAACAGGCACCACGACGGGCAGGCTCTCATCAAGCGAGCCGAACCTTCAGAACATACCGGTCCGCACGGAAGAAGGCAGGCAGGTCCGGCGCGCATTCATAGCGGGCAGCGAAAACAATATCCTGGTCGCGGCGGACTACTCGCAGATCGACCTCAGGGTCCTCGCCCACCTTTCGCAGGACCCGAGGCTGGTCGATGCTTTTAACAGGGACGAGGACATCCACCGGACGACGGCGGCGCAGGTCTTCAACGTACCCGCTTCAGATGTCACCCCGGATATGAGAAGGCTCGCCAAGACAGTCAACTTCGGGGTTATCTACGGTATGAGCGAATACGGGCTCGAACAGGCCACCGAGCTATCCAGGCAGGAAGCGGGAGAATTCATACGGGCCTATTTTGAGAAATACAGCGGAGTCAAACGCTTCCTGGACGCCACCAAGCAGGAGGCGGCGCAGAAGGGATATGTCCAGACAATGCTGGGCAGGCGCCGGTACATCCCCGAAATCAACTCGTCCAACGGCCAGGTTCGTCAAGCCGCGCAGAGAATGGCGATCAATATGCCTGTACAGGGAACATCGGCCGATATCATTAAGGTCGCAATGATAGAGCTGCAGGAGGAGATGGACCGGAAAGGGCTGAAATCTATAATGATCCTCCAGGTCCATGACGAACTGCTGTTTGAAGCCCCGCGCGAGGAGGTGCCGGAGCTGACCCGGCTCCTCTTCCGTATCATGCCCAATGCGGTCGAGCTCAATGTACCTTTGAAAATAGACATCAAATCAGGCCGGAACTGGGACGAGATGGAGTACAGTAAGGAAGTTGACGAGTAATGCCCGAGCTCCCTGAAGTCGAGACAATCAAGAATGACCTCCGCCCCCGCCTGGAAGGCCGCCGCATTACTTCCGTATCGATTCTCTGGCCCAGGATGGTGCTCGGTTCTTCTCCCGAAGATATCTTGCTTCGCCTTACGGGCCGGACCATAGAAGAAGTAGACCGGCGCGGGAAGTACCTGGTTCTCCGCCTCAATGGCGGCGAACTGCTCTTGCTGCACATGCGCATGACCGGGTCCCTGCTGCTGAGAGACACTCTTGATGCCGGGCCCGAGCGATATGTGACCGCCGTCCTCGGCCTGGATAACGGCCGGGAACTCCTATTCTGTGACCGTCGCAAGCTGGGCACCATAGCCCTGGCCCGAGATGAAAGCGCGCTGGACGGAAAGCTCGGCCCCGAACCTTTCGAGCCCCGCTTCACACCGGATGTACTCCGGGAGCGGCTGACACGCAGAAAGGGGCCGATCAAGTCCGTACTCTGCAATCAGAAGTTCATCGCGGGCATTGGCAATATGTACGCAGACGAGGCCCTGTTCCTGGCCGGGATTCACCCCAAGCGGCCAGCCGGCGGACTTACCGACGCCGAAGTGGCGAAGCTTCACGCGGCAATCCGGACCGTGCTCGAAACCGGCATCGGGAACGGGGGAGCAACCTTCAGCGATTACCGCCGCCCGGACGGCGCCCGGGGGGAGCAGCAGAACGCTTTCTACGTAGCGCACAGGGGAGGAGAGACCTGCAAAATCTGCTCCACCCCCATCAAACGCATTCCTCTAAACGGGCGCGGGACCTATTTCTGCCCCGCATGCCAGGCAGCCTCTACTTGTTCTTGAAGTTGGGTCTTCTCTTTTCCCGCAATGCTGCCGCACCCTCGGCGGTATCTTCCATACCCCTGAGATTCTGTTCGAGAGCCTGGCCGAATACCCTGCCGAGTTTAGGATCCATATAGGCTCCCCGCTTGATGATCTCCTTGAAATTCCAGACCGCTCGCGGCGCGAGACAGAGCATCCGGTCAGCCCACTGCATAGCCTCATCCATCAGCTTGTTCGCGGGAACGACCCTGTTATAGAAGCCCATTTCGTATGCCCGCTGCGCCGACACTCTCTGGTCGCCCCAGAGAACGAGCTCCATGCAATGACCAATGCCCATGTGGAGGGTCAGGTCGCGTACCCAGCTGGCGGGCATATTGCGCATGGCCTCCGCAATGCCGAATTCCGCGTTTTCGGCGGCAATGCGGACATCGCAGTCATGAGCGATGAGAGCGCCGCCCGCGATGCAGTGGCCGTTTATGGCCGCTATGACAGGCTTCCAGACATCCTCAGGGCTGAAGGTGGGAATCCGGAACGGACCCGGTCGCTGCACTCTCGGAGGGGTGAGAAGGTCGGCACCGGCGCAGAAAGCCTTGTCTCCGGCCCCGGTGACGATCGCGACGCGGGACTCCTCGTCACTCTGGTATGCCTTCCAGGTATCTTCCAGGTCATACATCATGTCCAGAGTCAGCGCATTCCTCTTGTCGGGCCGGTTCAGGGTTACGATCCATATCTTTCCGTTTTCCTTCTTCTCGACGAGCAGGTCCTTGGGCTCTTCTGTTGTCATGCGAGTTGTTCCTCCTGAATAAATTTTCGGGAAACAACCGTGCCCCGCGAGGG
>JACUUS010000123.1 GCA_014859215.1 Dehalococcoidia bacterium | reverse complement strand
CTCGAAGCCATTGTACAGGAACGTACAGCAGAGCTAAGACGGGGCTACGAGATACTTGAACGTGAGATAAGCGAAAAGGAAAAGGTGGAGGAAGCTCTGCGTCTGAGTGAACGGTACTTCCGCTCCCTTACCGAGAAAGCATTTGACGCCATATTGATTGTGACTGCCGACGGCACGATTAGATATGCAAGTCCTTCTATCGAACACGTGTTCGGACTCAACAAAGACGAAATTATCGGGGTCAGGAGCCT
The DNA here is from genome assembly GCA_014859215.1 of Dehalococcoidia bacterium. Lineage (GTDB taxonomy): Bacteria > Chloroflexota > Dehalococcoidia > SZUA-161 > SZUA-161 > Kmv37. The sequence goes on along the minus strand of JACUUS010000123.1, from coordinate 6,506 downwards.
TGGCTACGTGCACCCGGACGACCGAAAAAGAATAGCCGGTATCTTTATGGGGCTGCTGCACACCCACGGTGCCATTGAGCAGGTTGAACTCCGGGGCCACCATGCTGATGGTTCGTGGCGTGTTTTTGACGCCGTATACACTAACCTGCTTAATGACCCGGTCATAGCCGGCATCACTGTGAATTTCCGCGACGTGACTGAGAGAAAGGAGGCCCAAGAGCAACTTCAATCTCTCTACAAACAGGAAAGAGAGTTGCGCCAGCGAATCGAAGTCGAGATGAAACGACGGGTTGAGTTCACCAGGGCTCTTGCACACGAACTAAAAACACCATTGACGTCCGTCCTAGCTTCCAGCGATCTCCTGCTCGCGAGGCTGCAAGACGAGCCCTCGCTTGGCCTGGCCAGGAATATCAACTATGCTGCGTCCAATCTAAATACCCGTATCAATGAATTGCTTGATCTGGTAAAGAGCGAAGTCGGCATTCTTCAGTTGAAACTGGAGACAATGGACAGCCTTCAAGTATTGCGTGATGTTGTGCGTTCCATGACGCCGCTCGCCCTAAGACAGGGCCAAAGCCTTACCCTCGACCTGCCTCCTTCCATCCCGGTACTGCGCGCGGACCGAACGCGCTTTCAGCAAATAGTCGCCAATCTGCTCAGTAACGCGATCAAGTTCACACCTGACGGCGGAAAGATATCTGTCCGGGCCAAGGCAAAGAATAGCTCATTAATTGTGGAAATATCGGACACCGGCCCCGGGATTTCCAGCAAGGATCAGCAAAGACTTTTCAAGCCATATCAACGTTTGGATGGTGGCACCGGCAATCTCGGCGGACTCGGGATAGGGCTCTCACTTTGCAAGACCCTCGTCGAGCTCCATGACGGCCAGATATGGGTTCGCAGTCGTCTTGGTAAAGGCTCGGTGTTCGGGTTTTCGCTGCCGCTTAACCCGGATAATCGATCGGTGACCGAGTCAGAAAGGGAAGTGAAACCGTGGAAAGCGCTCATCATCGAGGACGATGCGGCCATAGTGGACTCGCTGGTTCTCGCTCTTGATATTGAATGGCCTGAGGTCCAGGTGATTTCGACAAGATCAGGCGAAGAAGGGGTTGACCTGATAGAGGTCGAGGATCCTGACGTTGTCCTTCTCGATCTCGGCTTGCCGGATGTGAGCGGCTTCGAAGTACTGAGGCAAATTAGATTGTTCTCGGCCGTCCCGATTATCATCCTCACGGTCAGTTCCGAGGAAGCGGATATGGTGAAAGGGCTCGAGTGGGGCGCGGACGACTACGTGGTCAAACCGTTCCGTCCAAAAGAGCTTATAGCACGCATGAGGTCCCAGCTGCGCAAGCAGACGCCTCCCGACGAGGAGGCGCCCATCGTCTCCGGCCCCCTTCGCTTTGATCCATCCACGTGCCAGCTTACGATCGCCGGGAACGAAGTAAGCCTGACTACAATTGAAGGCCGAATAGTCGAGAACCTGATGAAGAATGCTGGGCACGTGGTCACTTATTCACGGCTGGCAGAAGCAGTCTGGGACGAGGACTATCCGGGGTCTCTCGAGACTCTTAGAGTCCATATCAGGCACCTGAGGGCAAAAGTCGAATCTGATCCGGGTAATCCGAAGATTGTTCTAACCAAGCCCGGTATCGGATACTTGCTGGCCAGGCCGTCCTGATATCTTGCTTATCAGCTTTCCGGCTTTGCATCGAGCTCGCCCAATCTCTCAACTGTCCGGACATATTTGTCTGCGTCGAACTTCCGCCTGAGGCCGCCCGAAGTCATTGATCTTACCTTGCCGAAAACCGGCTTTTCGCCCCAGGCACGGTCGTGCTTGCCAAAACACCAGACGACACCCGCGAATCCATTTGGATCCCTGCCGTCTATCTCATACTTGTTGTTCAAGTATACAGCTCTGTTGAATGCTTCTTCAGCACTCGCGCTCCACTCAATGATTTTCTTCCCCCAGTACATCCTCATGTAAGAGTGCATTTTCCCGGTAATCCGCATCTGCTCCTGCGAGGCATTCCAGTAGGCATCACAGGTCAGGGCACTTTCCAGTTCCTCGAGTGAATACATAAACGGGCGCTTATCGGACCTGTGCCCTGCCAGAGTCTCCTTCGCCCAGTCCGGCACCGCCTCGAACGAATCGTACGCTTGATTATGAAAGGCGTAGTTCATGGCAAGCTCGCGCCTGACAATCAGCTCCTCGAGGTACGCTCCCGCACCCGGGCTGCCAGAGTCGAGGACTTTCAGGGCTATTTCTACGGGCGAAATCTGCCCAAAATGCAGGTACGGACTCATGTTGGACAGGCAGTCGCATGTGGGATCATTTCTCAGCTCGCCATATGCGTCAAGCTTTGTCTCAACAAACTCTTCAAGATGATTGCAAGCCTCAGTCGCGCCTCCCCTGAAGAAACGCGATTTCCCAACTGCGCGGTCTATATTCAGTCTCGTAATCGCGTCCTGAGCGTCTGAGACATCGAAAGATTCCAGGTCAATGGAGAGAGAGTCCTGGCACGGGAACGACTCGGGAACCTGCTTCAGGTACCTGCCGAGCATCCTCTGTAATTTGGGCCGAAGCGTGGCGGCGGAGTATTCTTCCTTCGCTGAAGCGCTCTCTACGGGCACCACTACGTCGCTTTCCACCTGTGCGACAAGCGAGCTCGTTTGCCTGGCAACCTGCTCTCGCCAGTACCTTTGAATGCGGAGATAACCCCTGTCTACTATGACCAGGGCAGCTTCCCGCGCAAGCTCCAGTGCCGCCAAGTAAGGAGATTGACGGCGCACAACAAGCTTCATCCCCCTTTCCTTGAGCGATTTTTCAACTTCTTCAAGTCCTTCCAGCATGAAATAGTAATGCCTTTCGTTCGCCTCCGGGTAATCTTCGCTGAGCCCGAAGACAACAATAACCGGCAGACCCAGATTGTTGGCCGCCAGAACCGCGTATTCAAGGGCGTGATTGAAACGCGTTCTCTGCGAGGCCTGCATCCAGTAGAGAACATATCTTGCCTTCTTGACTTTCTTGTCATTAAGGGATTTTATCCTTTCCGGCTGTATCCCGTTCTTCTCACAAAGAGCCCTGACTTCCGGAAGCATAACAGTCTCCTCGTACCTGTGGGAGCTTCGTAATGATGATCTTATCTTGATGCACTTCGCCGGTCAATTTCTCCCCGTTCAGAACCGGGAGACCATTTAAGTAGCCGGTCGATCCAATTATGTACACTTACGGATGTTCCCGCCCGGTACATTTTCGTAGGATAGCCATGGGTGAAATATGGATCAGAAACCGGCTTCGCAAGACATCATTCGCGCGCTCCTGGACAAATATGGCACGACATTCGCTCAGGATACTGGAATTGAAATGCAGAATGAGCCTTCCCCTTTATTCTGCTTGCTTTGTGCCGCTCTCGTGTTCAGTACCCGCATAACTCATACTCTTGCCCAAAATGCGGCGGCGGGCATCTTCCAGAGGGGATGGACAACCGCTGAGAAGCTGGCATCCACGACCTGGGAAGAGCGAGTAAGGGCTTTGAACGAGGCACGTTACAGGAGGTACGACGAGCAAACTGCGTCATACCTGGGCGAGGCTGCGCGGAAGGCACTTGATGACTACGACGGCGATCTTCGCAACCTCAGGCGCAAGGCAGACCACAGTCCGCCGCTCGAACGCAGACTGTTGAAGGAATTCAAAGGTATTGGCAATGTAGGGGCGGAGATATTCTGCCGCGAGGTCCAGGTTATCTGGCGTGAACTTCTTCCCTTCGCTGATGAGAGGGTGACGGAGGCAGCGAGAAGGCTTGGACTACCCGCAAGCGCAGAAGAATTGCGTGAACTCGCGGGAGACGATGCATTCCCTCTCCTCGCGGCGGCCCTGGTCAAGGTAGGGCTTGAAACCGACTACGATGCTGTCCGGGCTACAGGGGCCGGGATTCACAGTATGCAGGGGCCTGAGTGACCCTGGCAGCTTGCTCCAGCAGGCATCGCTCTCATTGCGCGCCGGGCCTTCTCGATCGAACATGCTTTCTCCGACATGCCGGACCACGGGTCACCGGTTTTCTCGAGATGGTCAAAGATGTTCGTTATCCTGTAGTCCTGCGGGCCCAATTCCTCGTCCTCAACTTCCTCCCAGTTCAGAGCCGCTGCTACAGGAGCGCCGGGCTTGGCCCTCACCGAATAGGTTGCCACCGCCATTTGCGCATAGAAATTGCGCCTTATATCCAGATAGAGGCGGCCCTTGCGCTTGGCCTTGCTTATCTCCATGGTCAGCCTGTCCGGGCAGCGTTGGCACAACAACCCGGCTATTTCCTGCGCGAAATTGCGCACATCATCGAAGCCGGCGCTCATATCCAGCGGCACCACAACATGAAGCCCCCGTGAGCCTGTTGACTTCACGTATGGAGTCATTCCAACCTCCCGCAACAAGTTCCGTAGTTCAAGCGCAGCCTCTTTGACGGGCTTGAAATCGACCCCGGGAGGATCGAGGTCAAATATGATCTGGTCGGGACAATACAGGTTATCCTCTCGGCTTAACCACGTGTGAATTGAGATGCAAGCCTGATCCGCCAGGTAGACCAGCGCGGCCGCATTGTCGCACACCAGGTGCGTCACCGTACCATTTTCTTTTTCGACAGTGAGACGTCGTATCCATGCGGGGAAATATTCCGGAGCTTCCTTCTGGTAAAATCTGTATCCCTTGATCCCATTGGGAAACCGCAGCATGGTCACCGGGCGGCCCCGCAGATGGGGAAGCATCGTGTCGGCGATGCGCCGGTAGTACTCGATGAGATCGCCCTTGGTGATATTATCTTCGGGGAAGAACACCTTGCGAGTTCGCGAGAGCGTAATTTCTATTCCGTCGATCTCAACTGTCTCCGTCACTGCAGGCACCTCCCCTCGTTCTCCGGTTTCTTACGATTGAACATCGACAGCCTCTGTCACCGCGTCCTGTACTGAATTTCTGTCTCAGTTTCAGCGTCGCGCCCAGAAGACAGCTTCGCATCCTGCCAGTTCCACGTGACTTGCGGAGAAATGCAGCTCCAGATTAGCCCTTAGCTCGTCTATGCCGTCTTCCTTGTTACTCATGAACTTCATCTTGTTTGTGAGCTGAAAGACGAGCGTGGCCACGATTCCGCGCCTGACCCCTTTGTAGACCATTGTCGAGCCGAACAGCACTCCACCTGGATTGAGGAGGGGCCTTACATGCTCAAAAACCTGCGCTTTGCTCGTCATGTCGCCCGGCAGGCAGTGCAGCAAGTTGAAGATTGCGATTGAATCAAACCGGGGCACATCAATCTTGATTGGTTCCAGTACATTTCTCTGGTAAATCTCGGGCCTGTAGCGTGCCAGGCGTCTTGAAGCAAAACGAAGGCAATTAGGATTCAGGTCCATTAAGGCGAGTCTCGGGATCTTTACCGGAAAGTGGCAGCGATCAACAAAATAACCGGTTCCAACCCCTATGTCGAGATGGTTACCCGAAACGTGCCTGTTATAGAATTCGAGCAAATGCGACCTGGAGCACCTCCAGATGAAACGGCAGTGAAATCCGAGAGCTACCGGATCGTAGACAGTTAGGAATGTACGCGTATACAGCTTCTGCCCCGCCCATACCTGCTCCTGGGGCGAATTCGGAGTTACAGCACTCACTTAAGGCCCTGCTTCCCCAATCTACTTCGACATCAGGTATTGTATTACCCGGTAGCGGAAATCTCCAGGTTGCGGACTGGTGAAGAAAGCTGCAAGAGATCACCTGGGCCCGGAACAGCATCAGGAGCAGGGCCTGTCATTCCGGGCTCTCCGCCGGGACTATCGGCCTTTCAACCTGCGTGGACCAGTTTCTCACGACCACGATACGCATCTCTTTGCCTATGGCATCCCTGTTCAACAAACGGTGAACATCGTCCACGCCGTGGATAGGTTTGCCATCAAGCAAAATGATCACATCGCCCTCCTGCAGTCCCGCCTTCCCGGCGGGGCTTCCGGGAACGATTCCCACGATCTGCACAGCAGCAGGCTTCTCGAGATTGAAATATTGTGCGACCCTGGCCGGCAGAGGAATCGCCTGACCCGTGATACCGAGGAACCCCCTGGTCACCTTCCCTTCCCGAATAAGCTGGGTCACCACCCAGCGAACTGTATTGACGGGTATCGCAAAGGAAATACCCTGGGCGAACTGGATCAAGGCCGTATTGATGCCAATCACATAGCCCCGGGAATCGACCAGTGGTCCGCCGCTGTTCCCGGGATTCAGCGCGGCATCCGTCTGAATGATATTTTCAATCAGCCTGCCGTCTATGCTGCGCAGCGACCTTCCCAAAGCGCTTATAACGCCCGTTGTCACCGTGCTCTGGAAACCCAGGGGATTTCCGATGGCGATTGCCAGTTGACCGGCCCTGAGCTTGTCCGAATCGCCGAAGACAGCTATCGGAAGCCCTGATGCGGATACTCTCAGCACGGCCGTATCGGTAGCTGTGTCGAGGCCCACGGTCTGGGCAGGGTAGATTGAA
>JACUUS010000122.1 GCA_014859215.1 Dehalococcoidia bacterium | reverse complement strand
TATGCTCTCGTACCCGGCTACATCCTGAAATGGAAAACGGGCTCCGCCGCGTCGGGAGGACTGGCTGCATCACACGTGGAGCCGGTATCAAGCGAGTCTGAAAGGCGCGAAATCGCCAGAATCATATATGAAGCCGAGGGAATCAGAAATATCGATTTCTGGTGAATGATTTCCATGGAATTCAGTTAAGACCCTGTAGGGAGGGATAGCACGTGGCCGAGCAGCTTGGGAAGATAGAGAAACCTCTGGCAGAGAAATTCGCTAAAGGACGGCGGCTGTTCTTCGTCCCCCTCATTCTGTCTGCCGTCGAGGCGGAAAGCGAGCTCCAGCAAAAGGTTGGCAGATACTGGGACGAAGTCGAGTCGCAGCTTGGCAATCTCGAATCCAGGCTCGGGGCTGTGGACAGAATATTCCACGAATGGGTAGCGGTCGAGGGCCCTGAAGGAGCCGGCGTAATGGAAGAGGTTAACCCGTCCAGCTACCGGGTAATGAGACCCAGGATCGAGGCGGGGACCGTCGTGGCCGCGCTTGAAGACCAGGAATTGCTTGCTGAGTACCTGGACTGGAACAGATGCCTTTCAGTCGGTCTTCAAAGCCAGAAGGTATTCAAGATAGTCTATGAAGGGTTTTCGGAAGTTAACGTGAAGCGTAACGAAGCTCTCGCGAAGAGAATCGATGAGACGCTGGGCGAGGGAGAGAAAGCCATACTACTCATGCGCGAAGGCCACCATATCCAGTTCCCTCCGGACATCGAAGTCTTCTACGTTTCCCCGCCCTCCCTGGATGATATCAAGCGCTGGGTACGTGATCGGGAAACCCGGTATGAGCGAGAGCAAGAAGCGGAGGAGGAAGACAGAAGCAATGAAGGGCGCCAGCATGGAAGCGGTGATTAACAAGACGCGGCTGCTGTTAGTCTCCGGTGATATAACGAAGCAGGAGACTGATGCCATCGTTAACGCCGCCAACTCGGGTCTGATGGGAGGGGGCGGCGTTGACGGTGCTATCCACCGGGCCGGAGGCCCGGCCATACTGGAAGAGTGCAAGGGGATCAGGTCCAGAATCGGTCGGCTTCCTACCGGGAAGGCAGTGATCACTACTGGCGGGAAGTTAAGAGCACGGTTCGTGATCCATACAGTCGGGCCGGTGTGGCACGGCGGTAACAGAGGAGAAGCGGAACTCCTCGCCAGCGCATACCGGGAGAGTCTGGGAATCGCCGTGAGCCGCGGCTTGAAGAGCATTTCGTTTCCCTCCATAAGCACGGGGGCTTTTGGCTACCCGGTGCAGGTGGCTGCCGGTCTGGCTCTGAAGACCGTGCTCGACTTTCTGAACCATGACAGCAATCTCGAGGAAGTAGTCTTCGTTCTCTTTGATTCAGAGACACTCCGGGCATATGAGAGAAGTCTGGACCGGCTACTGAAGAATACGGCCGGATAGTATGAAGATCATTTACCATCCCCACTACGAGAGAGTGTATGCCAGCGATCCTGCGGCCAAGCCCGGACGCATGGAAAGCATTACCAAGCATGTCATGCCCGACTATGAGCTGGTGACGCCGGAACCGGCCTCCATTACGGATGTCAAGCTCGTGCATACGAATTTCCACATGGCCCAGGTACAGAGGGAGAGCGATACTTATGAAGCGGCTCTGCTCGCGGCGGGGGGCGCTATACATGCAGCCGAACTCGCTGCGGCGGGTGAACCGGCATTCGGCCTCATCAGGCCCCCCGGACACCATGCGAGCGCCGACCATTGCTGGGGATTCTGTTTCTTCAACAATATGGCGATATCAATAGCCAGGCTCAGGCAAAAACGGATTATCGATACCGCTCTAATCCTGGACATTGACCTTCATTTTGGCGACGGCACCGAAAACATATTCCTCAATGTCCCGGAAATCATTTACTTGCACCCTGAAGTCAGGGCCAGGGACGGGTTTGTGAAGAACATCACGGAGTTGCTGAGCCGGCACGCGGTTGACATAATCGGGGTCTCGGCCGGTTTCGACAGGCATATTGACGACTGGGGAGGACAACTGACTACTGAAGATTACTTTGCCACCGGAAAGACAGTCAAGGATTTTTCGGAGAAGGTCTGTCGTGGGCGGCGCTTTGGAGTCCTCGAGGGTGGTTATAACCACGAAGTCCTCGGGAAGAACGTCAGGGCTTTTGTGGACGGGATGAAATAGTGAGGTTGTCAGCAGCGGGAGTTTAGTCTCGATCAGCAAGAAAAGGGAGAGCATGCGTATAGTACTCACAGGGCAGGCGGCCTTCGGGGCAAAGGTCCTTCAATCTTTGCTCGACCGGAAAGAGAACATTGTTGCGGTCTTCCTGCCCCCCGACAAACCCGGTGCGAGGCTCGATCCGCTCAAGGACCTGGCGCAGAGGACAGGTGTCCCGGTGTACCAGCCTCACCACATGCGCGACCCTGGAGTATACGATAAGTTCGCGGAGCTCTCCGCCGATCTCGCGATAATGGCGTTTGTCACTGACATTGTGCCTGAACGGATCTTGAAGGCACCGCGGCTGGGCACGATTCAGTACCACCCTTCCCTGCTGCCCAGGCACAGGGGCGGGAGCGCCATCAACTGGGCAATAATCCACGGCGACGCCGCAACGGGCATAACGATATTCTGGCCTGACGGGGGCATAGATACAGGCCCCATATTGCTCCAGAAACAGACGGATATCCTGCCCGATGATACTGTAGGCACTCTTTACTTCGAAAGGCTCTTCCCGATGGGTGTGGAAGCTCTCATGGAGTCTCTTGATCTCATTTGCCAGGATAAAGCGCCCAAGATACCTCAAGATGAATCTAATGCGACATACGAGGGACTCTGCCGCGAAGAAGACGGGATCATTTCATGGGACGCTCCTGGCTCAGTCGTCTACCGTCTGGTACGGGGCACAAATCCGCAGCCGGGCGCGACAACCTCTTTCCGGGGCCGAACATTCAAGGTCTTTGACAGTTCCCTGCATGAAGAGGAAAGCTCGGGCATTCCGGGTGAGGTGCTCGAAGTTGGCAAACAAGGCGTTCTGGTAGCCTGCAAACAGGGCTCGCTTGCCATCAGGCGCGTGCAGCCTCAAGGACAGCCCAAAATGGGAGCTGCTGAATTTGCGGGCAAAGAGTCCATGACGGCCGGGGACCGGCTTGGCTGAAACCGCGGGGACTTGCCGGTGCCTTCTACGCTCATGCAGGATAGCGGCCCGTGTCTCCCGGCACTGGACACAGTTGTTAGAAGTTGGGTAGAATAGGCGGAGTTGTCTCTCCTAATGCGGCCTGTCTCAGCTTCTTGTCATGAGCAACGAATGGTCGTGCGTGCTGATGTGACACTAAGCCCTGATGAAACGGAGGTTAAACGAGAATGCCGCAATCCATCGCGGAACTTTTCGATCTTTCACGAAAGGTAGCGCTGGTGACCGGGGCGGGCACTGGTATAGGGGAGGCAGTTGCTTCCCGGCTGGCTGAGGCGGGGGCTGGAGTGCTGGTTGTGGATATCAACCTGGAGGCGGCAGAAAGAGTAGCGGGACAAATACGGGACTCTGGAGGACTCGCCCGGCCCTTCCAGGGGGATGTGAGTTCTGTGGGAAACGCCGGCAGCATGTGTACAGCCGCTTTGGAGGCACTTGGCAGCCTTGATATCCTGGTCAACAATGCCGCCGTTTTTCCTTTCTCCCCGGCGCTCGAGATGAAGGAAGAAACCTGGGATCGAGTGCTCGATGTCAATCTCAAGGGGATATTCTTCTGTTCACAGGCTGCGGCCAGGGTAATGATCGAGGCCGGCCGCGGCGGGAAGATCATCAACCTGGCATCGATGGACGGCATTCATCCAACCAGAGTAGATACAGCTCATTATAACGCCTCTAAGGGCGGCGTGATTATGCTGACCAAGGCACTGGCCCTTGATTTCGCGCGGTACAATATACAGGTCAATTCCGTCGCGCCTGGGGCGATCATAACACGCGGCAGTATGGCGCAGGCAGCAGCCGTGCAGGCTCGTGGTGAGCCGCTTGAAGAGCTCTGGAAGAACTTTGTCGCTCGCATGCCTCTTGGGCGCTTCGGAGAACCGGACGATATCGCGAAGGTCGTGCTTTTCCTTGCCAGCGGAGCGGCGGATTACCTGACAGGCACAATCATTCTTGCGGACGGGGGCTACCTGCTGTCCTGAAATAAGCGAGGTATATCAAGGCGGCGGGTGATCTTCCGGCTCCCGCACACCGACGGCCGTTTCCAGAAAAGAAGTCATTGTGTACACACTTGCTCGTGAAGTTGCCGATAATGTTTTCCGGGTGGATGTCCCTATGCCCGCCCTGAATAATGTATTCGGGGTCTATATTATCCGCGACCAGGAAACCGCTGTCATTGAACCGGGCCCTGCCAGGACCATTCCCATTGTGCGAGACGCCTTGAGAGAACTGGGGATAAGCGATGTACGATGGATAATTCCGACTCACCTGCATGTCGACCATGCTGGAGGCATGGGGGCACTCGCCCTGCTGTATCCTCAGTCCAGGGTCCTTCTTCATCCCCGCGGAATAAGGCATGCGATCGATCCAACGCGGCTTATAGAGGGTTCGCGCATGGTGTGGGGCGTTGATTTCGAAGAGAACTTTGGCCGCGTAATGGCTGTGCCCGAACAGCAGGCAGCCGTCGCCGGGGACGGGGATACGATTTTGGCTGGCGCAAGGGAACTCCAGATTGTTCACGCCCCCGGACATGCTCCACACCAGATAGTCGTTTTCGACCGGCAGGCTCGGGGTATTTTCTGCGGAGACTCGGCGGGGATGATGGCGGCGAATGCGAAGGAGTTCCCACTACCTAATACCGCGCCACCCGGCTTCGACCTGCAAGTCTACCTGGAGACTCTGGAGAGGCTGAGAAATATGGGGGCCGATGTACTGTTTTACTCCCATGGTGGAGTAGTCTATGAGCCCGAGTCAGTAATCGTCAAGGCATGTGAAATAACGCGAGCTTTCGGCGACCTGGTCTTGCAGGGATTGAAGGACGGCGGGATGGTTGAAAATGTAACAGCCTCGATAAGGGAGTATGCGCGCAGGCAGTTTGGCGTGGAACTCGATGATCAAGAGCTGGCTATGACCGTGAGCGGCTATATATACTATTACCGGGATAGAGGCATGGCCTGATTATCCAGAACGGGCCATTCATTTCACAGGAGGGAAGAATGGAATACGAAGGCCTGATCTACAGGATAGAAGATGGGATAGCCAGGCTGACTTTCAACCGTCCAGAAAAGCTCAATGCCTTCACGCCGTCCATGTACATGACCCTGATCGAGATCTTCGAGGATGTCGCGATGAATGAAGATGCCAGGGTCCTTGTTGTTACGGGCACGGGACGGGCCTTCTGCGTAGGGGCTGATGTAAAGACCCTGGAAGAAGGTTTTGCGGGGAAAGAAAGGGCGGCACGAACTGACAGCGGCAAGATCCTTACCCTCCTCCTGCAGAAGATGAGCAAGCCGGTAATCGCTGCCATTAACGGGGTGACCGCGGGCGGCGGATTCGAAATAGCCTGCGCTTCCGATATCAGGATCGCTTCGGAAAAGGCGACATTCTCCAGCATCTTTGTTCGGCGGGGCCTGTTACCCACTCTTGGCGGGACGTATTTCCTGCCCAGGCTTATAGGCATAGACAGAGCTTGCGAATTGATCTGGACAGGCGACCTGATTGATGCTCGTGAAGCGGAAAGAATAGGTCTGGTTACGAGAGTGGTCCCGCATGATGAACTTGAAGCTGCCACGGGAGAGCTTGCGGAGAAGCTGGTCAAGGGCCCCCCGCTGGCAATATCCAGGGCTAAGGAGGCGATCTATAAGGGCCTTAGCATGGACCTGGAAAGCGCTGTTCATGATGTACTGCGCGAGGTAGCGGTGCTTGGGCAGACTGAAGATCATCGGGAAGCCGTCAATGCTTTTCTACAGAAAAGAGCGCCTGTGTTTAAGGGAAGATAGCATAGAGTCCGGCGCTCCTTTGCACGCCGGCTGTTGATACAAGAAAGTCCGTGAGTTGTGAATGAAGAGTTCCTGAAGGCTGACCTCCATATACACACCCCCGGGTCTGTGTGCTGCAGCGAACGATCCGTCACGGCAGAGGATATCGTCGATACCGCTGTTCAAGCAGGCCTCGACATAATAGCTGTAACCGACCATAATTCGGTCTCGTACATTGACGCCGTCCGGAGCGCTGCGCATTCGAGGAACCTCCTGTTTTTCCCGGGTATGGAGCTGTCGGCACGGGGCGGCCACGTACTGGCCCTTTTTGACCCGGCAACGCCTTCCGGTCTGCTGAAAGGGCTTCTTGATCGCCTCGGCATACCCGTAGAGGCTAGAGGAGATGCGGGTTTTACGATAGAATGGATTGAGGACATTTTCAGGATCGTGCACGAATGGGGTGGTGTGCCTGTCGCCGCTCATATAGAGCGGTGGCCTACGGGATTTCTGGAGACAGCTGAACGCCGCGATACGAAGGCCAGGATTTATCGCAGTCCTTATCTGGCGGCGCTTGAAATCACTCAGGCCCAGAAGAAAGGGCAGTGGACCAGGGGCGAAATCAAGCATTACGCCAAGAGTCATGCCTGCATTCAGGCATCCGATGCTCATGCGCTGGAGGACATAGGCAGGCGTATAACATACCTGAAGCTTCCGAGCCTGGACCTGGAAGGTCTCCGTACGGCATTCAGAGAGCATGAGCACAGAATACGGTTCCCTGAGGAGATGGACCATGCGGATTAAGAGGTGCAAGTGTGTGTCTGGCTCATTGCAGTCACTGCTAGATACAGTAACATCTTTGTCGGTAGAGGTTGAAAGAAGAAGAGAGACACTGCAAT
>JACUUS010000121.1 GCA_014859215.1 Dehalococcoidia bacterium | reverse complement strand
CGGATCGTGCGTTGAAACATGTTATCAAGAAAACTGGCGAGCTGCATTCTCTCTGTCTTTCAGTATCCTATCCTCCGGATCGTGCGTTGAAACGCGCTCAAAGAGATCGGTATACCTGGGCGCACAGCACCTTTCAGTATCCTATCCTCCGGATCGTGCGTTGAAACCCCCGGTAGCCCTGAAGCTGGGACTATACCCGGGACGGCAAAATCCAGCTTCGGGACGCCGACCGGGCGCGCCGCCGGTTTTCGCAAACCATTTTCTGCGTGAAAACACGTCCCTTTTGCGAACCGCCGGGGCGCTCGAAACAATCGCCACACCTCCCGCATCCGGGCATTTACGGCAGCCGGGGGTTCCTTCATCCGGGTCGACTGCGGGCATTTGCGAAAATTACCCCCTTTCCTCATTCAGGATAGCACTCCTTCCAGCAGTAGCAGTCCTCCGGGCACTCGCCGGCCAGGCCGGGGTCGATCTCCTCCTCAACCATCCTCATCCTCTCGTCACGCTCCTCTATGAACCACTGCCTCAGCTCATCGTCTATCACGTGGAAATCGCGCTCGATGCCGAGGCTGTTGTTCTTGAACGATACGTAGACCACGCAGCCGATGTTGATGGGGTACTCGTAAAGGCTTTCCATAACCAGGGCGTACCCTGTAGTGGCGAGGCGGTGGAATCTCTCGGGCCCGCCGAATTTGACGTCCACCAGCATCGGCTCCGAGAAGTTGAACGCATCGGCGGCCAGGTGGGGGCTGAGTCCCAGGAAGCCGCCGTTGAGGCGCTGCTCTACCGTTACCGGGAGAGCGAGGGCGGCCAGCGAATCCGGGCCGGCGTGCGGCTGAGTGGATAGTATCTCATGCACGCGGTTGACGATGCGGCGGTGCTCGAACTCCCAGAGTGCTTCTACTTTCCGGCCTGTTTCCGCCGCATCCGGGAGGGCGGACGCATCTGCGCCCGGCTCAACCCGGGGCACGCCGCCTGCGGACGGACAGGCCAGCGCCTTCAGTTCGTCCAGGCAGTCCCGTCCGTGATTGTAGATAGCCCGCTTGGATTCGACGATGATGCGGCACAGCGTCCTGTGAAGGATCCCTCCCTCGGTCATCTTCGGGCTGGGAGACCTGTTGACTCCCAGGACCCGCCGCAGGTAAACATCACGGCTCGTCGGGCAGTACTTGCCCGCGATCTCGTATATGCCTAGCCTGCCGGCATATACGGGGCTGAGCGGCGGCTTGTCCCAGTTCCATCCTCGGAGCTCTTCAGCTACTCCCCTTGCCCGCGCTTCAGGCAGCAGTCTCCTGACGAGCATTCTTTTTTCTTCTTCGGAAAGGAAATACACTATATCCTCGATTCGAAGTCTAGTGAAGGGGCGTAACCATGATTTTCACCCTTCCGAAGCCTTTGGATTTGAAGCCTCCAATAATGCGTATTGCTTCAAGGCGCTGAACGATGAACTCATTTAGCAGGTCCTGCTGGGCCCAGTTCCTCACACTGAGCCAGTTATCTAGTCCCGTGAGTTGAGGCCTCGGCCTCCCTAATTCCCAGTTCCTGGTAGGATCAAACAGCAGCAACTCCATCTTGCCGGTGAATGTGGTACCATCAGGAAGAAGTTGGTAGTCCCTATTTGTTCTCTCTCTCACTACTCCGGTTGCGCGGTCTATGCGGACTGAATAGAGTGTTTCAGGCGCAGTATCGCAATAAAGATAAGGGACACGTGTGAAACCTACCAAACCTTGGGCACCTAAGAAGTAGCAGGCAGGGCAAATGGACGAAGATTTCTGTTTATCTGAATAAACGCAAGCTCCATCGTCTCGGAATTTTTTCGCCTGGATGAGCTGGCGCTCTTCGGCAGAGAGAGCGTTAACTGAAGAGGGAATGCAGGGCATCATCTCAGGTGTACCGCTGTACTGAAGTATCAAGTGCTGCTCAATTTCTGCCCTCAAAGCGCCTTTCAGGCTTGGGCCTTGAATAACAGGGCGCTTACCTACGGAAGCTACCGGGTTGTCTATTCCAGACATCGGGTCCTGTATCGCCCCGATCCGGAAGGGCTCCAGGGTAGTAGCCTCAACTTTGAAAACAGCCAATTTGTTAGCCATCTGTTCCCTCCTTCACTAGTAGAACCTGATTCAGCTTAGCGATAACGTATGCGGCTACCGCGATTTCCAGATTGCTGGAGGCGATAACTTCCAGAATATCTCCGAGCGTGCGCCATCGCTTTTGCTCCCACAATTGGCCTCTCTTTTGAAGTTTACCGACAATGTACACGCGAGTTATTTGGTAGCCTCTGGTTTCAAGAATCCTCCTCAAATCATCCAACTGACTGCTGCTGAACCATTCGCCTCGGCGGTCAGGCTGAAGCTGGTTATCGGAGACAGCCCGTCGAACTTTGGTTATAACCGACCACATTGCCTCATCATTTCGGGCAAGCCCTGCTGGGAATGACATTTTTCACCTCACAAGACAACTGTATGCAACCACTATGCTTTCTTCAAACAGTGATCTCACATAGACACCTCCCGTGGCTGATGTTGGCTTAAAGAGATAGCCCCTCCGGTACGGCCCATCGCGTACGACGGCCTCAGGGTCACCGCCAAACACCCCCAGCGCGTCCTCAGGGATGCGTGTAAGTAGAGCACCCGACACTGTTTTCTCAGGCCTAGGCTGAGCGTAAACCCGTGTCAGGCGGCATAGGCCGAATCCTTTGTAGCGCATGCCGCCCATCACCATTTCAAAGTACTCCGGCAAGTCCTTTGTATTCTGATCCACTGAAACAAATAGCCTACCCTCGGCATTAGCCAAGAACTGGATAGTGATGGGGAGCTTGGAGACTCCTGTCACATTATCTCTGGGAGCGATGATCAGGCTTTCCAGATTGCCAGCAGTAAAATATCCAGCGGCATGAACAGGGACGTCATAACTCAGGTCAACGAACTCGCGCAGCGCCCCCGCTGCGGTCGAGTAGGGGATGGGGCGATATTCTCTGCTACCTAGCTCGAAAGCCGGCACCATAGGGCGAAAGGTCCCCTTCTTCATGCGTTCGCCTATGTGCAAGGCGTCAGCCTGTAACCTATATTCCCAAAGATTCATGACTGCCCCCAATCATCATTATCCGGTAATAGTTGAGTAATTGCTCAACGGAAAAGCACTCTTGAATATGAGCCCGGTGAAGCTGCTGATGCCGCTGGAGGTCTTCCAGGAACTCAATTTCTTCCATCAGTTTGCTTCGAGTACGGACCCCTACAGTTACTGCGCGGTGCAGTTTGGAGGACGCCTGTTCGGGTTCTATTTCTCGTAGTCGCCTGAACCTCGAGATCGAAAGCTCCAAGCATGCTCGGCCCACTGCTTGTATGTTTATGGCGTCCCCGGGCCTATCCAAGAATCGCCGATGCTCAATAAATGGATACTTGGCATTGGAGACGCTAATAGAAAGGGAGATCGGAGAATCATCTTCACATCTGGGGAAAATCTGGCCGAATTCTTCAACAAAAGTGTCGGCTATCTGGAGAGTTTGCCCCTTTGCCTTAACAGCAATTGCCAGAAGTTCAGGATGCTCCCCGCCAATCTCTTCAACTTCCATCTCGTTTATAATGTGACGGGAAAAGGCGGCAAGTAAGTTATGGTAATCTTTGGTGAAGTCCACCATCAGGGCGATGTCCCGCAGATTGTCAGCCAGGACCTGGGTTTCTCCTTCAGTTATTGTCTCGCTTGTTTCGCGTATGTAGGTTTTGAAGAGGTCCTTCAGTGCCCGAGGCAGCTTTTCGTAGGCGAGATGTATTCTGACCCACGCTATCGTAGTCCCGGATTCTTCCCATTCTCCACCAAGTCTTGTGAATCTAGCCCTTTCTTCGCTTAATCTGCGAAATTCAGTGCAAACCTTACAAAGATGCTCGGTGATTGCGCTCTTTTCATCTATCTCTGGCTCAGGCGAAGCCGGCCGCATCTGGCACAACTCACAGATGGGGGGAGAAAACGATGAGGGCGTGTCCGGATACAAGTAAAGATTGCCTATTTCTGATTTCCCTTGATCAAGAATCTTGGAATCAATGTTCTCAAGAACTTCTTCAGCAACTTTGACTTCAATGATGAAACCCGCATCAAGGAAAGGTTTCAGAACAGAACTCAATGGTGAAATCTCCTCGACGGGCAGCAAAAGCCATAGGCTGTCAAGAGTATGCATCAGCACACGGTCATCTTTGGCAATCTCCTGCATCAATTCCCGTAATCGAAGAAAAACACCGAAATCATGGACACGGCTCAAGTGCTGGGGAAAGGTCACTCTGCAACGAGCAAGGCGAAAGCGCCATGTTTTTTCGGCTTTTCCAGCACTTGTTGCTTCCTGCTTGAGGTAAACCAGCTTACTTGGGGCCTTCTTCGTGACAACGGAATTGAGAATTCTGTACGATTTCCCTGTCAAGTCTAGATGGGTCCGCAAAGAGGTAATGTTTCTGGGGAAGCCCTTTTCTTCGGGCACACAGGCCAGAGCTTTCCCATATTGCAGATGCTCAAGAAGATTGATGTAGTTCGGATCGGTCTGTATAAACTCCAGCAGCGTTCGCAAGTCTGCTTTGGTTCTCACCGGCAAGCCCGTTATCTCCTCTTGTTCATACTTCCAGATGGTCTGCACACAATCCGTATTTAGTGACGCCCAGTCGGTCTTATCAACACCAATCTTCTCCTCAAACTTCTTTTCCAGCACCCGTGAGGTCGATGAAGCGAAATGGTCGGCTAACTGAAGCAGGGCAAGCGATGATAGGCTTTCGTAGGGATATGGCTTAAGTTGCTCAGGAAGTTGACTCAAATCTTTCAGTAAGTGATGGCCCACCACTCCAAGCCAAGTCAGGGATTCCGGTTGGGGAAGGTTTATCGAAGCCAAATCAATATCCTTGAACCAGTGTTTTGCCCCCAAGAAATCGGGTATTTCCTGACTCACTGAGTTGTTGTCGACAAGCTTCCCGATATCGTGCAGTTCTGGAACCAGTTCTCCTGTCATAATCTTCCTCTCCGCGATCATTAATCAGCAAACATCGTTGCAGAAGTTCCGGTACTCGCAGTCCCGGCATCTTGCTTTCTGCCTGGCTGACGGCGGCATGGTCTCGCTTTCTATCATTTCCCTGATCTTATGCATGACCTGGCGGGCGAACAGGCGCATATTGGGGCTGATAACGACCTCGCGCGCCATCTTCAGTGGTACCAGGTAGACAAATCCCCTCCTCACGGGCTTGCGCCATTTGTCCTCGACAAGCAGGGCGTAAGAGGCGAGCTGGTACCTGTGGTTCAGCCCGATCCCGCCGCCCGAGTTCTTGAAGTCCACCGGGATGACTTCGTCCCCGGCGAGAATGACCATGTCGAGCTTGCCGGAAAGCGCGAGCCTGGCGGAGTGCAGGGAGACGTTGAACAGCCTCTCGCCTTCGCTGAGGCCGTAGGCCCGAAGACCGCGTCGCTGCTCGAGCCCGGCGACGTGGTCGTGCTCTATCCTGCCCTCTTCCATCTTGTAGGTCGCGGGCCTGCGCCGGGGCGGCAGGGTGTAGGTGAAGAAGACGACCCTGGGGCAGTAGACGAACTGCTTGATGTCGGAGACGGTGAGCGTCAAGGGAGGAGTGAGAAGGGCAGGGGGAGGTGGAGCTGTCCCCCGCTTCGCCGCCTTTTCGCTTGCCGTCATTGCCAGGTTGCCCCCTTGCGCTTGACCGTGCTCCGCCGCATCACGGTCGCCGATTTCTTGAAGACGTTCATGCTGCACTGATCAGCGCGGCGTGCCGCAGTTGCCGCTTTGCGCCGTTTTGTCCGCGTACAGGCCGTTCGACCCCGCCGGCCTCCCTTGATCGCCGGCAGGCCCGGGGAATGCGGGCTCCGCCAGAGGCCCTTATAGCATTCCCTACTCCTTGCTCTCTTCAGCCTTTACCCTGATCTCCTTCCTGAGCCTCGCGTCCTTGTCGCAGATAGGGAAAAGCTGGACATTGGCCTCGTGCCTGCCTATCCTGCGCCTGATCTTCTGCAGAAGCTCCTCGCGCCGGTTATGGTTGAGCTCGCCCAGGAACGCGCTGTACTGGATGCGCTCCAGCCCGTAGTCGAGACAGATGTCGGCCACCTTGAACCGCAGCCGGTCATCGGGTATGTCGTAGATTACAAGCGAGATCATTTGGCCAGCCTTGTCAGCATATCGTCATCAGTTGTCAGTAAGCGGGTCAGCCTTGCTTCGCCCCGTCTTGTTCTGTTTGTCTGCACAGTGTATGCAACAGCCTCGGGTCCTCCCGTGCCGATTGGAGCACAAGTTCGATCAAATCCGTTTGAGACATGACCTCCAACCGGCTCCGGATGTCCTTTGTAGAAACGAAGTCTTCCGGGCGGCGAATCCAGTTGAGCAGCAACGCTACAATGTGCTTGCAGTAGCCTCCCCAGTCGTAAGGGCAAGTACAGGAAGCGGACTCGATCTCCCCCTTGCCGAGGTGAACAACGACCTCGTAGCCTTCATCACCGCTGCCCTCGCATTCGGCTGTCAGGGTGCCGTCAGATACCACCGGGCAGCGAATAGCTCCATCTTCAAAGTACCCCCTGCCTCGCTCGAAGCTTCGCTCGCTGCAAAGCCCGGCGATATGCGATTCGGTCAGCCAGGATAGGGCCTTCTTCTTGACCATGAATGTTGGCCTTTCTACCCGCTAAGACTGCTGACTCGCGTATTCAGAAAAACCGGGTCCGGAGTTTACGAGGCCCAGGGGGACAATGGTATCGATGAATCTTCGGTGTTTTTCACGCTTGGCGCTTTCTGGTGAGTACGAACTCAGAATTTCCAGCGATGCCTCCGGTCCGAAATCATCGAGCGGAACGATGTGCGCGTGCTCGGGGAGGACAAACTCGCGCACCTCGCCCAAC
>JACUUS010000120.1 GCA_014859215.1 Dehalococcoidia bacterium | reverse complement strand
TGTAAGTGTACTCGGTTCCGGTGGACTTTCCCTTGGCGGTAGATGAAGCACCTATGGATTCTGCAACCTTCAAGCTCGTAGAGGCAAAGCAGATATGGACTGAACCGAAAGTGCCGGGTCAAGACGATTCGGGCATAGCCCTTTCTGGCAGAAACCGCTTGAGTCTTTTCTCCAGAGAAAGCTCAATTCTGGTAATCCGGTCCAGGGCCGTTATGGATGGTCGCAATACGGGACCTGAATGAGCAGCAAGTTTCAGCAGGACGCCGGCCCCGAGCAGGGCAAGTATGGCCAGAACAGGAGAAAGGAGCCTTACAGGAGGAGCGAGCACGGCGGCCGTGAATGACAGGAGACCTGTGGCAAGCCTGGACTCGGATACATGGCCCAGGAACCTGATAGCGTCGATCAGCACGGGAGACAGGCTCTCGACTGTTTTGACGATACTATCCCGTATTTCCCCGCCAGCCAGCGTGGATTGGAGGGACCACTCGGGCAGCGCACCCATCACAGGGTCGGCCAGCTTGAGTACGGGCAGAACGATGGGCGCCAGTCTGACTCTGCCGAGTTCATCCACGAGTTCTACAAGGTCTGCCAATTCAGACTCCCATAGCTTCCGCAACCAGCTCAGTGAGGTCCCTGACCTGGATTCGTTCCCCCGCCTTCTCCATAACATCCGCGAAATGCGCTTCGCAGAACGGGCAGGACGATGCTAATATCGAGGCGCCGGTCCCTTTAATAGAGGGCACCTTCGCCAGGCCTATATCCACTGCAAGCTCTGGATTCGATTCCTTGAGGCCCCCACCGGCGCCGCAGCACCATGCCGCGTGCCTGGTGGGATAGGTCTCCGCAAGTTTCACACCAGGGATTGAGTTGAGGACTGTGCGAGGCTCATCATATATCCCCATCGCCCTGCCGAGATGGCACGGGTCATGATAGACCACCTTCGCGTTCAGCCGCTTCCTGATCTTGACACGTCCCGCTCCCATCAAACGTGCTAGAAGCTGGCTCATATGGAGGACACCAAAGGGCAGGTTCCCCGATACGTTCGGCCAGTCTCTGTTAATGGCCATATAGCATTCCGCGCAGGGGGTTATGATCTGCCTGATGTTCTTCTGCCTCAGCATGGAAACATTGTGCTCGATCATTTTCCGCGCGACGTCCACGTTTCCCGCCCTGAGCAGGGGCGAGCCACAGCACCATTCTTCTGGGAGGAGCGCGAAATGTACGCCGGAATTGATGAGGATTCTTGCGGTGGCAAGGGCAATTTCCTGTTTGCGATAGGACGCTGTACAGCCGGCAAAAAGTGCGACCTCGGCGGTGCGCGGTGTCTCGAGAACTCGCGACCAGTCGAACCGGCTGGAGTGAGGTTCGCCGTAGGGATTGTGTTCCTTCCCGGCGTTGACGGCCGTCTCTTTCAGAGGCAGCGGCTGAAGTCCCAGGTCGACGCAGTCGGCGCGCATAGCTTCGAGTATCTGCACTGAATGAACAGGGTCGAGGGCCGCTCCGAAAGCATTCATCACCGAAGGCAGCATTATCTTGAGGCTGGTACCCCCGCCGATTTGCGCCATCATGTTGCCCAGGGGCTTGCATATCTCCTCGCAGGCGTAACAGGTGGTGCAGTCATAGATGCACCTTGCAACATCCTCGGAATACTTCAGAGTGCCGTTCAGGAGGTAGAAGGCTATGGTATTGTGGCCCCGCGCCGAACTGTCCTCGAACCTCAGCTGCTCATAGACGGGGCAGACCCTGTAGAAGCCTGAATCGTCGTTCACGGTCTGGGTGCACATGGAGCAATGGTTGCACAGCCATGCCTCCTGCCTCGATTCTTCGAGCCTCATTCCGCGTCCTCCAGGCCGAGTCCCAGGACGCCCGGATTCATAATGTTTTTGGGATCGAGCGCTTTCTTGATAGCTTTCATGAAAGATATATAGCCGGGCCTGGATCTCTCTGTCAGGTACTTGCTTTCCTTGCCGATGCGATAGAGGGCGACTGTGCCTGTATCCATGTAGTTTTCCATGACCAGATCGTAGAGCTCCCTCGCCCGCTGCACGTTCCTGTCCTGGCTGAAGTCAACCGGAGTCGATACCACGCTCTGGCATACTCCCCGGCTGCCGAGAAGCTGCGGGAAGATGTAGAAGTGCTGCGCGCCTATCAGGGGAAGGCCCCCGCTCAAGGCATCCTTGTTCTTCTCCATCAATGCGAGGGTGCTGTCGACAACCTTCCGCCACTGATGGAGCGGTGCGATGGAGCAGGTGCAGTTGTCGTTCGGTCCCATCACCTTTCCGTACATCCCGCCGGCGGCCCATTCTCCCGTATCCACCACTGAAAGATTCAGGGCGCGCATGAAGCCCTGGACGGGCACCTCGGCGCCGCCAAACTCACGCGCGATTGCGGCTATTGCTTTTTTCTGCTCCCTGAATATGCCTTTGTGATGCGCTTCAGTGGTTAAAGCGACTATGTCTTTCTCGCCGAGAAGCGGGCCGACGATCTTTTTCAGGGAATCGTGCAGGGCGTAGTAGGCAATACCCCACAGCTCGGTCACGTAGCCATACCATTCGACCTTGAACATGAAATTGACCTGGGCATCGGTATCCGGGAAGATGTATAGAAGCGTATCGGAGAACTCGGGGATAGGATAGGTCTTCATGCTGACCTCGGTAATCACGCCGAACGCCCCTGCGCTGCCGAGGAAGATCCCGACCATGTCCGGTCCGTAGCAGTACCTGTAGTACCAGTCCTTCACCTGCGTGTTGGTAAGGGAGCCCGTCTCGATAATATCTCCGTTGGGCAGGACGACCTGGAGGGTGAGGACGTTCTCGTTCACCCATCCATACTTCGGGCTGTTCATGGAGAAGCAGTTTCCGCCGATGCCGCCGCCGAGGGTGCCTCCCAGGAAGCCGTGCGGTCCTCGCACTCCCGTGGTGATGCCCTTCCGCGCCAGCTCGTGGTGGAGCTCGCCCCACCTGATTCCCGGCTGAAACCGCACCGCGTTAAGTCCCTCCTGGTAGTCAAGGACCTTATTCATATCGGTGGTATCGAGAATGATGCCGCCCAGGTCCTTCAGGGGAGTGGCCGCTGCGGTCATATCCTCTCCACCGCCTCGGGCTATTACGGGCACCCGGTGTTTGTTGGCCAGCTTGACGATTTCCGATATTTCCCCGGCCGTATGGGGCTTGACCACGACATCCGGAGGCCCGTATTCGGGGGACAGGGGATGGAAAAAAGCGCCTCCGAAATCCTCGATCGCGTAAGCCCACCGGGTTACGTCGTCCGCTCTCACATAGCGCGGGCCCACGATTGCCGCGAGCCCTTCGGCGATGCTTCTTCTTTCGAGGTCATTCATGCTATGTTGTCTGCTCCCTTTCCGACCCGGCAGGCGAACTGGAGTTTAAATCCTACTCGAACAGGGACGAAATTTCAATCTTTTTCCACCGATACCCTTGTACACCTGTTTTTTGGTCAATGTTCCGGTTTATAATGTCTCACCAGCACACAGGACGCTTGAGGGAGGCGAACGAGATGGCCAGGAAGAAGGTGTTTCTGACCGGAGCCTCCGGGTCCATGGGCGGCGAGGCCTTTAAGGAGCTGCTCAGGAGAAAGGACAGCTACGATATCGTTCTCCTGCTCAGGAAATCTCGCCCGAACGTTGAAGGCTTCTCGAAGTACGAAGGGCAGCAGGGCATCAGGATAGTCTGGGGGGACCTGTGCAATCCCGGCGATGTACTGGAAGCGGTCACCGGCGTTGATTACGTCCTGCATCCGGCGGCTTTCATCGCCCCGGAGGCGGACAAAAACCCGCCTCTGTGCAGGCGAATTAACCACGGCGGCACGCTGAACATTATCGATGCGATCAAGAAGCAGCCGGACGGCGGGGACCACGTACGGTTCGTGTACGTCGGCTCCGTGGCCGAATACGGGGACAGGCTCCCGCCCATCCACATGGCCAGGGTGGGAGACCCGCTCAAACCCAGCATCGGAGATTTCTATGCCACAACGAAGATAGCGGCGGAGCGGGCTGTTATCGAGTCCGGCCTCAAATACTGGGCCTCGATACGCCAGACCTATATCGCTATCCCGGATGCCTTTTCATTGCTTGACCCGATCCTGTTCCACCAGCCCGTGGAAACCTGTATCGAGCTGGTTACGAGCGAAGACGCCGGTTACGGGCTCGTACAGGCTGTGGAGGCCCCCGACGAGTTTTACGGTCGTGTGTACAACATGGGCGGCGGCCCTGCGTGCAGGGTCGTGTTCAAAGACTATTTGGAACGAATGATGATAATCTTCGGCCTGGGGGATTACCATAAGATCATGCCGCTCAACTGGTTCGCCCTTCGGAACTTCCACTGCTGCTGGTACGAGGACAGCCACGTTCTAAATGATTATCTTGGCCACTGGCGCCAGACCATCGAGGACCACTACAGGCAGGTCGAGGCCGCTACTCCGTGGTACTTGAAGGTGGGGGGCCGCATGGCGCCCGCGTTTGTGGTCAGGCAATACATGAGGAGGATGGCAGAGCCTGTCAAGTGGGTACGAAATGATGAGATGGAGAAGATAAAGGCCTTCTTTGGCAGACGTGAGGCCTGGGAAACGATTCCCGACTGGAGTGACTACGTCAGGGCCGAGGCACCGCCGCCGGCAGGATACCGCGCGGGGCCGCAACAGAAGGAACCGGGCAAGTATACACCCGGTGACATGAAGGACCTGGCGGAGTCAAGAGGCGGCCGCTGTCTTTCCAGCGACTTCAACGGCATCGCGAGCAAACTTCGCTGGAAGTGCGCTTTTGGACACGAATGGGAAGCTACCCCGAGGCTTCACCTTGCGGGACACTGGTGCCCGGAGTGCGCCGCGCCGCCGTGGGACTATGACACGCAGGCCAGAGTCGACCCGGCGCTGGCGAGCATATACTACAACAACCATGCCAGGGATGAGTCCCAGAAAGTGGAGTGGCTTTACTGTCCTAACGAGTGAACGCACTCGGCGGGAAGACATATCTTCTGGTGGTCGCGCCTCCACTGTACGTAGAGCCTGGTGCCTTCTTCCATGGATAGGCGGGGCTCCCAGCCCAGCTCTTCCCGTGCCCTCGTGCCGTCCAGGTACAGCCCCCGGTTGAGGAACCTCAGCCCCGACCTGGTCAGGTAAGGCATCTCCTGCACGTTGCGAAGTCTTGACCACCCCTCCATCAGGGCGCACCAGATGTATCCGAGAGCGTAGGGGATGGTCACCTGGACCCTGGGCCCGCCGATAGCCTTGATCATGGCGGCGGCGAAGTCGCGAAAACGGATTTCGTGCGGCGGGGCGACGTTGTAGACCCGTCCGGCAGCAATGTCGCTGGTAGCGGCGAGGACCGCAAAATCGGCGGCTTCGGTTACATGGACGATGCTGTACCGTGGGTTTGCGCGGCCCGGCCAGAATATTATCCGCGTTGACATGTGGCGGTATACGCGGTCGGCGAGCAGCCTGTCGCGCGGACCGTATACAGTAGCGATTCTTATCATGGATACGGGTAACTTACCCTTGTTGTGGTAGTCAAAGGCGATTTTCTCCGCCTCGAGCTTCGCGCAATCGTAGTAGGTATCGGGACAGAACTCGACTTCGCAGGGAGTGGACTCTGTAGCCGGTACCGCGCCTTCGCAGGCCTTGCCGTGGACGCTGCCCGTGCTCACGTGAAGGAAGCGTGACACCCCCGCGACGGCGCTGGCCCTGAGCATGTTCTCCGTTCCCTCGACGATAGAGGCCCTGAACTGCTTCCATGAGCCCCAGCCGGGCGTGACCCGTGCGGCGGCATGGTAGACGACATCGATCCCCCTGAGCGCGGGTACCAGGCTGTCGTAGTCCTCGACATCGCCGAACACAATAGCGGCGCTGGTGGTCCTGAGGTGGGAAAGGTCCGAGGTCCTGCGGGCGAGAGCGTGGACCTCGTGCCCCTGAGCGAGGAGGCGTTCGACAATATGGCTTCCGAGGAAGCCGGTCGCTCCGGTTACCAGGGTCCTCAAACCAGTGCCTCGCTGAACAGGATAGCCGCTGTCCTTTCCCTTCTGAGAAGGCCGGGAGCGCCTCGCTCGAATGTTGTCGTGTACTCTATCAGTTGGCTTGCCGCACGTCAATAGCGCTTCCTCAATCACATCGTTGCCAGGAGTGGAGCATCAAGGCGATCGCCGCTTGTACAGGGACTTTACCTGGCCCTTGCATGGACGTTATAATGGCCCTGCTCACAGGCGACTATTCCGGTAACAGGGCAGTTTCACGCCGCAGGGACGAAGGGTTCCTCTGAGAAGTCCCCTGTGTGTCCGCCCTGTGCCGGTCAAGAATGAAAGGCCGCGATGAAGGACTGCACGGACGCATATCTCGATATTGAGACTACCGGCCTTTCTCCGAGGTTTCACGAGATAACCGTGGCGGGGATCTACCTGGTCTGCGGTGGGTCGGGCAGGCTGGTGCAGCTGGTAAGCCGCGACATCACGCGCGACAGCCTTCTTGAGGCGCTTGAGGGAGTCCATACGATACACACCTACAACGGCAGCCGGTTCGATCTCCCTTTCATACAGTGCCGGCTGGACATAGACCTGGCGGGCATTTTCCCGCACCGCGACCTCATGTACGACTGCTGGAAGCGGAACCTGTACGGCGGCTACAAGGCGGTAGAGTGCCGCCTCGGCATCCCCAGGGAGCTCAAAGACGTGAGCGGATACGAGGCGGTGCTGCTGTGGAACCGGTACCGCCGTTATGGCGACGGGAACGCTCTGGCGAAGCTGCTGCACTATAACAGGGAAGACGTCATGAACCTGAAGCTTCTCAGGGAGATGATGGACCTGTAGTGCGCTTCCCTGGAGATAGCGTCCTCCAGTATGGGCCGGGCCCTGGTATCTGCCGCGGATGCCTGGCGGTTCCTTGAGTTGTCTCCGGA
>JACUUS010000285.1 GCA_014859215.1 Dehalococcoidia bacterium | reverse complement strand
ACTACAGCAGGATGTTATGAATGAGCTTAAATGGGAGCCGACTATCAAAGCGGCGGAGATCGGGGTTGCTGTCAAAGATGGTGTTGTGACGCTGAGTGGCTATGTCGATAGCTATGTTAAGAAGTGGGCTGCTGAACGCGCCGCCGCACGAGTTTTTGGAGTCAGGGCGGTGGCTGAAGCAATCCAGGTCAGGTTGCCCGGCTCTCTTAAGCGGCCAGATGAGGACATCGCCGGGGCGGTGGCAAATATTCTCGAGTGGAATGTCCTGGTGCCCCATGACCGCGTCAAAGTGCGGGTGCACGATGGGCTAGTTACTCTGAGTGGAGAGGTAGACTGGGGGTATGAAAAATTCGCTGCCGAGGAGGCCGTGCGCTACCTTATGGGAGTAGTATGGTTCAGTAACCAGATTACGGTCAAGCCCCCGGTCAAACCGCAGGATATAAAGGACAAAATCGTAAGCGCATTCCAGCGCAATGCCTTGCTTGATTCGCGGCGAATCACAGTAGAGACTCGCGGCGGCTGGGTGATGCTCAGCGGCAGTGTGCGCTCCTGGGGAGAGAGGGCAGAAGCCCAGTGGGCGGCCTGGGCCGCACCAGGCGTGTCCGAAGTGGAGAACAATATCATAATTAGTCCTTAGGTAGACAATAGAAGGGGGAACTGATATGAAAGAAGATTCTAGACATATCCGCTGGTTTGAGGAGATCAAGATTGAAGATATTCCTGTTGTTGGCGGTAAGAATGCCTCTCTCGGAGAAATGTACCGTGAACTTACGAGTCAAGGAGTCAAAATTCCGAATGGCTTCGCGGTGACTGCCGAGGCATACTGGTATGTATTGGAATCAGCGGGAATTCTTGACGAACTCAAGGATGCTATGTCGGGTCTGGATAAGACTAATCTGGCTGACCTTATGAAACGAGGGAAAGGAGCTCGCGATTTGATTCTGGGTGCTGGCATTCCCGATGATCTCTGGACGGAAATAAGGACTGCCTATGACCGCCTTTGCGAGGAATACGGGCCGGGCACGGATGTTGCGGTACGCAGCTCAGCCACGGCAGAAGACCTCCCCACGGCCTCCTTCGCCGGCCAGCAGGAAACTTATTTAAACATAAGCGGGTATCCCGCTCTGAGAGAGGCCTGCAGCAAATGCTTGGCATCACTCTTTACAAACCGGGCAATATCCTATCGTATTGATAATAACTTTGACCATTTCGAGGTAGCCC
>JACUUS010000119.1 GCA_014859215.1 Dehalococcoidia bacterium | reverse complement strand
CTCCCGCTTGACAAAGACCCGGCACAGTGCTACATTTAGTTAGCAGTCCTGATGATTGAGTGCTAAAATCACGATCATGGCGCTTCCGAACGAGGGCGTCTTTTTGTGAGGGGTCAAGTGCCTACCTACGAATACCAGTGTACAAAGTGTTCGACCAGATTCGATCTCAAGCAGAGATTCAACGACGAGCCCGTAGCTTTCTGCCCATCCTGCGCAGCCAGCGCGCGCAGGATTATTCAGTCCGTCCCTATCGTTTTTAAGGGGAGCGGCTTCTACTGCACAGACAACGGCAGGAGCACATGCAACCACCATTCTCGCAAGGACCCGGATTCCGACTCGAAAACCACCGAGAAACCTGAAATCAAGACCGAGTGCCCGAAGCCGGCAAAGGCCGAATGTGCCTCTGAGAGCGGCGGTTGAGAGCGCTAGTCCAGCGCGTGTCGCGGGCCTCAGTAAGCATAGCGGGCAAGACTGTCTCTTCCATAGACCAGGGCCTGATCGTATTCGTGGGTGTCGGTAAGAACGATACTCCGGATGACGCCCGCTACCTCGCCGACAAAGTGGCTGGTCTACGCATATTCTCAGATCATGAGGGAAAGTTCAATCTCTCCGCACACGAAATCAGCGGCTCCATCCTGCTTGTCAGTCAGTTCACCCTGTACGCCAGTACCCGCAAAGGCCGCCGCCCGAGTTTCACGGAAGCAGCGGAACCCGCCGAGGCACAATCCCTCATAGCCGAGTTCGAGCGCTCCCTGCGCGAAACGGAAATACAGGTCCAGACCGGCATTTTTCAGGAACATATGCTGGTCGAAATCCTGAATGACGGACCCGTTACCATCTTCATCGACAGTGAAGACCGCCACAAGCCCCGCCATGCGTGAGGGTTGAAGCCGTTCGAAGGGGTGAAAAAACGGGGTTGCCTGCGCAAGTCAGCTGTATTCGAGCTCAAGACTAATATCCAGCGCGACAGCTGAATGTGTGAGCGCGCCGATCGAGATGAAATCAACGCCTGTCTCGGCGACCGCCCGTACGGTCTCCAGCGTGACGCCGCCAGATGCTTCAATAAGGGCCTGGCCGCGCACAACTTCCACCACTCTGCGCATATCATCCAGGCTCATATTGTCCAGCAGGATTATATCCGCCCCGGCCGTGAGAGCGCGCACAGCCTGTTCAACGGTCTCGACCTCTATCTCAATCTTCAGTGTATGAGGAGCGTGCTTCCTTGCTTTCTCGATTGCCTCTTCCAGGCCCGCGCCACGATGCCTTAAGGCCGCGAGATGGTTGTCCTTTATCAGGACACCATCACCCAGACTCCCCCTGTGATTCCTTCCGCCCCCTACCCGAACCGCATACTTCTCCAGCAGGCGCAGTCCCGGAGTGGTCTTTCGTGTATCCACTATAACCGCTTTCATTCCGGAAACCGCGGATACGTACTGCGCCGTCAGCGTTGCTATGCCGCACAGGCGCTGGAGGAAATTCAGGGCGACCCGTTCCGCACTCAGTATGCCGGCTGCCTTCCCCTCGACAGCAGCCAGCACAGACCCCTGCTTGAGGCTGGAACCGTCGCCCAGCAGACCGGTCCACTTCAACAAAGGGTCAACCTCGCCAAATACGACCCTGGCCACCTCCATGCCTGCCAGCACGCCCTCTGACCGGGAGAGAATTCTTCCTCTTCCATCCAAGCCCGACGGTATCAGACTCTCGGTAGTGATGTCGCCTGAACCCAGGTCTTCGCGAAGAGCGTTCCTGACAATGAGCCGGACCTGCCTCTCAAATGACCTGTGCACCGCTGCCATCCTTGTCCCTAGACTTCCTGAAGACAATATGCTTGATCCAGTTGTCAGAGGATTGCGGGAAATCGGAGCGATAGTGAGCGCCCCGGCTCTCTTCCCTCGTCAACGCCGCCTCTGCCATAAGTCTGCCGACCAGCACCATATTTGCGATCTCGAACGAAGGCCTGTCTGATGCAGGTCTAAGACCTCGTTCCCATAGAGCGAGCGTTTCCGCTGTTTCCTCCAGCTTCTGTGCCGACCGGACTATTCCCACGTTTTCCCAGAGAAGAGATTCAAGCGCAGTGACGCTGCACGCGGTGTTCCGGCCTTCGATCTTGTCCCTGCTCTCCAGAACAGCGACTTCGCTTGCGGCGCTGGGAACCGTGTCGCTGCCTCCTATTGCCTTCTCGACTATTCTCTTTCCGAACACGAGCACTTCGAGGAGCGAGTTCGAAGCGAGGCGGTTGGCGCCGTGTACGCCGGTACTCGCTACCTCGCCGCTGGCGAAAAGCCCCCGGATATTGGTCTCGCCCCAGTAGTTGGTCCTGACCCCGCCCATCATGTAGTGCGCAGCCGGTACTACCGGGATCCATGATGATGTTATGTCTAGCCCGTGATCGAGACAGTAACGGTATATCTGGGGGAACCTGGCGGAGATAAGCCGAGCCGGCAGGTGGGTTACGTCAAGGTACACCCGGTCGGTTCCAGTCCGCTTCATCTCCCTGACAAGGCTCCTCGCCACTATATCCCTCGGGGCCAGGTCACCCTCGGAGGCGTATTTGAGCATGAACCTTTCTCCGGCTTCATTTCGAAGCATGCCCCCTTCGCCCCTGACCGCCTCCGAGATGAGGAAGAGCGGGACCCCCGGCAAACGCAGGGCCGTAGGATGGAACTGCATGAACTCCATATCCACTATCTCAGCTCCAGCTCTGTAAGCCAGAGCGATGCCGTCGCCCGTCGCGATATCAGGATTTGTAGTTATCTTGAAAAGCCGCCCCATACCCCCCGTAGCGAGAATGACGCAGCGGGAGCGAAACTCCTCCACGGACTTGGAACGCAGGTCGATCGCCGATACTCCTGTTACCTGGCCGTCTTCCAGGATAAGCTCCGTGGCAAGGCAGTATTCAAGGATTGTGATTTTGCGCGACAGGCGAGCAAGATTGCTGAGAGTGACCTCTATACGTTCTCCCGTCGCGTCACCGCCCGCATGAAGGATGCGGGGCACGCTGTGAGCCGCTTCTCTCGTGAGCGCAATCTCGCCGTCAACAGTGTCGAACGGGACTCCGAACCTGACCAGGTCGGAAATGCGATCTGCTGCCTCTTCGGTAAGAATACGGACAGCCTCGGGGTCACAAAGGCCCGCTCCTGCTGAGATGGTATCCCTGAAATGCAGTTCGGGCGAATCCAGGCTGCTGATCGCAGCGGCTATCCCTCCCTGGGCATGTTTCGTATTAGTCTCTTCAATACTCCCTTTTGTCAGGATCAAGACATTACCTGACTCCTGAGCAAGGAGAGCATCATAGAGTCCCGCGATTCCGCTGCCTATGATTATGAAGTCGAATTCCCGCCCGGACCTCATACTGTTCACACCAGCGCCAGCATTCTGTCAAGGGCCCGCCTGGCCCGGACCCGGATATCCTCCGGCACTTCCACGACATTTGCCCTCGCCTGCATGGTCTCTGCCAGCCTGGACAGAGTGGTCTTTTTCATGTCAGGGCAGACAAGGGTTTCCGAAAGAATATAGAATTGTCTGCCGGGATTGTCCTTTATGAGCCGGTGAAGCAGCCCTTTCTCCGTTCCGATAACAAAAGACTGCGCCTTGCTTTCTTTTACATACCGCAGCATCTGTGATGTGCTGAGTACAGCGTCGGCATGCTCGATTACCTCCGGCCTGCATTCCGGATGCACCAGAATGACTGCGTCCCGATGTTCTTCCCGCGCCCTCAATACATGCTTTGCGGTTATTCGATGATGCGTATTGCAGTAGCCAGGATAGAGAATAACTCGTTTATCCGTCTGCGTGGAAACGTAATGCCCGAGGTTCCTGTCCGGTATGAAAAGGACCTCGTTCTCAGGGACGGCCCGCACCACCTTGACAGCGTTGGCCGAAGTACAGCAGTAATCGCTCTCCGCCTTTACCGCCGCTGAAGAATTAACATAGCATACCACAGCCGCTCCGGGATACCTGCGCCTCCACCCCCTCACGGTTTTCACATCGATCATGTCAGCCATCGGGCAGCCCGCGGTCCCTTCACTCAGAAGCACCGTCCTGTTCGGATTCAGAATCGCCGCCGTTTCGGCCATGAAACGTACGCCGCACAGCACAATCACCCTCGCATCAATCTGAGTCGCTTCTCTGGCCAGCTCGAGTGAATCGCCGGTAATGTCAGCAGTGTCCTGTATTTCCGGCAACTGGTAGTTGTGCGCCATAATAACAGCCTCGAGCTCCTTCTTGAGCTCGAGGACTCTATGCCGAAGCCGCTGACTGGTTTCCAAGCCGGACATCCTCAGCGATAGCTTAATCCAATCGTGGCAGGGTGTCAACGAACAGGCCGGTGTTGCGCCCCCGGCTCATTCGAGTTAGAGTTAAATGGGGTTTGTTCCCTTTTCGGAGTAGTAATACTTGAAAGTCACCCACCTGAGCCTGGCGAACTTCAGAAACTACCGCGTCCTTGACATCGACATCCCCCCGGCTGTCAGCGTCTTCCTCGGAGACAATGCCCAGGGCAAGAGCAACTTTCTTGAGGCTTTTCAAGTCCTGGCCGCAGGGAAATCGCCCCGGGCTAATAACGAGGGCGAGCTGATAGCATGGTCCGCCTTGAGTGAACCCATGCCGGTATCTCGCCTGGCAGCGGAAATCCGGAAAGCCGGAGGCGTCCTCTGCCTTGAGCTTGCTCTAAGAGCCAGAACCCCTGCTGTGGCAATGGAAGACCGCCATGAAGAGCCGGCCAGAGCGCCGCTTGTCCAGAAGAGAATTCGGATAAATGGCGCCGTCCATCGCGCTTTCGATCTCGCCGGGCAACTGAACGTAGTCAGCTTCAGCGTGGACGACATCAATACAGTCGGTGGTGAACCGTCCCTCAGGAGGCGCTTCCTGGACCTCGTCAATTGCCAGGTTGATCGGCACTACTACCGCCAGCTCCTCCGGTACCAGAGAGTGCTATGGCAACGCAATCGTCTCCTCCAGCTTATTGGAGCGAAACAGGCCTCGTACGATGAATTAACCTACTGGGACAGGGAACTCGTCCTGGCAGGCTCTTACCTTCTGGCCGGACGCGCCCGGTTGCTGGCTTCGCTCGATAAACCCGCCGCCGAGATACTGACTGAACTGAGCCGCGACGAATCAAAGATGAGACTCATCTACACCAGCACGATTGGAGATGTGACTTCGGGGAATCTTGAGGACATAAAGCGAGAGTTCGCCGCCAAACTCGGCGCCGTGCGGGACAGGGAGGTATCGCAGGGAGTGTCTCTCGCGGGACCGCACCGGGATGATCTTCGGCTGATGTGCGGCGACATCGACCAGGGGATCTATGGTTCAAGGGGACAACAGCGCACGATCGCGCTTGCGCTCAAGCTGGCCCAGGCCAGGCTTCTCTCAAGCCAGACCGGAGAGCATCCGGTCCTGCTTCTTGACGATGTCCTGTCGGAGCTCGACCAGCACCGGCGCACGTGCCTTCTCGAAGCTGTAATCAATTACGAGCAGGTCCTCATCACAGCCACCGACAGGGCCGACTTCGCGCCCGCTTTTCTTGAGAGGGCTGCGCTTTTCGGCATCGAACAGGGGAGGATCAGTCCTCTCAGCTGACAGCTGCCTGCCTGAGCCTGTCTTTCTCGCAGAAACGCAGGACCTCGGCGAAGTTCGCAATCCTTGCCTGATTGTTCGACTCCATGATGCCGTCGTAAGTCAGGCTGATCCATGGCTTACCGTATTTCTCGCTGATCTTCGCGGACATGGCTGCTACGGTGCCGCCCGGCATGCAGCCGTGAGGCATCACGGAGATAACGCCGGCAAACCTCTGGTCCTTGAGCCATTCCAGCCCGGCCCCTATGCTCAGGACCGCCTCGCCGCCGCACTTGGGAGACAGGTACTGACCCGACAGCCCGAGCAGCTCTTTTGTCGAAGGATCCCGCACCTCCGCGAATGGATCGAAGTTCGATGCAACGGT
Source organism: Dehalococcoidia bacterium (assembly GCA_014859215.1). Taxonomy (GTDB): domain Bacteria; phylum Chloroflexota; class Dehalococcoidia; order SZUA-161; family SZUA-161; genus Kmv37. The sequence goes on along the minus strand of JACUUS010000119.1, from coordinate 1,082 downwards.
GTGTTCATCCCTGGTCAAAAGAAACTTGCGTACATTACCGGCAAGGATCCTCTTCAGGTCACGGTCCCTTATACCATCTTCAATATTCCTGTGGGTTATGTACTTGAACCACTCCGATATCGGGGAGACAATCGCTTCCAGACCGGCCTTCTCACACTCCCTTACCAGATCGCTGTTGCTGAACTTGTTGGACCTCAGAAAGATTTCGCCGTTAATCCCGACCAGGGGCTTCCGCGGCCTATCTTCATCCACGAGTACGCGGAATGCCGAACCAGCCTCCTTCAGCGCGCCGGCCAGGTTCTCCCTTCTGCGTGTAAGATCGCAAACCTTCGTGAGATACTCGCGGAACATCTGCTCGGCAGTCCCCCGGACCTTTTCATAAGGACGGGTCCGCCACAGGAGCCTTTCGAGGTAGTCGACCGCCACTATTCCCCGCCATGCCAGGCGTTCAAATCCCGAACCCAGGCCCCAGTCATGGTACCCGTTATTGGAGACTGTCGACCGGATGGGGAAATCGAACCCAAGCTCACGAAGGATTCTGATCTGTTCCACCACGTACTTGCCAAACCGGCACGGGCCAAAAGCGCTGGCCATGAAGCCCTCAACCGTCGCCAGGTCCACATTGTGACCGTTGGCTTCCTGGAGGAACTGCATGAAACCCCCGAGCGTGACCCGGTAAGGAAGGCATTCTTTGCCCGATGTAACGCTATTCGCATAAACCAGGATGCGTTCATCAGGCTCCGGCAGCACCATCGCATCCACGCCGTAAGCCTGCATGGATGCGGCAAGCACTTCTGCGTGCTCACACATCCTGGGCAGGACAACGACCTTGCTTTCGCTGAAACGCGTATAAGCGACCCGCCGGATATTCTTCGTCTGTCCCTGGAGCCCCTCTGCCCGCCCGGAGTTCGCGAAGCCCTGTATGGTATCCACAAAAGCCTCGATGCGCGTGACAATCCCGGCTTCGGCGGCGTGCTCGTCAATTTCTAGTTGCCCGAGCGGCTTGCTGCCGGTGATGTCCTCGACCAGATTGAGTATGAAAGAATTGGGCCCGCAGCCGAAATTCGTGAGCACGAGCCAGA
>JACUUS010000118.1 GCA_014859215.1 Dehalococcoidia bacterium | reverse complement strand
TCCCTTCAAGGAAAAGGCCGAAACGGACTCACAGCGGGAATTCAGACTTCTGGCAAGCCTGAGATATTGAGCGCCGGTTGACGGGGATTAGTCCGCCAGCGCAACAACAAAGTGCAGCTGAGAAGATTCGACCACCACCTTCCCGATTCCGTCGGGACGCTCTCCAAATCGCAACGACAACAAAGTGGAGCTGGGGGGATTCGAACCCCCTACCTCTTGAATGCCATTCAAGCGCTCTCCCAAATGAGCTACAGCCCCACGTGCGATCTATATAATACTATGTAAAACACTCACAATCAACTTTGACTCGTCTGTGCCCGCTTGCCCAACCCGTGGCTTCGCACGCCGATTTCACGGGAGGGTTGGATTCCCGAGCTGGGAGGCCATACACGGTTCACCACCGACCACTGCTCGGGGTATCGCCTGATGTACTTCTCCATAACCTCTATTACCTGCTTCATGGCACATATCAGAGCCTGGGTCCCACCCGGATTGAAGTTCAGAGCCGGTTCGATGTAGACCTTGTAAGCCCCGTCACATCGCACGCTGTAGGCGGGAACCAGAGCCGCCCCCGTCCGCATTGCTATTCTGACCGCGCCTGAAGGCATCATAGTCTCGCTGCCGAAGAAAGGTACATTCACTCCCCCGTCGCCGAAAACCCGGTCGCACGTTATGAGCACCGTTTCTCCCCTCCTCAGCAACTGCAGTATATCTTTCAGCACACCCATCTGCACAGGCAAGAAGGTGAGCCCCTTGGAGGCCCGAAGACTCAGTACGTGCTTGAAAAGCGGCGCCGGCTCCAGGGGTTCCACCAGCACCGTGGTCTTAACCGAACGCATCGCAAGGATCTGCACCCCCACATCGAAACTGCCCAGATGGGCCGTGGCCAGTACGACGCCCCTGCCTTTCTGCAATGCCTCTTCCAGGTTGTGCCAGCCCTCAACCGTGACCAGTTTCTCAAGCTTATCAAGCCTTACGTACGGCAGCGATATCAGATCGAAATAGTTCTTGCCCGAATTCCTCATTACACTCTTGACCGCGCGACTAATTCCTCTCCCGTGTGCCTGCCCGAGTACATGCTTCAGATTGTCCGCTATTGAAGCCCTCATAGATGGTGAAAGGACGTAGACAATTTCCGCTACGACGTACGCGACGAGGTAGCCGGCCGGCCTGGGCAGCCGCGCCAGCAGGAATTCGGCTACCTTAAAGGCAAGAAATCTCCACATGCTCGTTCCTTCCGTTTTGCAGTCAGAGGCCTATCAGAAGGTGCTCCTACCGCCGGTCGGGCGATGTCGCCATCCGTCCGCTGCCGGTTACCTGTACGATTATAAAGCGTGCCCGCGCCATATGGAAGACAGTCACGCCATTGCTATTCACCGACAATCTTCAGGAGGTCGTCATACGAAGAGATACCTGACACAGACGTTACGAACTCACGGAAATCCGAACTCTGCTCGCGCAGTTTACGCAGTTGCTCCCCGACTGGACTCACGGAGGCCGGGGATTCTCCATAAGCTCCGTGAAAGGCGAAAAAGGCCTGGTTCAGCTTCCTTATATAGTACCCATTTTCCGCCAGATACAGGCGCTGCTCCTCCATGAATAGCTCGGCGAGCTCTATCTCGCCGGACGCAAGATAATCATCTACCGCGAGCCGTATCTCTCTCATGGCTTTGCGAAAATCGAATCCGTTTCCGGGCAGTTCCCCCGCCCCTGCAAGGTCCTCACCATCATAGAACAGGCTGTAGACGAGACGCCCCAGCTCATCGCCGGCAATGTCCGCAACCGTCTCGTTTATGACCCTCATTTCATAGCTGGTCCAGTAGTTTCTTCCCAGGGGGTGGAAAGCGAGGTACTGGTGGACCCACTCATGAGCGGCTGTTGACAGAAGCGTCTCCAGGGAAACCGCGCGCGGCACGATGCTGGGATAAGTCGCCACTCCGCCGATAGTGGTTGCCAATCCCGAAAAACCCAGGCCGTCGACCTGTTCCTCCATGGAGATCCTGTCTTCCGGGAGCACATCAGGCTTAAGGAGGACAGTATTCACAAGCTCGATTCTCTCCCGCAAAGAGATGATGAGGACATTGGGCCTCTGTGAAAAGGCAATATCTACCGGCGGAAATACCAGGTCAAAGTCGCCGCCGAGCCTGATCCGAAAGGAGAGTCCCAGCCCGGCAAGCACGCTGCTGATCTGGCTTTCAATCACTTCTTCGACCACAGGCCGCAAACGGCCGGTCTCAGACTTGAGGGACGCCAGTTCAGCCTCGAGGGCCGTATTGCCCGATCCGCTGGTTCCTCCCCGGTCTATTTCAGCTTCCAGTCCGAAAATCCGCTGCTCAAGCTCCAGGTAGCGGCTTACCAGATCCCTGTACTCGATGCTGCTAATGCAATCCCCATTAAGAGCGCACATCGCCTTGTACCTCCATTTATCCAGCAGGTTCTCGTACTCCCACTGGACTAAATTGAAGGCATGCGCCCCCGCAATCCGTTGCCACTCATCCTCATCTCTCGCAAGGCCCGAACCGATCACGACCACGAGAGCTATCGCAACTATTAAGGCGACTTTCCCGACAACACACCGCATAGCTGGTTCCGTCCCGAAGCTAAACTTGAGCATAACATAGCAGGATATGCCCGGCAAGCCGCTGCCAGCCCCCGAATCCCCCGACACTCCCGGAAGAGTCTTCAGTTGCGCCCTCAGTCAAACTCAATTAGAATAGACACGATAATGCAATTTTGGAGAATTTCATGCACCACTATCCCGCGGACAAGATAAGGAACGTCGTATTCCTGTCCCATACCGGCGCCGGAAAGACATCGCTGTGCGAAGCCCTGCTTTTCCAGTCAAAGACCCTGAGCAGACTCGGTAAGACCGATGAAGGGACATCGACCTCGGATTACGAACCCGAGGAGATTAAACGCAAGATCAGCATCAGCGCCTCTGTACTCCCCCTGGACTGGAACAAGACCAAGATTAACCTCCTCGACACTCCCGGATATTCAGACTTCCTGGGTGAGGCTAAGTCGGCCCTGCGCGTAGCGGAAGCGGCCATTCTCGTCGTCTCGGCGGCAGCAGGAGTAGAAGTCGGCACTGAGCTTGCCTGGAAGTACGCCGCTGAAGCGCAGATTCCCCGAATAATGTTTGTCAATAAGCTTGACCGTGAGAACTCTGATTTCTACAAGACTGTTAACGAAATTCGGGCGATATTCGGGAAACAGTGCGTGCCGGTCCAGCTTCCCATCGGAGCGGAGAGCGCCTTCGAAGGTGTTTTTGACCTTATCCGCGCCGGTAACGCAGACGTTCCCTCCGGCCTGGATGACAGAGTTCCAAGTCACCGCGAGAGCCTGATTGAAGCAGTTGCCGAAACAGATGATGAGCTAACCACGAAGTTTCTGGAAGGCGAAGAACTGACCGAGGTGGAGCTTCAACAAGGTCTGAAATCAGGTATTCTGCAGGGCAAGATCGTCCCGATACTGGCAGGCTCCGCTGTGAATCTAAAAGGCACTGCGGAACTGATGGACGCAATTTGTGACTACCTGCCTTCGCCGGCGGACCGGCCCGACATAGTCGCCCGCCACGCCCAGAACCAGCAGGAGGCACTACTGCGTCCCGAACCGGGTTCCCCGCTGTGCGCACTCGTTTTTAAGACAACTGCCGACCCCTATGTAGGCAAGCTTACATATCTCAGAGTCTACAGCGGGTCTATCCAGAGTGATTCGAGTGTTTGGAACGCTAACAAGAACCGCGCCGAGCGCATCGGCCAGCTATACCTGGTCCGCGGTAAGACTCAGGAGCCCATAGACACCATCGGGGCCGGGGATATCGGTGCCGTCGCCAAGCTTGCGGAAACCAACACCAATGACACATTGTGCAGCAAAGAGCAGCCTTTGATCCTCGAACCAATCGCTTACCCGTCACCTGCCCTCGCGGTCGCGGTATATCCAAAGACAAAGGCCGACATGGACAAAATGGGCGCCGCCCTCACCCGAATGACCGAAGAGGACGCGACCATCGCGGTCTACAAGGACGCTGTAACAGGCGAGACTATCCTTTCAGGCGTGGGCGAGACTCATGTCGACGTAGCTGTAGAGAAGATCAAGCGAAAGTTCGGAGTTGATATACGGACCGAAATTCCGAAGATACCGTACAAGGAGACTATTACGTCTCCTGCCAAAGCCGAGCACAAGCACAAGAAGCAGACTGGGGGCCACGGCCAGTACGGACATGTTCTGCTTTCGCTCGAACCGCTGTCCCGGGGGTCGGGCAGCGAATTCGCGGAGAAGGTGGTAGGAGGTGCGGTCCCCAAGAACTACATACCTGCGGTGGAGAAGGGTGTGAACGAAGCCCTTCAGGAGGGAGTAATCGCTGGATATCCGGTCACAGACGTGCGCGTAACTCTCTACGACGGAAGCTACCACGCGGTGGACTCGTCAGAAATGTCTTTCAAACTGGCCTCCTCGCAGGCAGTCAAGAAGGGTGTAAACAGCGGGAACCCGGCTCTTCTGGAGCCCATAATGAACGTGCATATCACTGTCCCCGACAACTTCACGGGTGACGTCATGAGCGATCTCAACGGCAAGCGTGCCCGGGTCCTGGGAGTTTCGCCCAGCGATGGATCAAGCGTCATTGAAGCACAGGTCCCCCTGGCTGAAATGCTGAGGTATTCAACCGACCTGAGGTCGATTACGCAGGGGCGCGGCAGCTACTCAATGGAGTTCTGTCACTACGAGGAGGTCCCGCAGCATATCGCCCAGAGAATAATCTCCGAGACGAAGAGGCAGGAAGAATAGCGTCAGCCGACTATTCTCAGCCAGCGCTGCTTTCCCACCCTGAGTGTAGTACCGTCGCCGGCGGGCACCCGGTCCAGTGAGCTCATTTCTGAAACGACTCGCCGACCATTCATTTCGACGGCCCCCTGACGGATAAGCCTCTTGGCCTCGCTGCGGCTCTTCACGAGATCGGTGGCGACAAGTACATCCACAATTCCTAGTATACCTGCTTCCCGCCTGGCTGCCGGATCCCTGCTTATGCGCTGGTGCAGTTCAGACACGCTGATAACCGGCATCTCTTCCGGCGCCTCACCTCGTTGCACCACTTTCTCAAAGTGTGACGCCGCTTCAACCGCGGCCGGTTCCCCATGAAACTGCTTCACTATGTCCTGAGCCAACAGCTTCTTGACGGCCATCGGGTTTCCGGTCTGATTCTCAAGGTCAGCCCTAATCCGCGCAAGCTCAAGATCAGGGACATCCGTAAGCAACTCGAAATAGTCCATCATGAGACGGTCCGGCATGGACATGATCTTGCCATACATGTTTTCCGGAGGCTCTTCCACCGCTATGTAGTTGTCCAGGCTCTTGCTCATCTTCTGCTGGCCGTCTGTACCGACAAGCAGGGGCATGAGAAATACCTGCTGCGGCGGCTGCCCCATCATCTGCTGCAAGTCCCTGCCCATCAGGCAATTGAATTTCTGGTCGATGCCGCCGAACTCAACATCCGCCCTCACAACTACGGAATCGTAGGCTTGCAGAAGCGGGTAAAGCAGCTCAGTGAGCGCGATCGGCTTCCCTCCCGCGTTTCTTCTGCTGAAGTCCTCCCTCGCCATCAACTGGGCAACCGTAAATTTGCTTGTAAGCCTGATCACGTCCGCAAGGCGGAAATCGCCGAACCATTCGCTCTGCCACCGCAGTTCCGTCTTTTCCCTGTCCACCACTTTGAAGAACTGCTGCATGTATGTTTCGGCGTTATCTCTGACTTCCTCCGCCGACAGCATGGGACGCGTCTGAGAGGTGCCGCTGGGGTCTCCGATCTGCGCAGTCCAGTCACCCACTATCACGACGACCTGGTGACCGAGTTCCTGGAACTGTCTCAGCTTCCGCATGCCGACAACGTGCCCCAGATGAATATCCGGGCGGCTAGGATCGAATCCCATCTTCAGCCTCAACGGCCTGCCGGATTCAAGGAGTCTGTACAATTCCTCCCTGATTATTATTTCAGCGACACCACGTGTCAGTACGTACTCAAGTTTTGCTTCCACTGCGCCTTACACCAACCAGAGCTTCCTTTAATATTTCTTTTGCTTCCGCCACGTCCCTGCCAAGTTGAGTTACTAAATCATCGACCGTAGGGAACTTCCTCTCTTCACGAAGACGCTCAACCAGTTGCAGCGTCACTTTTTGCCCGTAGATATTCCCGCCGAACCCCATGATGAACGCCTCAATAGTATGCTCCCCGTCATCAAAGGTGGGCCTTCGCCCGATATTGGTCGCGGACGGGTAGATTTCATTCGCAACATGGATAAGCGTAGCGTAGACGCCGTCAGCCGGCAGCGCTTGCTCAGCATCCACTGCTATATTCGCGGTGGGATAGCCCAGTTCTTGACCTCGTTCCCTCCCGCCGACAACCTGACCCGCCAGAGTGAAGTACCTTCCAAGCAGCCTGTTCGCGGCCTTGAGGTCTCCCGCTGCAAGCGCGCTTCTAATGGCAGTACTGCTTATCAGCGTTTCGTGCATCTTCAAAGGCTCTACTACTTCGACCGAGAAGCCAAGTTCCCTGCCGAGCCTTTCCAGCATTCGCACATCTCCTTCCCTGTTCTTGCCCAAGGCGAAATTCGGCCCGACAACCAATCCTTCCATTCGCAAATACCTTATGAGCGCGATGACAAATTCGCGGGCAGGCATCGCTGCGATTTCGGCGGTGAAAGCGATGGGAAGAATAAGATTGACTCCAAGATCCCGCAGGAGCCGGCTGCGCTCTTCAATCGTCGTTAGTCGGCCCAGTTTCAATTCTGGATACAGGACAGATCGGGGATGATAGGCGAAAGTAACCACGCCGCTGAGGAGACCCTGCTGTGAAGCGCGCCGCAACAGTGTTCGGACGAGGTGCTGATGACCGAGATGCACCCCATCAAAGACCCCGATCGTAAGCAGGGTCCCGTGCTCAGGTCTCAGGCTGGCCAGTTGTGAGGTAAGTTGCACGTCAGTTAAAGAGAAATGAAGCTGTGTCAGGAGTATTGTAGGGCAACCTATGTTCTACGTCAAGGAACCGAAGCTTCACTCGCCCACCAGGAGTATTCTGTCTCTTTCTACATCAAGTGCCTATCCGAGCCGCCTGCGGACCCCTGTTGTCTGCCAGATTTCTCCGCCCTGAACGCAGCAGGAAGGAGCGGAAACGCCCGGCGGAAGCTGTTGCT
>JACUUS010000117.1 GCA_014859215.1 Dehalococcoidia bacterium | reverse complement strand
AGATTGCCGCGTCGGCCTCCTGCGGCAAAGCCTCCTTCGCCCTCCTCGCAAAGACGGATTCACGTGCGGCTATTGTACTTATTGCTCTTAGCACACTCATACCTTTGTGCTAGAATCCTATTAGCTCGGGAAGGAGGAATCATGCTTGAGCCTGCACATCGCGAGATATTCTTCAACATACAGTTCGGCTGGCTCATCTATATACTGGCCCCGCTCGCGACCCTGCTCCTCATATTCGCTGTCTTCCAGCGTTTCCGGCTGTGGCGTATCGGACAGAAGGACGATACATTCAGCAACCTCAATCAGAAGATAAAGGCCTTCGTCCGTACTGCGACCGTTGACGGCATATTTCACAAGAAGATACTGAGCGACCCCTATCCCGGCATCATGCATGCGCTTATCTTCTGGGGTGCTCTGCTCCTTCTCCTCGGGACCGCGATGGACGTCATCAGCCACTACATTTATGAGTTTCTTCACGGCAACACCTACCTCGCCATTTCCTTCCTCGCCGACCTCGGCGGCGTGATGATCCTTGTTGGGCTTATCATGGCTGTGTACAGGAGGTATTTTCAGAAGCCCGAAAGACTCGACAACATACCTGCTGACAGCGTAGGCCTTGGCCTTGTCTTCATCGTTGTCCTGACGGGATTCATCCTGGAAGGGATGCGCATGGTAGCCGCGTCGGCCCCTGACGAATGGGCTCAGTGGTCCTTCCTCGGCTACGGTTTCTCAAAGGCCTTCACAGGCACAGGCGCGATCATCGGCTGGTACCAGGGCCTGTGGTGGTTCCATTCAGTCCTGGTGGTAGGCGTTATCGGCTACATGGCTTTCTCCCTGCCCAAGCTTGCCCACATGTTCATCTCTCCCTTCAACGCGTTTCTGACATCAACCGCGCCTAAGGGCGCGCTCCGCACCATAGCTATCGAGGAGGCGGAGACCTTCGGGGCGAACAGGATACAGGACTTCCCTGTCAAGGACCTGATGGACCTTGATTCCTGCACACGATGCGGGCGCTGCCAGGACCAGTGCCCCGCGCATCTTACGGATAAGCCTCTCTCACCGAAGAAACTTGTCCAGGACCTGAAACCGCTCCTGGTCGAGAACACAGGCTTCTTCGGCCTGAAGGTCAAGAAGCCCGGCGACGATGCGAAGACAATAATCGGCGACGCAATAACGGAAGACCAGATTTGGAGCTGCACCACGTGCCGTGCCTGCGTGGAACAGTGTCCCGCTTTCGTCGCGCCCATGAACAAGATAATCGAGATGAGAAGGAACCTCGTCCTGGAGCAGACCCGGTTCCCCGAAACTGCCATGGGAGCCCTCAGGAGCATGGAGCAGAGAGGACACCCCTGGCGCGGCACCATGGCCACAAGGACGGACTGGGCCGACGGCCTGAATGTGACGGAAGTCTCGGGACCCGGCCAGATCGATGTCCTCTACTGGGTCGGCTGCACCGCCGCTCTCGAAGAGCGCAATATCAAGGTGGCGACCGCCGTTGGCAAGCTGCTCAAGGCCGCGGGCGTGAACTTCGGCATCATGGGCACATCTGAAATGTGCTGCGGGGAGCCCGCCCGGCGCATCGGCAATGAATACCTCTTCCAGACACTGGCCCAGCAGAATGTCGAGAGCCTCAAGGCACTGGGCGTCAAGAAGATCGTGACTGCCTGTCCGCACTGTTTCAATACGATCAAAAACGAGTACCCGCAGTTCGGGGGGGATTTCGAGGTAGTACACCATACCGAGTTCATTGCGGGCTTGCTGAGAGAAGGAAAGCTCAGGGTCGGCAGAGTACTCGACAAGAAAGCAACCTATCACGATTCCTGCTACCTCGGCAGGTACAACGGAGTATATGACGCTCCGCGCGAAATCCTCGGCCAGGTGACCGGCTCACCCCCGGTTGAGATGGAGCACAGGATGGCAAAAAGCTTCTGCTGCGGAGCCGGCGGCGGCAGGATGTGGATGGAAGAGCAGATCGGCAAGCGCATCAACCATGTGCGGACCCAGGAAGCGGTCAAAGTCAATGCGGAGATTCTCGCCTCGGCTTGCCCGTACTGCCTGCAGATGTTCGAGGACGCTATCAAGACGCTGGAGGTTGAAGGCAGCCTCAAGGCAATGGACCTGGCGGAGATACTCGCCGGCGTCATTGAAGAATCGCCAACCGCGGGCCCAAAGAGCCCCGTCGCGGGCGCGACGACCTAGATCAAGCCGGTTATTATCAGATGACGAAGCCCGGCCGGACATCCGGCCGGGCTTGTCTTATCTCTCTTGCGGGACACGGGACCACTGCCGCCACCTGCGGGTCAGATAGCCGTAAATATCCATGAATATATAAAGCGGCACCTTTCTCCTTCCCAGGATGCGCGTGTAATCACGCAGGAACCTCGGAAAGCTGACTATAAAATAGAGTCCCGCCGTACATAGCTGGAACCGCGTGAAGTGCTTTTCCATGAATATGAAGTGTCCGCGAGTGGCATAGTAGACGGGCATCCCCATCAACCGATCCTGCTTGACTTCCGAAAAAGTCTTGTGCCAGATCCTGGAATCCGGCACAAACACTACCCTGAAACCGGCTCGGGCGGCTCTAACCGAGATATCAGCGTCCTCCCAGCCAAAAAAGAACCTGCGATCCAGCAGGCCCGCCTTGTCAAGTGTCTCACGTGACAGGACCATGTAGCAGCCGCAAATCCAGTCGACATCCGCAATCCCCGAGTACTGGCCGACGTCTCTCTCAGCGCTGCCCCTTATGGGCGTATTCCCGGTCCGGTAGTTAATTCTCCCTCCCCCGAACCATATCAGCTCCGGGGCCTCGTAGCTGTAAACCATTCCTCCCGCGATTCCTATCCTCCGGTCGGCTTCCATAACCGGGATTATCCTGTCGAGAAAATCAGGGGCCGCCACAGTATCGTTGTTGAGAAGCACTATGTAGTCCGCGCCCCTGCCGAGGGCATCCTTCATCCCTATATTGCATCCTTCGGCGAAGCCCTCATTGCTGCTGTTCTCGATCAATCGGACAAAGTCGCCGTACCCTTCCCGGATGAGCCGGGCATCATCACCGGTGGACGCGTTATCCACCAGCACCACCTCAAAATTGGGATAGCTAGCCCGCCTGAGGGAGTCAAGGCATTCGGAAGTGTCTGCGAAGTTGTTCCAGTTCACGATGACAACCGAGACTCTTGCCGCCGAAATCAAGAGCGCCTCGCAGTCTTCTTCCTGGCCACCGCGATTATATATGCGGACGATGTCTCGTTGTCGTCGATAAACCGCCGCACACCGTGCGTGCGTTCTACAGAGTGGTCGGCCAGGTTGACATCGCACTGCCCGTAAAACTGTATCGACCGGAAGTGCCTGCCCAGCAGGCGTCGGAACTCGTCCGGCCAGAATTCCTTCACGTGAAAGGGATTCAGAGGCCTGGCCATGGAGGGGGAGAAGACTCTCCTGTTAGGCGTAGAGCATACCAGTACGCCTTCGTCCGCCAGCACACGCCTGCATTCGGCAAGGAATTGCCTGTACGCGCGGATATGCTCCAGGGTCTCGAAAGAGATTACGACCTGGAAAGACCTGTCCGGGAAAGGCAGGTGTACCGCGTCCGCGCACACAAACGTCACGCACCCGTTATCTCCAAACCAGTCCCGTGCGTACCGCACCGCTTCAAGCGACATATCCACACCCGTGACCGCCGCTCCGCCTTCCGCCATCAGCCCGGCCCCGTAACCGGTTCCGCACGCCACATCCAGGACGGTCTTGCCTGCCGCCATACCTGCGGCGAACATATAGCGGTCAATGTGCTCCTTGTGCACATCCGGGTTTGTCTTCCCCGGCACGAGGCGTTCTCCCGTGAACTCGATATCTACTCTCGCCATTTCCGGCCCTGCCATATTCTAACACAGAACAGGCGCACCGAACCTGCGGCGCGACCCCGGTGCCTTCCTGTGAGAGGTAAAGTGAGGTTATTGACTTCAGCCCTGAATATCGCCAGAATCTAGGCATGCGCAGCCTGCCCCTCCCTGAATACCAGGGTCTGTGGTACTTTGCCCTGTACAAATGTATCCTCCCTTATGGTACTATTTCGTCTTGCTCCTGTCCCGCGGATTAGCTAGAATCTGGATCGCAGCTAAGGAGGCGTCATGGCCAATAGACCGGTGCGTGAGTTGTGGGGGCATGAATTCCAGATAGTCAACAAGGGCCTGGATGAGTCCCAGGTCATAGCTTTCATCAACCATATCACCAAGCAAAAAGAGGCAGGACTTCGCGATGAAGCCCGAAGGAAGGCCGAAGCTGAGGCCAGCAAGATCCTCAACCAGACCGAACAGAAGGAGAAACAGGTCCTGGACGAGGCGCGGAAGCAGGGTGAGGCCGAGGCCAAACGCATAACAGCCCAGGCTGAACAGAAGGCCCGAGAGCTTATCGAGGAGGCCAGAAGGAAAGTCAGGCCCGAAGCAAGCAAGATAGTTGCCGACGCCGAGCAGAAGGCAGCCCAGATACTTGATGAGGCAAGGAAGAAAGCCCAGCCTGAAGCGAAGCGAGCCCTTTCCGAGGTCGAACAGAAGGTGAACCAGACCGTCGAAGAGGCCCGGGCTAAAGCTGAGGCTGATTCGGCGCGAATACTGGCCGAAGCCAACCAGAAGGCTCACCAGATAATTCAGGAAGCCCTTTCGAAATCCGAGGTCGATGCCAACAGGGTGATAACCCAGGCTGATCAGAAGAGCCTCCAGATAATCGGCCAGGCGCGGCAAAACGCCGAGCCTGAAGCCCGAAAGATCATCGCCGAAGCCGAGGAGACCAGCCGCCGTCTGGTGCAGGAAGCAGCCGCAAGCGCCGAGGCCCGGTCTTCGTCCATGGTCACCGCCGCCGAGCAGAAGAGCAAGGCCATGCTCGAAGACGCCGTGCAGAAGAGCAGGGCCATGCTCGAAGACGCCGAACAGAAGAGCCGCGCAATGCTCGAAGACGCGAGGAATAGGGTCAAGCCCGAGGCCAAGAAGGTCGTCGCAGAGGCCGAAAGCAAGGCCGCGAAAATAATCGAAGATGCCAGGCACAAGGCCCAGCCCGAAGCTCGCAAGGTGGTAGAGGAGGCCGAACAGACTGCCCGCAAGCTGGTCGCGGAAGCTGAACAAGCTGCCCGGAGGATTGCCGAAAACGCCCGCACCACGGTGGAAAAGGAAGCGCAGACCGCGCGGGCGCAAGTCGAAGATCAGGGAAAGGCCGTCATCGAAGAGGCGACCCGTGGAGCCGAGGCTCAAAAGGATAGAATTGTCTCCGAGGCAAGGCTTGCCGCAAAAGCTATCATGGACCAGGCGAAGTCCGAGGTGGAGCCCCAGGCCCGGCAGTACCTTGCCGGGGCGGAGCAGGAGGCACGGCAGATCGTCCAGGATTTGAAAGAGAAGGCTGCGTCCGAAGCCCAGAGCATCCTCGCCTCAGCCAGGGAAGAAGCCTCGAGTATCCTCGACCAGGCCAGGCACGATGCGAAACCGGAAGCAAGGAAGCTGATCGACGAAGCCGAGCGCAAAGCCGAAAAGATAGTCCAGGAGGCAGCCGAAAAGGCCCAGCCGGAGGTGCAGAAGATTCTCGCTGAAGCCGAACGAAACGCTCAGAGCATACTTGAGGAGGCGCGGACCAAGGCGGAAAAAGAGGCTTCAGGGACAGCCAACCGTCTTATAGAAGAAGCCCGCCAGCAGGCAGCCCGCATTGCGGAAGACGCCAGGGCGGAGGCGGCAGCGGAACTGGATCGAATACGTGATGAAGGCGAGCAAACCCGAGGCGCCATTCTCACGGAGTCTACGAGGGAGGCGGAAGCAGCCGCCGCCAGAATCGTCACCGACGCCGAGGAGAAGGCCAGCCTGATCATCGAGGATGCGCGTAAGACGGCCGAGCCCGAAGTGAACAGGGCCCTCGCTGAAGCAGAGCGCAAAGGCGAAGAAATCATTTCTCAGTTCACCTCCAGGGCGGAAGCAGACGCGCAGGCGGTCATCGCGCAGGCCGAGCAGACCGGCAGCCGCATTGCCGAGGAGGCCCGGGCCAGGGCCGAAGAGGACGTCTCTCGCATCATCGCCGAAGCGCGCGAGAAGGCACAGTCCATACTCGGAGAGGCCAGGGTCAATGCCGAGCCCGAGGCCAACAAGGTGATCGCAGCAGCCGTTCAAAGAGGCTACGAGATACAGGAAGAGGCCACGCAGCTCAGCGACGCCGAATCAGCCCGCATCGTCAACGCCGCACAGGAAAAAGGCGCATCTATAATCGAAGACGCCCGTAACAAGGCTGGAGAACAGGCAGAGGCAGTACTGACGAAGGCCAGGGAGACCGCGAGCGAGATCATCGAGGAGGCCAGAAGAGCTGCTGAACCGGAAGCCAGCGAGATTCTTGCCCGGGTTGAAGAGAAAGGCAAGCGCATGCTCGAGGAAATCGAGGCGCAAGCCGCCCGCATCCAGGCCGAGGCGGAGCAAAAAGGCAGCCTCGTGATCGAAGAGGCAATGCGCAAGGGCGAATCTCACAGGGATAGAATAGTAGCCGAGGCCGAGCAGGAAGCCGCCGCTATTGTCGAGCAGGCCCGCAAGGAAGCGGGCGCCCTCACAATAAGCATGGTGAACGAGTACGAGGAAAGGGCGCGGCGGATCCTCGAAGAGGCCGAGACCATCGCCGCGGCCTCGCCCGCCCAGAGGCCCGCCTACCTCATGAAAGCCCTGAAAGACAAGCTGCCCGCGGAAGAACCTAAGGCAGAAAAGCCTCAGCCAAAACGTATCGAGCTTGTCGTTGTGCCGCCGGTAAACTTCGCTCAGCTTACCAGGCTCCGTGTCGCCATTCAGAGTATCCCGCACGTCCGCGTGCTCGCCACTGGCGGCTCGCTAGAGGTCGGCGCCACGATCACCGTTCACATGGAAGACCCGGTCCCGCTCGTAGAAGAGTTGAAAGAAGAAGGCGCGGTAGAAGACGCCATCGAGGAGAGGCTGCTCGATTCTCACCCCCTGGGCGATTTCCTCAAACACATCGTCCCGCCCCGCCAGACGAAGAAGAAGGACAAGGACAAGGACGCCGAGCGAATCCTGGTCGTGCTGAAGGCAAACCACGATTAGACTGAGATTCAGATTCAGACTCAGATCCGGATAGACACATAGACTGAGACTGCAGACTCAGCTTCACACTCGGATAGCCGCTTTGCTTGAGACTCGGTAGGTCGGGTTTCCAACCCGACCCGGATGGGGCTGAAAGGGTGGCTATTTCCTCTCCATATCAGGGAGAGGGTTAGGGTGTGAGGGTGCTTCCAAGACTCCAAA
>JACUUS010000116.1 GCA_014859215.1 Dehalococcoidia bacterium | reverse complement strand
TGGGAACAAGGTTTCCGCTCGAAGGAGTCAGGTTCACCGATTTTTCCTGGTACGGAGCAGCCCCGTACGCTACAAGGCTTTTCGCAGCTTACGGCGCCGAGATAATACGGATAGAGAGCAGCACCAAGCTTGACGGTATGAGATGGCAGGCGCCCCGGAAGCCCGGCGTGCCCTCCAGCTATAACATCAGCGGAATGTACAACAACTTCAATCCGGGGAAACTCGGGATAACGCTCAATATGGCCCATCCGGAAGCCCGTGATCTCGCTGTGCGGCTCGTATCGATTAGCGACGTGGTGCTTGACAACTTCTACCCGGGCGCCATGGGAAAATGGCGGCTGGGTTATCAGGACCTGGTCGAGATCAAGCCTGACATCATAGTTGCTACCATGCCGGTCATGGGAAAGACAGGGCCTTACGCTATGTGGCGGGGGTTCGGCACAAGCATCCGCACCATGGCGGGACTCGATTATATAACGGGGAATCCCGACCGTCCTCCCATAGGGACAGGGATGGCCGCCCTACCCGACTTCAGCTGCAACCCGTACCATGCCGCCACCGCGATCCTTGCCGCCCTGCATCACCGGAATGTGACGGGGAAGGGACAATTTGTCGAGATCGCGCAGTTCGAGTCCACGGTCTGCTGGGGTGAGACCAGCATCCTCGACTATACGGTGAATAACCGCATCCAGCAGGCGGACCGTAATCATTTGCCCTACGCGGCCCCACACGGCGTCTACCGCTGCCTGGCTGAAGACTGGGAGGTAGACTACAGCGCCATGCCTGAATCAGTCCCTCAACGCCGCAAAAAGGACGAGCGCTGGTGCGCGATCGCCGTTTTCACCGATGACGAATGGCAGGCCTTCTGCAAGGCGATCGGCAGCCCTCCCTGGACCGCCGACAAGAAGTTCGCAACGCTGCAGGGCAGGAAGGAGAACGAGGAGGAGCTCGACAGGCTTATCGAGGAATGGACAGAGGGGAGGAAGGCCGAGGAAGTCATGACGTTGCTGCAGAGGGCCGGGGTCCCGGCAGGCGTGGTCCAGGACGGCGAAGACCTCCTCACACGGGATCCCCAGCTCAAGGCGAGAGAATTCCACGTCTGGCGCGACCATCCTGAAGCCGGAAGGATCGCCCATGACGGTCTCAGCTTCGCGCTCTCCAGGACGCCGGGGGAGATAGGGCGGGCTCCGCTACTCGGTGAGCACAACGAGTTTGTATACAGAGAAATCCTGGGCTTGCAGGAGTCTGAATTTGACCGTCTCATGGTGGAGAAGGTGCTCGACTGAGTTTGTATCTGTCAGTACTCTTTCTAGAACAGAAGGGAGGAACGTAGATGCCGGCAGCTTTAGACGGGATAAGGATGCTCGATATGGCCTGGCAGGGTCCGGGAGTATTCTGCGCAACTCTCCTCGGGGACCTGGGTGTGGATGTCATCAAGGTGTACGAAGCCCATCCCGAGCGGCGCGGCGGCCCTCTTGCCTTCATGTATCCCGATGTCGCGTTTTTCCCGGGCTGGCGCAACTGCAAGACCATGGGACTGAACCTTAAAGATGAAGAAGGGCTCAGAATTTTCTACCAGCTTGCAGAGGGCGCCGATGTAATTATCGAAGGGTTCCGGCCGGGGGTGACCAGGCGGCTCCGCGTGGACTACGACACGATGAAGAAGGTAAACCCGCGGCTGGTGTATGCCTCGCTCACAGGCTACGGCCAGAACGGGCCTTACCGGGACTATGTCGGCCATGACATCAACTATATTTCGGTAGGCGGCCTTCTCGGTACAACCAGGCTCCCCGACGGCCCGCCCGTGATTCCGCGCACGGTGCTGGCGGATTTCGCCGCCGGAGGAATGGCTACCGCGGTCGGCATCCTCGCGGCATTGATGGCCCGCGAGAAGACGGGCGCGGGCCAGTATGTGGATGTGGCAATGGCCGATGCCGTGGTGGCGCTTATGATGCCGGTCATCCTCCCGTGCCTGATGGACCAGGTGGTCTCCGAGCAGGGTGAGACAATCGCCACCGGGGAACGCCCGCGGCCCTGGTACAATGTCTACGAGACCAAAGACGGCAAACACATCAGCGTGGGCGCTGTGGAACCCTGGTTCTATGCCAACCTCTGCCAGCTTCTTGGGCGGGAAGACTTCGCCGAGCACCAGTTCGCCGAGGGCGAGAAGCGAGAGGAAATACAGCAGTATTTCACCAGCGCCTTCCTTTCGAAGACACGGGATGAATGGCTGGAAATACTCCGCCGGAAGGACACCTGCGTCTCCCCGGTATACGGCCCTCACGAAGTGGTCCGCGATCCGCAACTGCTGGCGCGGGAGATGATTGTTGAACTGGACCACCCTGTGCTGGGCAAGGCGAAGCAGATAGGCACCATGCTCAAGCTCTCGGAATCGCCGCTAGAAGCTCGCTGCTGGTCACAGCGTTTCGGGCAGCACACGGACGAAATTCTCCATGAGCTCGGGTATGATGATGCACGAATCAGGAAACTGCGCGAAGCGGATGTGGTAGGATAGTAAGAGGAGACAATCCGGTCCCGGTTGCCGGACTCATCCGGTGAGAGCGCCCTGCAACGCGCCGGCTTGAGAAGTCGCCATCCTGCCCGCCATGAAGATAGGCTATCCCTGCATAAACCGCACCCTCGGCTGTACAGGCGACCGCACATTTCGCCTCAAGTCGTACTCCGAGGAGCGCCTGGTTGCCGCCGTCGCCAACAACCTCGACTGCCTGATGACGATGCTCCGCTTCAATGCGGATCATAACATGCTCTTCTTCAGAATTACCTCAGACCTGGTCCCCTTCGCCTCGCACCCCGTAAACCGGTTCGACTGGAAGGGCCGCTTCGGGGCGGAGTTCGAGGAAGCGGGCGCCTTCATCAGGGAGCATGATATCAGGATTTCCATGCATCCCGACCAGTTCACGGTTATCAACTCGCCCGATCCAGGAGTGTCGAAGAGAAGCATCAGGGAGCTCCTTTATCACGCGGACGTGCTGGACTCGATGGCTCTTGATACCACGGCAAGGATTCAGATACACGTGGGCGGAGTGTACGGGGACAGGGACCAAAGCATTAGAAGGTTCGAAAGTGTCTTCAGAGAACTCCCCGTTCAGGTGAAAAGAAGGCTTGCCGTGGAGAACGACGATCGACTGTATGGTCTTCGCGATTGTTTAAGCGTGAGCCGTCAAACAGGAATCCCGGTCATTTTCGATACGCTCCATCACGGCGCCCTCAATTCAGGCGAGGACATCGAGACGGCCGTCGAGGCCGCTTCGCGAACATGGACGACGGAAACAGGCATGCCGATGGTAGACTACAGCTCGCAACGCGTAGAGGGCAGGCGGGGCAGACACGTAGAGTCGATAGATCTGGAGGACTTCGCCCTGTTCCTCGAGACAACAAAGCCGTATGACTTTGACATCATGCTTGAGATCAAGGACAAGGAAGAGAGCGCTCTGAAGGCCGTGCAGGCGGCCCGCCGCGATCCGCGGTTTATTCACACCGAACAGCATTCTTGATCTATGTTCCTTTGGCGGTTCGTGGGGCTGGTTTATCCACCGCGATATTACTTGTGGCGCGCAATGCCTCAGGCAGAATTGCGAAATGTGTGAGGACGGGTGCTCAATGTAGACAGCTCACCATCTATATAGATGAAAGAACGCGGCGGCCTAAAATCTACGATAAACAAGCCGGGGTCGATAGGAGTTTCAAATAGGCGCAAATCCTCAATCTTGATGGCGAATCCCTTATCTCTGCCTCTGAAGTATTCAAAAAAGTCCAGACTGGATATGCCCGATTGTGTGCCTATTTCCTCCCAAAGTAATCTGGGTTGCAAACATCTAATCTCCCCGAACTTGAATGAGCCAATTACTTTCCGTACGGGTTTGGTAACGTAAAGATATACCCTTTCCACAGGACCGGATCGAAACAGATTCTTGCGTAGTTCATACGATTTCTTGCCTTGAGTTATGGCTTGAGCATGTTCGGGCTTAATTGACAGTAAAACGTGCATTAATTCGCCCCGTTTCTTTAATAAGATAGTAATGTTGGTCCGGGATGCGCACGATAGATCGTGGTGGGCCTTTCAAAATTCCCATGTCTATCAATTGATAGTATGACAATGGATGGTCCAGATGCCAATATTGCCAGAACAGAATAACAAGTGAAGGTTTTATGGAAATCGAATCAATTTCATTCATTGAATACACCGTCCTCTTGCCGACTGCTTTGACAATGTCGCTGGAGTGCTGTAATCCGCGATAGACAGTCTCGACGACTCCTAAAGTGATCAGTTTCTTTCGCTCTGATACATAGAAAAGGATTATATCCCCCTGACTTACGTTCCTAATTCGGGAATTACAGACGTAAGCTTTCTTGATCGTATTGCCCTCCACAATATAGAAAAACATCTCCTGGAGTTCAGTTTGTCTGTCCTTGTAGTTCGTGAACAATCTGCCATGATATAGCGGACGAATAGGAATAATGAATTTCTTTACTTTTGCCCCGTCGTAGAAGCTCGGATAGAAGACTCTAGTAATGTCGAAGGGCGACAGTCCCTTAGCTCTAATTAGTTCGGGAATTAGTCTCTTGACAAAAACACCCTCTCCGCGCGAATTTGTGCCGACTGAGTAGAAACCATATTCCGTGATAAGCTCCACGAGTCGGTCCTCAGGTCGAACGAAATGGGTAAGATATATCTCATAAACATCATCCTTCAATGCAATATCTATGGAAAGTTTGATGAATAATTCCCCGATTTTATAACCTAATTGCTCAACTTTGAAAGTTGACAATTTGACTCGCCTCTTTTTCGGGAGGTTTCGGGGAACGGCATCAACTAGTTCCTCTTCAAACTTGTAGATGAGCAGTGCTCCAATTCCGCCATCGTCTTTATAGCTAACCAAGCACTCTCTACCCTCTCTTTTGACCTTTCTAAACCAATTCTCGAATTCTTGGTACTCTTCCTTGAGGGAGTCAAAGAATGGATCATTGGTATCCAGACTATGCACCGGTTTGCGTGACAAAGCCGGAGGAGTAACCACGCTATCTTTCTGAAGATGCGCACGGAATAGAAGTAAAGCTTCAGCGATGAGAAGTACCCTGCTATCGATACCTACCCTAACGGCCTTCTTATGTATATCTCGATCTTCAGTGAGCAAGAAATCGACCGCATCTTTCTGAATAGCGTATAGAAGGTTATTGTCGATCAAATCATGAGCATCATTCTTACATCCAATAATCTTGAGGAATTCGTGATCGTTATCAGGCGTCGGGGGCATTTCCAGGACGGGGTATGCTCCGATCTTTGAGAGCATCACTGCCTGGCGTTTCTTGTTACGATCTCGCCTGATCTCTTGAACTGATAACGGATGTATTAGTAGCTCAGCCCTGATCTTATTCAGCACAAGTATCAAATTCTGCAAATCTTCAGGAATGACCTGATTGTCTTCCCTATATATGAAGATATTTGTATCTAATAGGACCCGCATAGCAGCAGTTGTTCTATTCCTAAGATCCCCATGAACGCATCAGGCTTGTGCCTAACCAGTAGCTGGTTAGGATATACTGTATATTCAAAGACCTGTCAATCCGAGTTCTCACAGTGCTCCCCAATCACGCAGCCGGGATTGAGTATCCCCTCCGGGTCGAAGACCCTCTTGATTGCCCGCATAAGCTCCACCCTCTTCCCGTTGAGGAAGAGCCCCAGGTCCGGCGGCCTTACCTTGCCCAGGCCGTGCTCGCCGGTCATGACGCCCCCGAGCCGGGCGGCTTCCTCGTATATAGCACGCTTGGCCCTCTTCAGGTCTTCCTCCGAACCGGCAAAAGACTCTTTCAGGAGGGCCGGGTGCAGGTTGCCGTCACCGGCGTGGCCGCACATTGGTATCTCGACAGCGAAGCGATCCGCGACCCGGTCTATGGCGTCCATCAGCTTTCCGAGGCTTGCCGGCGGGACCGAGATATCCAGCGCGTCCGCCAGGCCGTTCTTCAGGGACGTATAGACGTTGCTCCTGATACGTAACACCTTCTCCTGTTCCTTCTTCGTCTGCCCGATCAGAGGTTCCAGCCCGCCATGATTGTCGCCTATCCGGGCGATTTCCTGGCAGGTCCGGTTGACCTCGTCCTGGCTCATACTGTCCACGATTATCATGAGGAATGCCTCACCCGTTTTGCAGGGCCACTCCGTTCCCAGGAACGCCGCGGAGGTCTCGGCCGAGCGCCGGTCGAGGTATTCGATTGCCAGCGGGGTAATGCCGCTCCGAAGCAGTTCAGGCACGGTATTGAGAGCGGCATGGCGGTCCATGTACGGAATAACCATGGTCGCGGTCGCTGCGGGTGCGGGGAACAGCCGCAGCGTAGCCTCCGTTATGACCGCAAGGGTCCCCTCACTGCCCATGAGCAGGTGCATCAGGCTGTAGCCGGTATTGTCCTTGAGCAGCGCTCCCCCGAGCCGCAGGACCTCGCCGGAAGGTAATACGGCTTCGATGCCTTTAACGTAGTTCCGCATCACGCCGTACTTGACCGCGCGGGACCCTCCCGCGTTGCAGGCGACAAGGCCGCCGATCTGCGCGGTGTCATCGCCGGGATGAGGCGGGAAGAACAGGCCTTCTCCCTGCACCCTTTCCACCAGTTCGCCCAGCGTGACCCCTGCGCCTGCCACAGCCATGAGGTTCTCCCTGTCAATCCGGAGGTCGTTCATCCTTTCCAGGGAAAGGATGATCCCGTTCCGCGTGGGGACCGCTCCCCCGCAGAGGCCGGTGCCGCCTCCCCTGGGGAATACCGGCACCCTTTCGCTGTTCGCGAAGGCCAGCACCCTGCTCACTTCCTGCGCGCTCTCCGGCTTCACAAGGACCAGGTCGGCGGCGGGCTGCGGGCTGATCAGGGTCGAAGTCTCATCCAGGAGGTAGCTTTGCATCAGGTCTCTATCGCTTACAACCCGATCCGCGCCTGCGATTTCCATAAGTCTCTCCACCAGCAATGCCCTCTCTCCCATGCGCTAAGTGATGCCTCCTTATGATATCCGCGCCTGATGATATGCGCGTATGGGGCGGGCTGTCAACCGTGCGGGATGGGAGGACGTAAACGTACGAAGTGCAGCGATTCAAAGTACTCAAGAAAAGGCAAACCTGAAGAAAGTGTAACCCATGTATCCGGATTACCCTCACCCTGCCCTCTCCCTGCGAGGGAGAGGGTATGTAGCCGCGCCCCGTGTTCTATCAGCAAGGAAGGAGCGGAAGCGCCGCTCGTCACGCCGATATCGGCGGGCGGCGGCCT
>JACUUS010000115.1 GCA_014859215.1 Dehalococcoidia bacterium | reverse complement strand
CGTCCGCCGGCGCTATCTCCTGCACACTACTGTTACCTACATGGTCATTCTGCATGAGGGCGGTGCTGCCGCCCACCATGAATACGACCAGCGCGATTATCACAGCGAAGGCCAGTAGCATGCCAGAGCGCTTGTTCTTTTTTCCTTTCATTCTTCCCCTCCTTTATTGTTCGAGCTTGCGTAATTTCGCTTCGTTCATGACATAGTTTCCCTCCCCCTTGCTTCGCAATAAGTTATGATCTGCGCCGAGCAGACCTTGTTTACATTTTCTTAGTCTCTTCACGTTCGCATAAATTCGTACCTATACCTAAATCGTATGCAAGTATCGCTTAATTATGTCTAGTTAACTACCGAAGCCTTTCTTTGCTATTATCGATACCAGTATGAGAGCAATGGTTCTAGAGGTTGGAACCGAAAGAACCCGTAGAGATCAGGCGCGGTCATGGCGGGCGGCAGGCACTACCTCAGCAACACCTGGGGCGGTAGAGACGGTCTTCCCCCCTGCTAAAGGGATACCCTGGTCCGTGATCTACGACGACCCTGAAGCTAACACCTCAAATGTCACACTTTCTTAACTTTTTTGCTGTTCATTTTATGACTTCTTGATGGTCCGAAGCGTATCGTTATCTAGCCTGAAATACGATTTCGAAGCCAAGACCACGGGGCTAATGTCGGGGATGACCAGACCGGGAATCATGAAAAAGATCACGTTCGGCCATATTGCAGTCTTCCTAATGCCTCATCGCGAGGCATTTTTCATTCCGCCTTCATTGAATAGCAGGCACCGAGGAACGCTGTACGGCGCAGGCATTTCGGCTTGATTGCCGCTTTGCCCTTACTATTTACCGGCTTACGCAACAGCCACGGTGACAGGAGGAGACATGGTTTCAAGTGGATTGAGGTATATACGCTGGTTCGAGGAACTGGGGGTAAGGGATGTTCCCGACGTGGGGGGAAAGAACTCCTCCCTGGGTGAGATGATCAGGATGTTGAAACGGAGGGGGGTAGCAGTCCCCGACGGGTTTGCGACCACGGCCGGCGCATACAGGCGTTTCCTGGAGGCAAATAATCTGCTGGGCCGGATCGACGAGCACCTGCAGGATCTCCGGACGGGCGCCAGGCCGCTGAGCAGCGTGGGCAAGTCGATCCGTGAACTTATACTCCAGTCAGAGTACCCCCCGGATATTGCCGATGAGATACAGACCGGGTACCGCGAGCTTTCCCTGAGATACAGCATACCCGAAATGAGTGTCGCGGTTAGAAGCAGTGCGACCGCCGAGGACCTGCCTGACGCAAGTTTCGCCGGCCAGCAGGAGACTTTTCTCAATGTCGTTGGCGAGAAGGAGCTGCTCATCGCTTGCCGCCGATGCTTCGCGTCGCTGTTCACCGATCGCGCTATCGCATACCGAAATGAAAAGGGTTTCGACCACCTTCAGGTGGCGCTCTCTGTGGGAATTCAGAAGATGGTCCGCTCCGACAAGGCTAGTGCCGGGGTCATGTTCACCCTTGATACAGAGACCGGCTTCCGTGACGTCGTGGTCATTGACGCGTCATGGGGACTCGGCGAAGCTGTCGTCCAGGGCATGGTGAACCCGGACCAGTACATGGTGTTCAAACCTGTACTGGGCAATAACGATTTCACGCCCATAATCGAGAAATCGATGGGGGACAAAGAAAAGAAGGTCGTCTACGCGACTGGCGGAAGTGTCAGGACCAAGACAGTGGACACCTCCACAAAGGAGCGACGCTCGTTCGCTTTGCAGAATCAAGAGATACTTCAGCTCGGCAAATGGGCATCGATCATCGAGGAGCATTACGGAATGCCGATGGATATCGAATGGGCGAAAGACGGCGAGACCGGTGAGTTGTTCGTAGTCCAGGCCCGGCCGGAGACCGTCCAGTCCCAGAAGCAGCCAGCGGCACTCAAGACTTACCGGTTGAAACAGACCGGCTACAGACTGCTTACGGGGCTCGCTATAGGGGAGGCAATCGCCGCAGGGAAGGCCAGCGTTATAAAGAGCGTCGCTGAGATAGACCGCTTCGAAGAGGGCACTATACTGGTTACCGGCATGACCGACCCTGACTGGGTGCCCATCATGCGAAAGGCCCTGGGTATAGTCACCGATTTCGGCGGCCGGACTTCACATGCCGCTATCGTCAGCCGTGAGCTTGGCATTCCCGCCCTGGTCGGTACAGGTGAAGCTACGGAGAGACTGCAGCCCGGCCAGGAGATCACGCTTTCCTGCGCTGAGGGCGATCACGGATATATATATGAAGGAATAATGGACTATGAGGTCCATGAACAGAACCTGGAAGACATGCCGCAGACGCAGACGCAGATCATGATGAACATATCGAGCCCGGCGGCCTCATTCAGGTGGTGGCGCCTTCCCTGTGAGGGAATAGGGCTCGCCCGCATGGAGTTCATAGTCAACAATGCGATCAAGATACATCCGATGGCGCTTGTACGCTATCCGAACCTCAAGGACGAGCAAGCACGCAAGACCATCGGGGACCTCACGAGGGCTTATGAGAACAAGACGAGGTACTTCGTCGATCTCCTGGCCGAGGGCATAGCCAAGATCGGCGCTTCACAGTATCCCCATGATGTCATCGTCCGGATGAGTGATTTCAAAACGAATGAGTATGCCAATCTGATCGGCGGCAGGGAGTTCGAGCCGGTCGAGGAGAACCCCATGCTGGGTTTCCGGGGCGCTTCCCGATACTACAGCGACCTTTACAGGGAAGGCTTCGCGCTCGAATGCCAGGCCATCAGGAGAGTACGCGATGATATGGGATTGACGAACGTTCTCATAATGATACCCTTCTGCCGTACCCCCGAGGAAGCGGACCAGGTATTTCAGGTGCTCGCGGAAAATGGACTCAGACGGGGCGAGAGGGGACTCCAGGTCTATGTCATGGCTGAGATCCCGTCGAATATAAGCCTTGCCGAGGACTTTGCCGACAGGTTCGACGGCTTCTCCATCGGATCGAACGATCTTACCCAGCTTGTCCTTGGTGTGGACCGCGATTCAGCGGAACTCGCGCAGCTTTTCGATGAGCGCCACCCGGCTGTAAAAAAAGCCATCAGCGAGCTTATCCAGGCTGCGCACCGCAAGACAAAGAAAGTGGGAATTTGCGGTCAGGCGCCGAGCGATTACCCGGATTTCGCCGATTTTCTCGTTGAGGAGGGCATAGACTCTATCTCCCTCAATCCGGACAGCGTCGTTCCCGTGAAAAGGCGGGTTGCGGAAGTGGAGCAGAGGCTCGGACCGAGTATGCCATAACGCCGCCCTCGGCGGCCTCCCGGAATACGAGTATGGTCGTTCGGAACTCGGAAATAGCGGACATCTTCTATGAGTTGGCTGACTTTCTGGAGATCGAAGCCGCCAACCAGTTTCGAGTAAGAGCCTACAGGACTGCCGCCCGCAATATCGAGAGCCTCCCCCAGAACGTCGCTGAAATGGTCGACAAAGGCGAAGACCTGACCGGACTGCCGGGTATAGGCAAAGACCTGGCGGCCAAGCTGGCAGAAATAGTGAAGAGCGGCAGACTGCCCCAGCTTGAGGACATCAAGCAGCGTCTGCCGGCGGGCCTTATCGACCTCCTCAGGATCGGCGAAGTCGGCCCCAGGCGGGTCAAGATGCTCCACCAGAATCTGGGTATCACCGGAATTGAAGATCTCGAAAAGGCCGCCAGAGAGCAGCAAGTGCGCAAGCTTCCCGGGTTCGGCCCCAAAGCGGAAGAGAAAATCCTCGAGCAGATAAACCGCGTCAGAGGAATGTCTCCGGGAGAGAAACGGCTCAGGCTGCCTGCGGTCGAGCAGATTGCTCAGTCACTTGTCGAAGTCCTGGTGGAAATCAGCGGCGTTAAGAGAATTGATCTCGCAGGGAGCTATCGTCGAAAACAGGAGACCGTAGGCGATCTCGATATCCTGGTAGCCTGCGAGAACCCCTCCGAGGTCATGGACCGCTTCGTCAGCTACGGCGGCGCAATCCAGGTCCTGGAACGAGGCGCTACACGTTCCTCGATAATGCTTCGGTCGGGATTTCACGTCGATGTCCGGGTGGTGCCGGACGAGAGCTTCGGAGCGGCGCTCCTGTACTTTACCGGATCCAAAGCGCACTCGATAGCCTTGCGCAAGATGGGCATGAAGAGCAACCTCAAAATCAACGAATACGGCGTCTTCAGCGGAGGTGACAGGGTCGCCGGAGCTACAGAGCAAGAAGTCTACGCGCAGGTCGGCCTTCCTTATATAGAGCCCGAGCTGCGAGAAAACAGGGGCGAAATCGAAGCCGCCCTCAGGGACGGACTGCCACACCTGATCACGCTCGAAGACATCCGAGGCGACCTGCACATCCATACCTCTGCCACCGAGGGGCGCGCGACACTGAAAGAAATGGCCGTCGCCGCACGCGAGAGAGGCTATCAGTATATCGCCGTCACCGATCATTCCAGGCGACTGGCGATGACGCGCGGGCTGAATGAGGATCGGCTCTCTGAGCAGATAAAGGAAATAGACGAGCTGAACCAGACCTTCTCGGACTTCCTCGTTCTTAAAGGGATCGAGGTGGATGTTTACGAAGATGGTTCCCTCGACCTTTCACCTCAAATCCTGGAAAAACTCGACCTGGTAGTATGCTCGATACACCACAAATTCGATTTACCCGGGGAGAAGCAGACGCAGCGGATAATACGGGCTCTGCGGCATCCTTACTTCATTGTCCTTGCGCATCCTACCGGCAGGATAATAGGAGAGCGGGAACCCTATGAAGTCGACATGGAGGCCATAATCCGGGCTGCCCGGGAGAACGGATGCGCGCTCGAACTCAATTCACAAACCGACCGCCTGGACCTTGCCGATATCTACTGCAAGATGGCGAAAGAAATGGGAGTGAAGATCGCTATTTCCAGCGATGCTCATAGCCTGTCCGAGCTTGACTTGATGAGGTACGGGATCACACAGGCGCGGCGAGGGTGGCTGGAGAAGCCGGATGTGCTCAACGCCCGTTCGTTGGAGGAGATAATGGAGATATTCCGGCAAAACAGGCCGGCTAGTTCGCCGGCACGTACCTCGGGGCCATGAGCGGCCTCCATTCAGTCGCCTCCTGCCATGCCGGAGCCGCCCTGGCCAACCTCTTGCGCATTACAAGCTGAGGTTCTTCCAGGTCATCCTCAAGATCGATCAAAGCGTTTCCCACTTCTTCTTCAACCGTCCTGTCTACTATCAGCACAACCGCCTCGTTCCGGCGGATCACCCTGTCATTCGGTCGCGGCGTATCCAACTGAAGTTTAAATGTACCCGCCTCTTCCTTCACCCTGAGGCCCCAGTTGGGATGTATACCGCTGGCCCGCAGGCTCTCAAAGAGCACTGTCGCAGCCATCTCGGTCAGTCTGATCATTAACAGCCTCCTCCAACGACTTCCACGCTCACTACCAGGAATTACGGCAGCCGGCATAAAGAACGATTTTCACCACCCCGGCCCGACACCACACTGATACGCCGCCTCGAGATTGCCCTTGTCCTCCCCACCACCCATCATCTCCACACTAAGAGTCAATCTCTTCCCCTTACTGTTCAGTTCAGAGATGCGGTGACCGGTTCTAATCGATGCTCGGGCCGGGGCAGTTGATCAATACAAGTTGAGTGTCTCGTATACCGGTGAGGGATTCCCCTGCTGCCCTCATCAACTCCTGGACCGCTGCTCCATTTCTATCAAGTATGGCATCCTGTGATAACAAAGGTATTCGTATGCTTACCTATTTGAAACTAGTTACTATCCGTAGTTTCAGTCGGGTATGTCTATCGTTTCGAAAAGTTGGGTGAGCGAGCAATTCTGGGATTTCTTCCCACCCGCGCATGCCGGACGGAAGACGGTTTCAGAAGGACTTTACAAGGCAGGGTACGCGCTTCATAATAGGTCAACCGGTCTACAGCTTTGCCTCGCCGGAGACTGCTCTCTATGGAACACGTAGCTCCTGGTATATACCGTGTTGAAACGCCGCTGGCCGGCACGGCCATGCTTTTCGCGGCTTACATCATCAAGGAATCAGGCGTCCTGATAGAGCCCGGCCCCGCAGGCTGCGTGCCCCGGATTCGACAGGCGCTGGAGGAACTGGAGATCGGCCACCTGACCTGTATCATCCCCACGCACATCCACGTAGACCATGCGGGCGGCATGGGAACGCTGGCGCGGCTGTTCCCCGAAGCGATGGTGGTGGTGCATCCCGCGGGCCGGAAACACGCAGTCGACCCGTCCCGTCTTATCCGGAGTACGAAATCCGCTTTCGGAGATGGTTTTGAGGAGGTGTATGGCCCCGTCGAACCTGTTCCCGAAAATCAGCTGCGGGTGCCCCTGGACGGAGAAACCCTGAGATTTGGACGAAGGAAACTGCGGATAATCTATGCTCCGGGCCATTCTCCTCACCACATTGCGATACTGGACAGCGCCTCTGGAGGCCTCTTCTGCGGAGAAGCCCTCGGCCTTCCCGTTCAGCGTGGAGAGATAGTTCCCCTGCCGGCCGTCGCGCCGCCGAGCTTCGACCAGGAGCTCTATCTTCAGACCATTGACAAACTGAGGAAACTCCATCCCCGCATCCTGTTCTACTCTCACGGCGGCGTGGGCTCCGATCCGGAGAGGCTCACGCGGATGGCCGAACACCATACCCGCATGCTGGGTGACTTCATACGCGAAGCACTCAAAGCAGGAAAGGACCCGGTAGTAATTCAGCGCGAACTCCGCGATTATGTTCGGGCCAGCCTGGGAGTGGAACTGGAAAGCATTGACCTGGCTATGACAGTCGGCGCATATGCCCTCTACTACAGGGGCATAGAACCAGCCTGACAGTCTCTTCTGTTTACGGCTGGCCTGCATCCCGACAAAGAGGAAGGGGGTAACCGACAGTGGCCGAAAAAGGCAAGGCGGCAGTCTATCTTGGACGCGGCATACCCTTCGAAATCCGCGAGTACCCGGTGCCTGACCCCGAACCGGGGGCGATAGTGCTGAAGGTCAGGTGCGCCAACATATGCGGCTCGGACATGCATATGTGGCGCGGAGAGACTGATCTGGCAGCTCTTGGCGCGCCGCTTCCGGCCATCCTCGGTCATGAAATGCTCGGGACGGTAGCCAAACTCGGCAAAGGTGTTATTACCGATTCAGCCGGCCAGCCTCTTTCTGAAGGCGACAGGGTGGTCCATCGTTACTTCTACCCCTGCGGCCGCTGCCGCGCCTGCGTGAAGGGCGATGATCCCGCCTGCCCCATGGCCCCCCTCGCGGTGGTGAG
>JACUUS010000003.1 GCA_014859215.1 Dehalococcoidia bacterium | reverse complement strand
AACAGCTCCGCCCCGGTTACGCGCCAGGAACATACGGTGGCCTGGACGGTGGAGGAGGCTCAGAAATCCGGGTACGACCATTTCATGATAAAGGAAATTCATGAACAGCCGCGGGTAATCCGCAACACATATGCAGGCTTCCTGTCCGCGGTTGACCCCGAGGTGGACCTTGGCTTACGCAAAGAGGCGGATTTCAACAATATCCTGATCCTGGCCTGCGGGACTTCGTACCATGCGGCGCTCGTAGGGAAGCACTGCCTGGAGAGAGTAATTCAAACCCCTGTCACGGTTGATATGGCCACGGAATTCAATTACTCCTGTCCAGTCATCGAAAACTGCTGGGTCATAATTGTCACCCAGTCGGGCGAAACTGCGGACTGCCTCAAAGCGATAAGGAAAGCCAGAGAGTACGGGTGCCGTACACTCGTTATCACAAATGTGGTAGGGAGCACCGCCACGCGGGTAGCGGATGAAGTACTTTACATAAATGCCGGCCCCGAAATAAGCGTGGCTGCTACCAAGAGCTTTACCGCACAGTTGACAATGCTGTATCTTCTCGCCCTCTCTCGTGCTTCAGGCGATATCAGCTCACGCACCAGGCTGATTGCTGAGCTCAGGCAGCTCCCCAATAAGGTGCATGAGGTGCTCGACAGGGAGAGCGAAGTGGAGAAAGCAGCCCGCTACCTCCAGGGATTTCAGAACGTGTTCTTCGTCGGCAGGGGAATAAACTATGCGATAGCTCTCGAAGGTGCGCTGAAGATCAAGGAAATTGCCTACATCCACGCGGAAGGATACGCCGCCGGAGAGTTGAAACACGGCCCCTTCGCCCTCCTGACACAGGAGACACCGGTGATCGCAATCGCAGCGCGCGATCTCACTTATGAGGCTCTTCTTGCCAATATCAAGGAGATAAAGGCAAGGGAATCGCCCGTGATCGCCATAGCCGAAGAAGACGATTTCGAAATCGAGAAGTACGTGGACCTGGTGCTCAGGGTCCCCGGGACAGACCCTCTGTTCACTCCTGTCTTGAATACTGTCGTCCTCCAGCTGCTGGCTTACTATACCGCAAAAGAGAGAGGATGCTCGATAGATACCCCCCGCAACCTGGCCAAGAGCGTCACGGTGGAATAGATGGGAGGAAAGGGAAGATGAAGATTCTTGTCACGGGTGGAGCAGGTTTCATCGGCTCACACATAGTGGACTCCTATATCAATCTCGGCCACGACGTTGCAGTTGTGGACAATCTTTCGACCGGCTTCCGGCGAAATCTTAACGGCGCGGCAAGATTCTACCAGTTGGGGATCGAGGAGAACGGCCTTGCCGCGGTATTCGATGAGGAGAAGCCGGACATAGTCAATCATCAGGCTGCGCAGATCGATGTGCGCAAATCGAGTGAGGACCCCGTACATGACGCCACAGTCAACATACTGGGAAGCCTCAATGTCCTCGCGAACTGCGTACGTGCGAATGTCAGTCGCTTCATCTATGCTTCCTCCGGGGGCGCTGTTTACGGGGATGTAAACTATCTCCCTGCCGACGAGGCACACCCGATTAACCCGATCTCCCAGTACGGAGTGTCCAAACATACGGTCGAGCATTACATTCAACTCTACAGCACCCTGCATGGACTCAAGTACGTTATATTGAGATATGGAAATGTTTACGGCCCGCGACAGAACCCGTTTGGCGAGGCGGGAGTGGTAGCCATCTTCGCAATACAAATGCTGACCGGAAAGCAGCCTGTCATCTTCGGGCCTGGCAACAAAACAAGAGACTACGTCCATGTTTCGGACGTGGCCGCTGCCAACGTCCACGCTCTGGAACATGGCGACGACTGCATCCTCAATATAGGTACAGGCCGCGAGACTTCCGACCAGGAGATATTCGACACCCTTGCCGACACACTTTCATACCCAAGCAGTCCGTCCTACGCCCCGGTACGCAAGGGAGAAGTCTACCGCATCTGCCTCGAGTGCAGCAAAGCCCGTGAGCAGCTTGGATGGGTTTCCCGTCTTTCCCTCAAAGAGGGCATAGCGCTGGCCGCGGATTACTACCGGAAGCTTGCCGAACAGGCTCTCTAGGCCTAACGTTTTCGGGTCCAGCTTGCTACTTCATCCCCGGTTGCTATAATTAAGGCTGTCCACAATGCAGAACCCGGATAACAGACCTCACCAGATCCCAGAAACGCAGTGCATGCGAGAGGCTTTCATAGTCGACGCGGTGCGCACTCCCATCGGGAGGGCCCACCCGGACAAGGGCTGGTTCAGGGACATTCGCTCCGACGAACTGGGAGTTATCGTCCTAAGTGAGTTGCTCAGGCGAACCAGTGTAGATCCCGGCGAAATTGAGGACGTCCTGCTCGGCTGCGCCACCCAGTGCGGTGAGCAGGCAATGAACGTGGCCCGCTATACAGGAATCATGGCGGGCCTTCCTTTTAGTGTCGCCGCCCAGACCATAAACCGGCAGTGCGCTTCGGGGATGACGGCTGCGCACGCCGCGGCGCAGGCCATCATGTCCGGCTGCGGCGACCTCTTGATAGCCGGCGGGATCGAAAGCATGACGCACCTGCCGGAGGGGGCCGGGGCAGAGCTCAATCCGAGGCGCTTCGAGTTCGTAGACCGGAGCGCTGCTTCAATGGGGCTCACGGCGGAGAACCTCGCCGAACTCTACGGCATATCGAGGGAAGAGCAGGACAGGTTCGCACTGAGAAGCCACCAGCGGGCGGTGGCCGCGCAGAACGAGGGGAGATTCAGGGACGAAATAGTCCCGGTGCCGGTGCCGTCCGAAGGAGGATGCGGCGTCGAGATAATAGACTGCGACCAGAACCCGAGACCATACACGACCCTTGAGCTCCTGGGCGCGCTTGAGCCGATTGCCTGTCCCGGAGGGACTATCACCGCGGGCACGGCATCCCAGGCCAGTGACGGGGCCGCCGCGTTGCTGCTGGCATCCCGTGAGAAGTGCCTGGCATCAGGCCTGAAACCGATGGCAAGGATCGTATCGATGGCGGTAGCGGGTGTCGACCCGAAGCTTATGGGCCTGGGACTGGTCGCGGCGTCCAGGAAAGTCCTGCAACGGGCCGGCCTGACATCTTCCGACATCGGGCTGGCGGAGCTTAACGAGGCCTTCGCGGTAGTCGCCCTGGTGGGCATTCGCGAGCTCGGACTTGATGAAGAGATAGTGAATGTCAATGGCGGCGCTGTGGCCCTCGGCCATCCCATGGGTTGCACAGGCGCAAGGCTCATGACTACGCTGGTCCATGAAATGAGGCGGCGGCGCACCAGATACGGCCTTGCCGCGATGTGCGTCGGAATGGGGCAGGGAGCCGCCACAATTCTAGAATTAATAGACTAAATCCACTATAATAAGATCGCGAGGGCCCGTAGCTCAGTGGCAGAGCGGTCGGCTCATAACCGATTGGTCGTAGGTTCGAACCCTGCCGGGCCCACTTTTGTTTTCCCCCGGTCCCCTGGAACTTGAGCAACTTTTGTTGTTTTCCGAACGTGGCAGCTTCGTGATTTGCTCAAGTCCGCCTTCGAGTTACCAGCTCGGCGAAGCTCCGTTTGCTCAACTTTTCCAACGTGTTTTCGGAATGTGACTTACACGGGCTACCGCTCAATCACCTGTTTGCATACCAGTACCCGGCGCCGGTACCGCCGGCTCATACCGCGACCCACCGCTGCCTCCCTTTAGTTCAGCCCATGCGCAGTCTTACCACGATCCTCACCTGAAACCCGGGCATAACCGTTCGAGAGGAATGCTTCGGGGGAAAGTCAACATCTTCTCGCGCTCTCGCAAGGGCCGAAATCCGGCGCTGCCATGTCTGGTGGACTATTACCGGAGTACCTCGACTATCTCCTTCCTTCAAATGTGCTTTTGAGGGATTGTTCCCATGTTTGCCGCCGATTAGAGTTCGACTGACTATTTGATACGGAGGTGAACATGGACTATGGATAGCTCCCGTCGGCTAGCCAAAAGAAAAAGAGGGAGGAAAAACTTGAAACGCGTAACACCCCTATTCTTGACAGTCCTGCTGGTGGCCGCCCTGTCCATTGGGGCTGCAGCGGCCTTCGCAGACGAACCCGAGATAGTCGATATCATATTCGACCAGACTGGAGTAGGCACTGACTTCACCGGCACCGTACTTACAGTTGACGGCATTGACTACGCCGTCGGCAATCTGTCCGTGACTGTCACCGCACCCGTGGGTGAGGCGGTCACCTTTGCGTTCCATTCTCCACTGGCAGGCAATGAAAGTCTGTATGTGTGGGTGGCAACCGCAGGGCTGTCCACCGCTCAAGGCCAGACAATAACGGTTGAAACAGGTGGGGGCAATATAACGGCTAACTACCAGGCTGTGGAAGAGGCCATGGGCGGCAATAGTATCGGATTCTGGAGCAACAAGAACGGCCAGGCTCTGTGGGAAGAATTGCTGGACGCAGGCAACACGACCATTCCCGTAAACAAGGACCTTGCCAGAAATGCCAGGGCCAGGGACATGTCGGTAATGCTGGAAGCCCAGCTTAGCGCAACCTTGCTGAACATCGCCGCCGGTTTTGTGTGCCCTGACCAGCTCGTGTGGGTGGATCTCGCAACCGGAGAAACCATGAGCATAGTAGGAATCGTGGATGGCGCTCAGGATGCGCTTGGTCTTGACGAAAATGACCCGGATACAAGAGCCGAGCAGGAGTACTGGAAAGACCTGCTGGACCAGGTAAACAATAACGAGTTATGGTTTGTCGTTTCATAAGCTTTTGCTGAAAGACGACAGGCCAAGGAAGGGGGGAGGCTCGTTTGAGCCTCCCCCCTTGACCTCTCATAACCAATCCCGGCTCACCTGTCGGCCAGGCGGCACCCTGATTTCCGGGGAGCAAGTCGCCGATCTAACCCCCGCTTCACGTCCCGGAAGAAGCCCTTCGCTGTAAGGCTGGTAATCGCGTCCTCGTGCGACAGAGAAATTGCCCCCGCTCTCTTCGTGTTATGCCCATCATCCCTTGACTCACAGCCTCACCCGGGCTATGATCCTGTTAAGCTTATTAGCGTTTACTTATATGATCGGCGATAATACTCAAGAGCAAGCGGCACTGTTCAGCGCGCTTGGAGACCCAACGCGGCTCCGCCTGGTGAAACTGCTTTGCCGCCAGCACGACCCCGATGCGCTTTGCGTCAATGCCCTGGCCGGAATCCTCGGCGTGACCCAGTCAGCAGTATCGCAGCACCTGCGTGTATTGAAATCGGCAGGACTGGTGAATGGTGAAAGACGCGGCTATCACATGCACTACTACGTAAACCGGGATGCTCTGGATAGATTCTTCAAAGAAACCCGGGATTCGCTTAGTCGAGTTCATGATTCCCGGGCTTCTGGCAACGATACTCTTCTTCACCGCCACCGCGATATCAACCATTGTCATACCCTGGGAAGCTCAGGCAAGGACCCTGGAAAGACTGATGTCCTGCCCGGTTACGGTGGGGGACCATAATCACCGGCAGTATTCTGGCGTCCTTTGCCTTCGGTATCGCCATCTCCGCCATTCCCGTTTTCATCGGCCTTGGGCTGGGGGTCCAGATTCACAATCCGCCTGTGCTCGTCGCAGGTGTGCTGCTTGCATCCTTCTGCTTCGCCTGTCTGGGCAATATGTTCTCAATTATGCCCACGAACCTTCCGGCCACAGTGAACATGATTTCCGCCGTCGTGAAGTTCCCGCTTGTTTCCATAAGCGGGGTCTTCATCCCGCTGGTCGACCTGCCCGCATGGGCACAGGTAGTAGCTTATTTTTCCCCTTTAACTTACCTGACCGACGCGGCCCGCTACTGTATCGAGGGAATAAGCCGGTTTCACCCGGTCCTGGACCTGCTCGTCCTCGCATGCCTTGCGGCTTTGTTCCTGGCAATCTCGGTCATGTCCCACCGCCGGACCATGCCTCGACGAGTTTGAGAACACCGCGCTTTTCCAGAGCCGCCTGGCCGGGAGAATCCGCGGCTCCCAGAACCATTCGCCGCATCATGCAGACTTTCATGCTAAACTGATGGATAGATGACAAAAAGGAGGCACGATTGTCTTCTTC
This sequence comes from Dehalococcoidia bacterium, assembly GCA_014859215.1. GTDB lineage: Bacteria > Chloroflexota > Dehalococcoidia > SZUA-161 > SZUA-161 > Kmv37. Next base: position 30,837 of record JACUUS010000003.1, on the reverse strand, counting down.
ACCGAAAGAATGCCGCCTTTACGGCGACTTCTCCTGGCTCTGGCCGGTGATTAGCCCGCCAGAAGCGCACGCGCAGGAGTCTGAGATACTGAGCGGGACGATTCGGGAGTACTCGAAGACTCACGTCAGGACCTTGCTCCATCTTGGCTGCGGAGGCGGTCACAACGATTGTACTTTCAAGAAACACTTCACTGTTACGGGTACGGACATCAGCGAGAACATGCTGGAGCTCGCGCGCAAGCTCAATCCCGAAGCGACCTACTGCCGGGGCGACATGCGCAGGGTGAGGCTGGACGCGACCTTCGATTCCGTTGTAGCTTTAGATTCGATGAACTACATGCTCACAGTGGAAGACCTGCGGGCCGTTTTTGCGACCGCTTTCTACCACCTGAATCCGGGCGGTGTTTTTCTCACTTTGATTGAGCAGACAGCCAAGACCTTTCCGCAAAACTGGACATCGTGCTCCATCCATTCCCGAGATGATATGGAGGTTGCGTTCATTGAGAACCTCTATGATCCAGACCCATCGGATACAGTTTATGAGGCCACGCTTCTCTTTCTTGTCAGGCGAAAAGGCAAACTCGACATATTCTCCGACCGTCATACTTGCGGCATCTTCGAAACGGACACCTGGCTCCGGTCCGCAACGGAAACCGGGTTCGAGTTCTACCGGGAATCCCTCTTCCTGCCGGATGAGGACCCCACTACCTACCCGCTCCTGGTATGCGTCAAGCCTGCTTGAAAAGACTAGCTCCCGGTGACCATGGGGCAGCTTGACCTGTTATCGCAGGTTTCACACCATAGACGGCTGAATGAGCCCTCTCGAATCTGGCCCCAGCAGGGCACCATCTCTTCGCCGCAGGCAGGGCAGGTCTGGCAGGTTCCCCTGGCACTGTCCGTATTCATATGCATATAACCGCAAAGAGGGCAGTACCAGAATCTTGGTCTCATTATCATCTATTTGCAGACAGGACTCAGATTCACCCTGCTCTATGCCGCTTCGGCCAAGCCTGCTTTACGGACGCCAGTATAGATGGCCCGCAAGAAGACCGCAATAGACGTGGTACGGTCATTTCATCCGCAGGGACTTGCCTGAAACGCATTTTGCTGTTATAAGATGGTCGCGGACGGAAAACCACCGCTGGTTCCCCGTCCATGACGGGACTGGTCCGCGCGTTAAGGCCGTACTCCCTTTGATCCAGGACTATTCAGGCTCGTATCCCGGATGATGGAAGCTTCCCGGGGACGGAGTGGTATGTCCAGACGAACTTCCCTGGCAATTGTCGGTACAGGAGTGGTAACATCCCTCCTGGGGCTGATCATGTTTCTCACGACCACGTCTGCTTTCGAGAGGGCCGAGACAGAGTTCCGCTATCTCCCTATGATAGGAGAAGTTTTCGATTTAGTGCTGCAGCTCCAGTACGAAGAATGGGAGCAGCTTAAGGTCATGTTCAAAGGCCTGTCGATGATCCTGGCATTTGTCGGGGCGGGTACGGCCTTGATAGGCTTCGGCATCTTTTCGTACCGCGATGATTGGCGGAGGCGCTGAAGATCCCTCTACCAAACCGAGTCACGGATCATCTCCTGCCGGACTTTTGTGCCTGACTATTGACCTCAGGTGGCAAAAAGCTTAGATTAGATTAAGCATTCCGGCGCGTGAACTCATGCCGAACGCTGACAGCGAGGTTGCGCTACCTGAGAGAATGGTCACCCCGATAATGCTACTTCCGGCGGCAGCCCTGGCCTTCTTCCTGCTGCTGACAAATACGGCCTTCGCTGAAACCCTGGTGCCTCCGTGCCGATTCTACGGGGCCGTTGAGATTGACGGCCAGTGGGTACCGGACGGCACTCTGATCACGCTGGTTATCGAAGGCGACGAGTATTCTGTGAGGACTCCCGGCATCGCAGGGAGCTCCACATACGAGATCATCGTCGTTCCGGAACCCGGAGCCTACCGCTACGGGACCCCTGTCTCGTTCAGGGTAGGAAACCTCATGGTTGAGGAGACAGCCTCATGGGAAATGGGCGGGAACATCCAATTCGACCTTGTTGCCAGGGCTCCACAGCCAACGCCCACTCCAGTCAGCACACCGACGCCTGCGGCGACCCCCACTCCAGGCCCTGTTCCCACTCCCACCCCGGAACCTGAACCCACCCCGACAGACACCCCTGTCAGCGCCCCCGAGCCGACGGCGTCCCCTACAATCAGTCCCACACCATCCACCGGGGCGGCGCAGCCAGATTTGTGGACTCCTATCATAACAGCGTCCACAATATGCGCGGTCGTCGTAGGCGGGATGATGGGGGGTTACCTGTTGTGGAAATACCGTTTCCATAACCCGGCCAAGAAAACAGGCAAAGAACAGGATAAAGAATAGGCGGTGTCCAGATGAGATTAATTCCGGTCTTGCTAGTTGCATTGATCTTGCTTGCGCCTTCCATAGTCCAGGCCCAGGGCGGACAGCTGCCCTGCAGCCTGCGCGGTACCGTCACTTTGAACGGTGCTCCGGTACCTGATGGCACCGCGATTACGGTGGTAGTTGAGGATGGAGTTTACACAGCCACCACGCCCTCGGAGTACGGCCCGTCCACCTACTTCGTTCGGATGACTCCGCCTGCCGGCACACAGTATCCAGAGGGAGCCGTAATAACCTTCTGGATCGGTCAGTACGCGGCAGCACAGACATCTTCCTGGGAGACCGGGGGCAACCTCCAGGTTAATCTGACTGCCTCGACTATACCCACCCCCACACCCACTCCTCAGCCGACAGCCACACCGGCGCCCACGCCGACTCCTGCGCCGACCGTCACACCCGAACCAACTCCCGAGGCCACTCCTACGCCGGTCGACAATCCCGGAGGTGCGGGCAAGACAGCCACGATGGTCATATTCAGTATTATTGGGGCTGGATTGCTGGGAGTAGTGCTGTTCTTTGGATTAAGGTCCTTCTCACAGAGATAATCTGCGCATCGTCAGGGGACCGCCTCCGGCGGTCCCCCTGTTTTTCGAGGACGACGTTTCCCCCTGGCAGGACCAAAGTGGGATTCCATTAGTACCTAAGTGGGATTGCCCGGGCCAGCAGGTCAGATCACAATCCGTTCAAGGGATTCTCCTCACAGGTGTCGCTGGAATCGCCTTCCGAAGGGGGATAAGGATGAGGGCATCACCGTTCTGGCTGGGTAGCCTTTGGTTCATGTGCTGCGAGATGCTGGATGAGCTTCGCGATAAAGCAGCAAGCCTGTGTTCCTCTATTCCTGAACACAAGCGGACTCACGAGAACGCAAGCGCTCCACTCCCGAATTTTCGGACCTCCGTCTAACATCTTGATGCTGCCTCCCGGCTGACCGCATTCGGCCTCAAGACTTTTCGACATCAAAAAGGGCACCGGGCCTAAGCATACCCCGCACTACTGCCACGTCTGTTTTCTGCGCGGAAAAGGAGCAGTGATAGTTGTAACAACCTGACCAAGGTTGCCGAGCGGACCTTTTTATGTTATATCAGAATTAGAAATGAATAAGGTCAAGCTCCTTTATGGACTCCAGGAAATAGATACGGAAATCACACGCAAGAACGAAACTATCTCCAGTATCAGGAACCAGCTCGGGAAGGACGAAGAGTTGGTGGCAGCCAGGCAGACCCTTGCCGCACTGCAGAAGGAACTGTCGTCTGAAGAGCGCGAGCAGCGTTCAGCCGAGTTTGCCGTCAGCGAGACTGAGAAGAAAATAGCATCCGAAGAGAAGAAGCTTTACGACGGCTCGATCAAGAACCCCAGGGAGCTCCTCAACCTGCAGCATGAAATTGATGTATTAAGAGAGCAGTGTAGAAGCCAGGAGGAGCGGCTTCTCGATATCATGATGAATGTGGATGCCGCCCAGGAAGAGGCCGCCTCAAGGCGAAGCGAACTTGAGATCAGGGAGAGGAGCTGGCAGGAAGACCAGAAGAGGTTATCGGATGACCTGCTGGAAAATGAAGCAGCCCTGAAACGGCTTGAAGAGCAAAGAAAACTGCTCGCCGCGCGCATTGACCCGGATGATCTGAAGACCTACGAGAGCATCCGATACGCGAAACAAGGTCTGGCGGTTGCGAAGCTTGTCCAAGGCAGATGCCAGGGTTGCCGGATCAGCCTTCCAGTCTCCGACCAGCAGAGAGCCAGGGCGGGGCACAGCCTGACAATGTGCAGCAACTGCGGGCGCATCCTCTATATGGAATGATCGTTCGCGATTCCTGTTGAATTCAGGTACGACTTATGGTAAACTATGATCGTCAAGTAAGCCGGGTGGCCGCCCTCTAATGCCAGGGTAAGGGGGAGGAAAGTCCGAGCTCCACCGGGCAAGATGCTGGGTAACGCCCAGGAGGGGAAACCCTACGGAAAGTGCCACAGAAACATACCGGCCCACGCAAGTGGACCAAGGGTGAAATGGTGAGGTAAGAGCTCACCAGCAGCCGGGTGACCGGCTGGCTGGGCAAACCCCATCCGGAGCAAGACCGAAAAGGAGGACTACAGGACGCCCGGCCTGTCCTCGGGTTGGTCGCTTGAGATGACGGGTAACTGTCATCCTAGATAGATGGTCACCACCTGAACGATGCGGTGAAAACGCCGGGTCGTTCAAGTACAGAACTCGGCTTACAGGCTTACTTGGCTAAACGTGGAGCGGTCATTTCCAGGGAAGTGACCGCTCCATCAATGTAGGTGACAAGGCTTGAACAACAGCTTGAAGAGCGCGGTCCTGGAAAGGCTGACCACGCAGTTCGTGGGTCGCAATCTCCTCTATTTTGCGAGCACCACTTCCACAAACGACGTCGCCCGCCAGGCAGCCCGCGAAGGCGCACCGGAAGGCACGGCTGTGGTAGCGGAAGAACAGACTGAAGGTCGGGCGCGGCTGGGGCGATCATGGATTAATCCGCCGGGAGTACTAGCCGTATCCATTATCCTGCGTCCGCCACTGCATCAGCTTCTGGGTATTACGATCGTCTCATCTCTGGCGACCAGCCGCTGCATCCGGAAGGCTACCGGGCTCGAGCCAAGGATCAAATGGCCTAACGACGTCCTCCTGAAAGGCTTGAAAGTCAGCGGCATCCTGACGGAAAGCGCGCTGCGTGGGCAGAGCGTTGACTGGGCCGTAACAGGAATTGGCATAAACGTGAACTTCGACCCGGCAGCATTCCCCGAAATATCGTCTATGGCTACGAGCCTTTCAAATGAGCTCGGCAGACAGGTGTCACAGGTGGATGTGCTTGTCCATCTCTTCCAGGAATTCGAGGAACTCTACCTGGCACTGCGCAGGGGAGAACCTATCCACCTGGAATGGAAGGGAATTATGGATACGCTGGGAAGGCATATCCGGGTAACCTCCGGCAAGCTCGTCGAGGAAGGCTATGCGGATTCTGTAGGCGCTGACGGATCTCTGCTTCTCCGGCGCTCCGACGGCAGCCTGGCCCGAATCATAGCGGGTGAAGTAACCCTGCGCACCTGATCTCCCGACCGGAAGATTTTTCCGAGCCGGGAGATCACAACAGCGGTCTCTTCTTACTTGGGGCTCGCTTTGGGCTTGCCGAGCTCCAGCAGAGGCTTGATCAGGTCCATCGGCAAGGGGAATACCACCACGCTTGTATTCTCGGTTGCAATGGTGGTGAGCGTCTGGAGATACCTCAGTTGCATCGCTGTAGGCTGTTCAGCAATTACTTCTGCGGCGTCGGCCAGCTTCTGAGCAGCCTGGAATTCACCCTCAGCATGGATGACTTTGGCCCTTCGTTCGCGTTCAGCTTCCGCCTGGGCGCCGATGGCGCGTACCATCGAACTCGGCAGGTCGACCTCTTTGATTTCAACCACACCGACCTTCACACCCCAGGGATCAGTCTGCTCGTCGATTATCTGCTGAAGATCCTGGTTGAGCTTCTCTCTCTGGGAAAGCAGCTCATCCAGGTCATGCTGGCCGATAATACTCCGCAGAGTAGTCTGCGAAATCTGTGAAGTGGCATACCGATGATCGAAGACCTTGATTACGGAATCCTCAGGTTTGACCACCCTGAAGTAGACGACCGCGTTTACCTTGACGGTGACGTTGTCCCGGGTAATCGCCTCCTGCTGAGGGATATCCAGGGTTACAACACGCAAATCAACCTTCACGCTACGTTCGACGAAGGGAATGATAACGAACAGGCCGGGGCCCCGGACACCGGTAAACTTCCCCAGCCTGAATATCACGCCCCGCTCATACTCCTGCGCGATCTTGATCGCGGCCGAACCCACAATCAACACCACGAAGAGGAAGGCAATTACAGCTATGACCACAACTTCCATCAGTTACTCCTCTATTTCTTCATGACCCGGAGCTTTAGTCCTTCCACCCCTGTCACTATAACCTCCGAGCCCGGCTCGATTCTATCATCCTCGGCTGTCGCTGTCCAGCGCTCGCCCTGGACCATCACCAGACCCGTGGGGTTGAGCTCGGTCTGAACGGTCCCGGTACTTCCTATCAATCCCTCCTTACCAGTTGCGGGCTGGCGGCGTTGTGAACGCACTATGGCGCCTACAACAAATATGAAGATGACAGCTATAAATACCACGACGAGAGCAATCGCCCACCAGTCTATCTGGAGTTGAAACACTTCAGGTCCTCCACCAAAGAGAATCAGGGCTCCCATAACAAGCGAGACTATGCCCCCCAGGGTGAGTATTCCAAAGGTTGTCGTAAATACTTCCGCGATGAATAGTATGAACCCAAGTATAATGAAAAAGATGCCGGCCCACGAGGCTTCGAGCACAGCCAGCGAATAGAACGCGAGAATAAGACTGACTGCCCCGACCACTCCGGGCAGGATTGCCCCGGGGTTAATAAGCTCCAGAATCAGTGCCGTTACGGCGAGGCTCAGGAGAATATAAGCGATGTTTGGATCACTGATGACCTGGAGAAACCGCTCCACGAGAGTCATGTCAACCGGGTTGACTGTATAGTCCTCAGTGTTGATCGTGACTTCCTGGTTCGCCACAACCACCGTCATCCCGTTCAGACTTGAAACAAGATCGTCGATGCTGGATGCGCCCATATCTACTAATGGGGGATCTAGATAAGGACTCTCCAGGTTCAACACTTCCTGTTGATGCTCAGGCAAAGCCACTTTCCCAAGTGCTTCACCGTCAGTGAAAGACAGGGCCTCTACCACCGTCGCTTCGGCTGCGGCGACATTTCGTCCACGAAGAATCGCAAGGCCTCTTATTCTTGCCCTGGTATCTTCAGTGATCTTTCGCTGCATAGTGTCCGAGAGCTCTTCTTCGCCCATCGTAACAGGGCTTGCTGCCCCGATACGGCTTCCCGGCGCCATGGCAGCCACGTGCGCAGCGAGAGTGATAAATGTTCCAGCTGAACCTGCCCAGCGATTTACGTACACAACCACAGGGACTTCGGCGTCAAGAATCCGGTCTATGATATTCTCGGTAGTGGAAAGAAGACCGCCCGGTGTGCTCAGCTCGATGATAACAAGTTCGGCTCCATTCGCCTCCGCCTCGCTGATACCCCGGTCGATATAGCTTGCGACAGCCGGAACGATAGTCCCATCAACCCGCAATATGTCGATCCGTACCGTATTTGAGGCTGCGCCCGGGCTTGCGAATACCATCGTTACGGCAAGCCAGACCAGCGCCAGGAGTACGAAAGCCTTCTTCAACATGCTCGGCAGCCGCATTGGACTCATTTTGCGGCCAGGACTCCAACTATGCTAAACTCCATCTAATGTATTCTAACATAATTCTGTCCGCAAAACTGAAGAAATGATCAGGGCTGTCTTCTTTGACTTCTACAATACGCTTGTCAAGTTTGATCCCCCCAGAGAGGAACTTCAGGCCAAAGCATGCCTGGAGTTCGGCATACACGTGGTCAAGAAAGCCATTCCCCTGGGCTATTGCGTAGCTGATGACTACATGAGCCGGGAGAATGCCCGGCAAGCAATACAGAAGCGCACGCCCGAAGAGGCACAGCTCTTCTGGGGCGAATACGAGGCTGTCCTGCTCAGAACAGCGGGCGCAAATGTGGACAGGGACCTCGCTTTCCGGATATTGGCGCGGGTGAGGCAACTCGACCGGAAGCTTGTCCTGTTCGAAGATGTTATCCCGCTCCTCACCGAGTTAAGAAGACTGCAAATCAAGCGCGGCCTGATATCGAACCTGACACGGCGCCTCGCCGAATACACACGCGAACTTGGACTTACAGGCTATATTGACTTCGCATTGACCTCGCTTGAAGTCGGAGCGGAGAAGCCCCACGCACCTCTATTCCTCAAAGCCCTCGAGCAAGCGGGAGTAGCCGGTTCGGAGTCCTTACATGTGGGTGACCAGTACTATGCCGACGTCCTTGGGGCCAGGGCCGTAGGGATCAAGGCTCTGCTCCTTGATCGCGATGGGTTCTGGGCGCAGATAGAGGACTGTCCCCGAATAAAGAGCCTTGCCGAGGTGCAGCGTTATCTGGACTAAACCTGGTCAGGAGCTGTGCCGTGCGATCCATGCCGAACAGGAGCCGCCTCGACCGACAGGGGAACAGCGCCGTCCCTGGCCTTTATAATAGTCTCAATCAGCCGCTCCAGCGTCTTTCTCCAGTCCTTGCCGGCCCGCCTGGCGTACAGCCGCACCTGTCTGGGGCCCACCTTGACCCTGTCTGCGAAGTACTGCTGCAGGGCTGACCTGCTGACGTCAACTCCCGGCGCCATCTTCAGTACTACCTGCCCCCCGTCCCAGGATACCTCACGGATGCCGGCAACCGTTGCGCGCGTCTTTGCCCGGACAAGGAAAAAGAGATCGGCCACCTGTGGCGGTATGCCGCCAAAACGGTCTCTGAACTCAGTTTCAAGGTCCGACAGCTCGTCCAGGGACCTGACCCTGGAGAGCTTCAGGTACAGGGACATGCGTGTGCTCAGATCGCTCACATACTCTTCAGGTATGTAAGCCGGTACAGGCAGGTTGACCGAGGCCGCAACTGGTTCAGGGACTTTTTCCCGGTCTCTCCCTTTCACCTCGGATATAGCTTCGGACAAGAGCCTGGTATAAAGATCGTATCCTACGGCTCCCATGTGCCCGCTTTGCTCCGGGCCGAGTACATTTCCCGCTCCGCGGATTTCCAGGTCCTTCATCGCTATCTGGAAACCGGCGCCGAGTTCGGTAGCTTCGTAGATCGTCCTCAGTCTTTTCTGGGCGGTATCAGTAAGCTGCTTGCCGCCGCTATAGAAGAAGTACGCATATGCCCGGGCTGCGCCTCGTCCGACCCTGCCTCGCAGCTGGTAAAGCTGGGTGAGGCCAAGTCGATCGGCGTCTTCGACAATCAATGTATTAACATTGGGCAGATCAAGGCCCGATTCGATAATAGTTGTACACACGAGGATGTCTATCTTTCCATCAGCGAAGTCGAGCATAACCGATTCCAGAGCCTCCTCCGGCATCTGCCCGTGTCCGATCCCCACTTTTGCTTCGGGAACAAGTTCCTGAAGGTGCCGGGCCACCCGGCCGATTTTCTGAACTCGATTGTAGACATAGAAGACCTGGCCGTTACGGTCAAGCTCTCTAAGGATAGCCTCACGCACAGTCCTATCGTTGAGCGAGCCCACGAAGGTCTTAATGGGCAGGCGTTCCTCGGGTGGAGTCTCCATGCAGCTCATGTCCCGTATGCCGACCAATCCCATGTGCAAGGTGCGGGGGATAGGGGTGGCGCTAAGGGTTAGTACGTCGACTTCTTTTCTAAGCTGCTTCAGCCTCTCCTTGTGTGCGACTCCGAACCTTTGCTCTTCATCGATGATTACCAGTCCCAGATTCTTGAAGGAAACGTCCTTCTGGAGAAGGCGATGTGTGCCGATGCAGATGTCGACAGCGCCGTTTACCAGGGCCTGCACGGTTTGCCTCTGTTTTTTGGGGGAACGAAGCCGGCTCAATGATTCGATCCTGATAGGAAAAGCCGCCATCCGCTCTCTGAAAGTAGTGACGTGCTGTCGGGCCAGCACTGTGGTTGGAACCAGCATCGCCACCTGCATGTCGTTCGTAACCGCCTTAAAGGCGGCACGGATCGCGACCTCAGTCTTTCCATAACCCACATCGCCGCATACCAGCCGGTCCATGGGCTGGGCCTTCTCCATGTCTTCCTTGACTTCCTCAACGGCCTTGAGCTGATCAGATGTCTCCAGGTAAGGGAATGAAGCTTCAAGCTCCTGCTGCCAGACTGTATCAGGCGGGAAAGACAACCCCTCCGCGAGCTGCCGGGCGCTGTAGAGAGCAAGAAGCTCTCCTGCCAGCTCGACGGCTGCTTCCTTGACTCTCTGCTTTGCCCGCTGCCACTCCTGTGTTCCCAGTCGGCTTAGAGCAGGCTCATAACCACCAGGACCTATGTACCTCGCGACGCGATCAATCTGATCATTCGGGACATAGAGCTTATCTCCTGCAGCATACTCAAGGATGAGGTACTCTTTCGCCGCCATATCTACTTCCAGGTTGGTTACGCCTGAGAAACGGGCGATTCCGTGATCCACGTGGACAACGTAATCTCCCGGGCGTAGTTCGGCCAGCAGTTCGTCATGGTGGATAGGACGCTTGTGCGACGCCCTGCGTTTCCTTACAAACCCGAAGATGTCGTGATCAGTGATGACCGTAAGCGGGCTGTCTCCATCCATGGTCCAGCCATCGTTCAAGCTGCCATGTACGAGGGTTATGGAGCCTTCAGGGGGTGGGGCCGTCATATCCTTAACAGGCGCAACATAGGTATCATTCTCCGCAAACAGTTCGGAAAGCCGCCCCGCTTGCTGAGAGACGACTATAATCCGCCCCGGCCTGCTCCTGGCTAGTTTTACCTCGTCGAGAAATCCTTGCACTTGCCCGCCGTAACCCGGAACGGAATTGAAGCCGCCCATGCCGTCATCTCCGCCCCCCCATTGCTCCAGGGCAAGTCTGTGTTCGAACCTGTTGGCGAGGGACTGAATCTCAGGCCATTTGAAATAAGGGACCGGGAAATCAGACGGCATTTCTCCACGTTCCGTCTGAACATCGCGCATTTCGCTGGCTTTCGCATCAAGTTCGGTCATGGCAGCATCTATCGCATCCGGCTCGTCCAGCACAAGAAGCGCGTTTGACGGCAAGTAATCGAGAAAAGGACTGTCATGGACCAGAGAACTCAATATGTCCAGGTTGTCGAACCAGCGACCGCAGGCCCGGCCCGCATGCCCCGAGAATCTCGAGGCGGCCTCGTCGTTGAGGCTCGTAAGGTCCAGTTCACTGACGCGCTCCTGTAATTCGGAGTCTCCGACAAGCAATTCTCGGACGGGGACGATATCTATTTCGGATATGGTGCAGGTCGAGCGCTGACTCACCGGGTCATAGAAACGCAGGCTCTCCACCTCATTGCCAGAAAGCTCGATTCTGACGGGCATTTTGCTGTCGGGCGGGTAGATATCAATGATGCCTCCGCGGTGACTGAAAGTGCCCGGTATGTCTACTTTGCTTTCAGCCTCGTATCCAAGCCGGGTCCAGGCAGATAGCAACCGGTCCAGATTGACTCTTGATCTCACTCTCAATCGCTGACATGAGGCTGCCACAGCCTCCGCCGCGACAGTCTTCCTGGCGACCGCGTAAGCGGAAGCGACAATGAACGGGGTATCCTGCCGCCTGCATAATCCGGCGAGCACCCTGACCCTCTCATGCACAGTATGACAATCGGACGAAAGCTGCTCGTACGGCAGGGCATCCGGTTCGGGAAACAGGTATACAGGCGCTCTGTCACCGAGCCATACAGGGACTTCCTCGAAAAGCTGCCTGGCCCGTTCTCCTCTGGGCGTAATCACGAGCACCGGGCGACGAAGCTGCCTGTAAAGCCCGGCCAGGAGGAATGCGCGCGGAGCGCGAGGTATCCCTGCTCTTGATTCCCCACCCCTGGCCAGGCCGCTGGCTAGCCCTGCAAACAAAGGGATATTCTCGGTTAGACTCAAGACTCCGGACAAATTCACCACAAACGCTCCAAGGGCTAGCCGCAACGACTAGCCCTGTAAACCATTATATCAAACCCTTTGAGTGTACCCAAAACTCAGTTGTACTTGTTCATCGCACTCGCGGCGCCTTCAGTGATAAAGCTGAAGATGGCACCGGCTGCAATGGCGCAGGCCTCCCTGACCGCGTCTTTCTCTTCGCTCTCAAAATTGCCCAGGACATAAGATACAGCATCCGGCATTTCTTCTCCCTCATCGGAGCTGTTCTCCCGGGAAATGCCGATGCGAAGCCTGGGAAAATGCTGGGTGCCGAGCCGCCCGATTATCGAATCCATCCCCTTGTGGCCGCCGGAGCTCCCCTGCTCCCTGACGCGGATTCTGCCAAGCCGCAGATCGAGGTCGTCGTAAACAACCAGCAAATCCTCAAGACGCACGTTGTAGAGTCTCATGAGCAGATGGACAGCATCACCACTCAAATTCATGAAAGTCTGGGGCTTCGCAAGCACCACGCGAATGCCGTCAACCGTGCCTTCACCTACCCGGCTTCTGGCCTTCCGGCGCCGAATGGTAATTTCGTACCGCCGTCCGAACTCCTCGACGCAGTGAAATCCGACGTTGTGCCGGTTGTTGACATAACTCTTGCCAGGATTACCGAGACCGATAATGAGTTTCACGGATGTGCCCGCTCGAGTAGGGGAGTTTTCCGTCATTGCCCGGCTCCCCGCTCTACAGAATCAAGCATGTCCACAAAATCTCTCTCATTCAACTGCTTGATGCCCAGCTCTCTGGCGCGTTCAAGCTTGGAACCTGGATCAGCGCCGACTACCACGATGGTTGTCTTCTTCGTAACAGAACTCCCCGTTGACCCGCCGAGCTCTTTGATTTTCGCTTCCGCCATGCTCCTGGAGAATGACTCGAGCCGACCGGTAATGACGATCTCCTCTCCGGATAAGGGCAGCACCTGTGGTCTACCCCCCTTTAGCGCAAGCTTTACACCCGCGCGGTGCATTTTCTCAATTACCGTGCGGTTAGCATCCAGGTCAAAGAACGCCACGATACTGTCAGCTATCCTGGGGCCGATAGTTGGTATAGACATCAAGTCCTCGTTGGAGGCCTGCGCCAGATCATCGATACTCCTGTAATGCTGGGCCAGGATATCAGCGGTCTCACTTCCCACATGGCGAATCCCCAACGCGAAGATGACTCGGGAGAGAGGTCTGTCCTTACTCTTTTCGATGGACAAAAGGAGCTTCGATACGCTCTTTTCTGCCATTCTTTCAAGGCTCAAGAGCTGTTCCCTCCGGTCTTTAAGGTAGTAGATGTCGCCGACATCCTCTATCACGCCGGCTTCAAGAAGAAGGGCCGCCAGCTTCTCGCCGAACCCGTCTATGTCCATGGCTCCCCTGGAAACGAAATGTTTGACAAGCTCGAAAACCTGAGCTGGGCAGGCTACATTGGTGCATCGCGTCATGGCTTCGCCCTCCAGTTTTATGACCCGCTTCCCGCAGGACGGGCAAACATCGGGCATGCGATAGACTTTCTCCTTGCCGGTGCGCAGGCTGGACACCGGTCCGACAACTTCAGGTATAACGTCGCCCGCTCTCTGCACAATAACGGTATCACCGATACGGATATCCTTGCGTTTGATGTCATCCTCGTTATGAAGAGCTGCTCGCTGGACAGTAACTCCACCGACGGTAACGGGTTCCAGTACAGCAAACGGGTTCAGCGTACCGGTCCGTCCGACGTTGATCTGAATATCGAGGAGCCGGGTATGAGCCTGCACGGCTGGAAACTTGTACGCGACAGCCCACCTCGGTTCGCGACCGACGACTCCCAGCCTATCCTGCATTTCGCGTGAGTTTACCTTGAGCACGACCCCGTCAACCTCATATGGAAGCTTCTCACGCTCTTCAGCCACCCGGTCATAGTATTCTTCTGCCTTTTCCAGGCAAGACAGCAGCGTATTTAACGGATTTGTTCTGAACCCCAGGCTCTGCAAGTATTCAAGGACTTCCCACTGAGTTGGAGGCACAGTGCCTTCAGCCCATCCGAGACCGTAGATATAGATGTCCAGCGGGCGCCTCGCGGTAATGCGTGAATCAAGCTGGCGCACGGAGCCCGCCGCAGCATTGCGAGGATTCGCAAACAGGGGCAGCCCCACCTCGCCGCGTTCCTCGTTCAATTTCTTGAATCCGACCCTGGACAGGTACACTTCACCCCTGACCTCAAAGCTTTCAGGGGCTTCATGCGAGACCACCAGGGGTATGCTTCGAATAGTCCTCAAGTTCTGGCTAACGTCCTCTCCTCGAAAGCCATCGCCCCGCGTCGCGCCCTTTTGGAATCGCCTCTTCTCATAGGTTAACGCGACTGCAAGCCCGTCAATCTTCGGCTCGCCTACTAGCTCGAAGTCATTTCGCCCTACTAAACCTGATATTCGCTTATGCCAGGCAAGAAGCTCCTCCTCTGCAAAAGCGTTGGCGAGACTGAGCATCGGCACCCTGTGCTCGACAGCGCCGAACGCTTCCAGCGGCGCCGCACCGACTCTCTGCGTCGGAGAATCAAGGGTTATGAATTGCGGATATTTGCTCTCGAGAGTCCTCAGTTCCGCCAGAAGCTGGTCATACTCAAAATCGCTTATCTCCGGACTGTCCAGAACATAGTAACGATAATTATGGTAATGAATCTTCTCCCGCAGCTCATCAATCCGTTTCCGAGCTTGCTGTTCGTCCAAAGATTACCTCACCTGAATCAGAATCGAGTTCGAACCATACCTACCAGATTTAGTATATTATAGTAAAGGGCCAGATTACAAAAGGTCTTTGACAATGACCTGATTTTATGCTATTTATTGGTATGTAAGTCTGTATGGCAAAATATATATTCGTTACGGGCGGCGTAGTTAGCTCAGTCGGTAAGGGAATAGTCGCCGCTTCCGTAGGACGCCTCCTCAAAGGCTATAAACTGGCCGTTACAGCCCAGAAACTGGATCCCTACCTCAACGTCGATCCTGGAACCATGTCTCCTTTCCAACACGGAGAAGTCTTCGTCACCGAAGACGGCGCCGAGACTGACCTCGATCTGGGACATTATGAACGTTTCATGGACACTAACCTGACAAAGGCTTCCAGTGTTACCACGGGGCAGATATATAGTTCGGTAATCGCCAAGGAAAGGCGCGGCGATTTCCTCGGAGGCACGATCCAGGTCGTTCCCCATGTGACCGCCCAGATCAAGAAGTGCATCCGCGAAGTGGCGGACCTGAGCGGCGCCGATATCGTGATCGTTGAAGTGGGAGGGACTGTCGGAGATATCGAGGGCCAGCCTTTCCTTGAGGCGATCAGGCAGATGAGGAACGATGTCGGCCGCGATAATGTGCTCTACATACACGTAACCCTCCTTCCGTGGATAGGGTCCACCGGGGAATTGAAGACCAAGCCGACTCAACACAGCGTCAAGGAACTGCGCAGCCTTGGTATACAGCCAGACGTAATAGTGTGCCGCAGCGATTACCCGGTTACTGACGAGATAAAGGACAAGATAGCCCTGTTCTGCGATGTTGACAAGCAGGCCGTCGTGCCTCTGCCTACTCTTTCGACCATATACGAAGTCCCCCTGGTGCTGGACGAAGCCGGGTTGGGGAAAATAATAGTTGACCGGCTGAAGTTGCCCGCCGTCGAAGAGGACCTGCAAGAATGGCGGCAACTGGTGACCAGGATGAAGAAGCCCAAGGAACCCGTTCCGATTGCCCTGGTCGGTAAGTATATCAAGTTGAGGGATGCTTATCTCTCGGTGAAAGAAGCGCTCTGCCACGCGGCTCTTTTCCATGATCGCGATCTCCATCTGATCTGGATAGAGTCCGAAGACCTCGAGAAAGAGAGCGCCGAGTCCTTGCTTCGAACGGCGAGCGGCATAGTGGTGCCCGGCGGATTCGGCAATCGAGGCATTGAAGGCAAAGTTCGCGCAGCTCGCTATGCGCGGGAGAACGGAATACCCTATCTGGGTCTATGCCTCGGTATGCACATACTCGTTATTGAATATGCTCGCCACGTCCTGAAATCGAACAAACCGAATTCACGAGAATTCGACGAAGTGACGCCGTACCCGGTCATAGACTTGCTGCCTGACCAGAGAGAAGTCTGCTCCAAGGGTGGAACGATGCGGCTCGGGCTGTATCCCTGCCATCTGGATCCTCGATCTCACGCCGCTCAGGCTTATGGGGCAACAGTAGTCTACGAACGGCATCGCCACAGGTTCGAGTTCAATAACGAGTTCAGAGGCATACTTAATGATGGAGGACTCCGAGCAAGCGGAGTCTCTCCCGATGGCAAGCTGGTGGAAATCAGTGAAATAGTGGACCACCCGTGGATGATCGGGACTCAGTTTCATCCTGAGTTTGCATCACGGCCAAACCGGCCGCATCCATTGTTCCGGGACTTCATTGAAGTAGCTATGAAAACGCTGCGGATAGGCGATCAACAACCTTTGCCTCTCTGAGACCGGATGCGGGCTCGGTGAGATTGCTCTATAGACAAAAGTCCCAGCATATGATATATTTGTAGGAGTTGGATGCGCATCTTCCTGGATACTGCCAACGTCGAAGAAATCCGCAAGGCTGCTCGGTTGGTAAGAATCAGTGGAGTAACTACTAATCCCACTCTCATCGCCAAAGAGAACCGGAAAGATGCGAAGGCAGTTATTCAGGAAATCTCCTCGATAATTGACGGCCCCATCAGTGCTGAAGTGCTCAGTCTGGAATCCGACACCATGATTGAAGAGGCGCGCCGAATCTCGTCCTGGGCCTCTAACGTCGTGGTCAAGGTACCAATATCAGCAAGTGGCTTGGAAGCTATCTCGGCACTGGCAGGAGAGGGAATAAAGTGCAACGCCACATTATGCTTCTCCTTAAATCAGGCGATACTGGCTGCGAGCGCAGGCGCAGCCTTCGTCAGCCCTTTCGTGGGCAGGCTTGACGATGTTGGACAGGACGGCATGGCGCTGGTCGAAGAAATTGTCGCGATTTACGATTATTACAGATTATCGACTGAAGTGATAGCCGCCAGCATAAGGCACCCTTTACATGTCAGCGCCGCAGCTAAAGCCGGTGCACATGTCGCCACAATCCCGTTCAGCGTACTCATGCAGATGATAAAACATCCGCTCACTGATGCTGGGATAACCCGCTTCATCGAGGATTGGCGACGCAGCCAGGAAGCATGAGACTGCTATCCGCTTAACCCGAAAGCACCTTGTCAGTCTTTGCCCGACAACTATGCCAATACAATCACGGAGTTGAACTATGAACATAACCGAACTTGAAACCAAGACCAGAGATGAGCTGCTCACATTCGCAAAAGAGCAGGGCATTACAGGCATCAGCTCTCTGAAAAAAGAGGAGTTGGTCCTCCGCCTGCTCCAGGCCAATGCCGAACAGCAGGGTTACACCTTCAGAGGGGGAATCCTGGAAATAATGGGCGACGGCTACGGATTCTTGAGGCAAAGTAACCTCCGCCCGGACTCGACTGACATCTATGTGTCACAGTCTCAAATACGTAGATTCTCTCTTCGTACAGGCGATGTGGTCAACGGACAGGTAAGGCTGCCGAAAGAAGGCGAGAAGTACCACAGCCTTCTCCGTGTTGAGACCGTAAACAATCTCGACCCGGAAGCCGCCAAGAGCCGCCCTTTGTTTGACCGCCTCATACCGATTTTTCCCGACCGGATCATTAACCTTGAGACAGTCCCGTCAAATCTCTCGACTAGACTAATTAATCTGATATCACCCATAGGCCGCGGCCAGCGAGGGCTTATTGTATCGCCTCCGAAGGCGGGGAAGACCATCCTGCTGAAGCACATAGCCAATGGTATCGTGACTAACTACAATGACATTCACCTGATGGTGTGTCTGATAGGCGAGCGGCCTGAGGAGGTAACGGACTGGAGGCGATCAGTCAATGCCGAGGTCATAGCCTCAACCTTCGATGAGCCTGTTGAAGAACACACCAGGGTCGCTGAAGTGGCTCTGGAACGCGCCAAGAGACTGGTGGAGCTGGGGAATGGCGTAACGATCCTGCTCGACAGTATTACCAGGCTTACACGTGCGTACAACCTGGAAATGCCTTCCAGCGGACGTACACTCTCAGGCGGTGTAGACCCGGCCGCTCTTTATTCACCAAAACGGTTCTTCGGCGCGGCGAGAAACACCGAAGAAGGCGGGAGCCTTACAGTCATTGCTACCTGCCTCGTCGATACAGGGAGCAGGATGGATGACGTAATCTACGAAGAGTTCAAGGGCACAGGCAATATGGAACTCCATCTTGACCGTAAGCTGGCTGAACGCAGGATTTTCCCTGCCATAGACATTCAGCGTAGCGGCACCAGGAAGGAAGAACTGCTGCTCGATGAGAATACCCTTAGACAGGTATGGGTGCTCAGGAGGATGGCTGGCTTAATCAGCGCCAACTCTGTTAACCCCACCGAGGCTACGGAGAAGATACTTGAGAGGCTCACAAAGACGCCTTCGAATGCCGAGTTCCTGGCCACTATGTCAAGGGACTACTGATTCCCCAACAAGCCACCGGCTGTTGTTCGCCTGTTCCCGGTGCTATAATTGAGTGCGAGCCCCCATGGACCATCATCGCGTTGTAGTCAAGCTGGGTACCAATCTGCTCACCGGCGGGAGCGATCACCTCAACCTCGAGACAATGTCATCTCTTGTGGGCCAGATCGCCAGGCTTCATGCCCGGGGGCTGGAACTGGTGGTTGTCTCGTCGGGGGCAATCGCGGCAGGCAGGCAGCGTCTGAAACACGTTCAGGAAGATAAGAACGTGCCTTTCAGACAGGTGTTGGCGGCGGTTGGGCAAAGCCGGCTGATGGATGCCTATGACCAGTTGTTCACCTGGCACGAAATCACGATCGCGCAAACACTTCTAACGAGAAATGATTTCACCCACCGGCACAGCTACCTGAATGCGCGCAATACCCTGTTGGCGTTGCTCAGGCTTGGTGTAATCCCAATAGTAAATGAAAATGACGTTGTAGCAGTCGAAGAAATTGAAGATGCGGTTTTCGGCGATAATGATACCTTGTCAGCCCTGGTCGCTATACTGACCGACGCAGACCTGTTGGTGCTTCTGACTGACACTGGAGGACTATTTGACGCTGATCCGCATCTGGAACCATCAGCGAAGCTGGTTTCACGAGTGGACCGAATAGACGCTGCGGTAGAAGGATTAGCCCATCTGAGTCACAGCATGCGCGGCACGGGCGGCATGGCCACCAAGATCGAGGCGGCAAAGCTGGCGACGGCATCGGGTATAGCGGTGATAATAGCAGGCGGCCGGGAACCGGAAATACTTCAAAAACTGATCAGCGGCGAAAGTCACGGAACCTTCTTTCAGCCCACTTCGACAAAGCTCGAAAGCCGAAAACGCTGGTTGCTCAGCCAGATATCGAGAGGCATGGTCCTTATCGACTCCGGGGCTGTCAAGGCTCTGCGGCTTCAGAACAAGAGCTTGCTTCCGGTCGGGATCGATGGTACGCGGGGACGCTTCGAACGAGGGGATATTGTAAGCATCCTTGATTCTCGGACCGAGGAGAAGATAGCCTGCGGCATCTCCAGCTATAGTTCAGACGAGATCGAGGTCATCAGGGGGTCCCATTCTGACAAGATCATGGAGCGGCTCGGTTACGAATACGGAACGGAAATCGTTCACCGTGATAATCTCGTGATTCTCTGAGCCAGAGAGGAACCACGATGCAATCAACACCCTACGAAATTGAAGTCAAAGCCCTGGCGGCGAAGAACGCATCAAAAAAACTGGCATATCTCTCCACTCATGTGAAGAACAAAGCATTGCTGCTCATAGCCGACGAGCTCGAGAAACGGGAAGATGAGATTCGCGGAGCCAACGGCAAAGATTATCGCGACGGTGAGAAAGCGGGTATGAGCGCCGCGTTGCTTGACCGACTTTTGCTGACTGCTGATCGAATCAGGGCAACAGCGGCAGACGTGAGAAGTGTCTCCTCACTGCCTGACCCTGTCGGCGAGATTCTGGATATGCGTACTCTAGCCAACGGACTCCAGATCGGCAAACGCCGGGTGCCCCTGGGGGTGATTGGGGCGATATATGAAAGCCGGCCCAATGTCACAGTCGATATAGCGGTATTGTGCCTGAAATCCGGCAACGCGGTGATACTCCGGGGAGGCAAAGAGGCCAGGAACTCAAATCTCGCCCTTTCAAGAATCATACAGGAGAGCGCATATAGTGCCGGGATTCCCGAGGGTTCTATCCAGTTTATCGAATCCAGTGATCGCGTCCTGATAACCCATATGCTCAAGATGAGGAATGCTATTGACCTTGTTGTCCCCCGCGGCGGCGCTGATTTGATCAGGTACGTTGCCGAGAACGCTTCCATGCCTGTGCTTACCGGTGGGATCGGGGTCTGCCATACATATGTGGACCGGAGTGCTGATCTCGAAAAATCAGTCTCGATTGCCTATAACGCAAAGGTCCAGCGCCCCACGGTGTGCAATGCCCTTGATACTCTCCTAATCCACCGTGACATTGCAGACCGTTTTCTCCCCATAATCGCCAGGGAGTGGAGCAAGGCGGGAGTTGAGATGCACTGTGACGAGCGTTCACTGGCAATTATCGGAGCTTTGCCCTCAGTTAATGCGGTTCCGGCCACGGAACAGGACTGGGGAAAAGAGTTTCTCGCGCTAATAGCAGGTGTCAGAGTGGTGGATTCACTGGATCAAGCCCTTGAACACATTGCCAAATACGGTTCGGGCCATTCCGAAGCAATCGTCACGGAAGACTACACATCTGCAATGAGATTTCTCGACGAAGCGGACGCCGCGTGTGTCTACGTAAATGCGAGCACCCGTTTTACTGACGGCGGCCAGTTCGGCCTTGGCGCTGAGGTTGGAATCAGCACTCAGAAGATGCACGCCCGAGGCCCACTCGGGCTTAAGGAATTGACCACCTACAAATGGATCATATTTGGGAGCGGCCAGGTCCGTCCCTGAGCCTTTTATGGTGAATACGTAAAGGAGGTAAACCAATGGGCGAGTATAGATTTGAAAGAGAGTGTCGTACCCCGTATTCGGAAGTCTACCTTATTATCTCGAATGACGAACGGATCGGAAGGGTCGACCTTCATTTTACGCCTTCGATTACTTATGCCACGCTCTGCGTTGGCGAGCGTGTCACGGCTGATGGAATTCAGGACCTTATTGATCAGATTGACGAAGAATTAGTCATGTCGGCGGATGTAGCCCGGGACGACTTCATTGTGACTGTTTACCAGGGTAACGAAGTCGGTGTCTTCAGTGATGAGGAGTTCGAAGAAGGCGAAGAAGAAGAAGGATAAAGGTTATTTCTTTCCTGCGACCAGAGAGCGGGCAGCGGTTTCTATGTGAGCTGAGGTAAGCCCCCGTTTTTCGAGAAGTTCTTCGGGTTTCCCTGACTTGGAGTACAGGTCATTGATGGCGATGCAATACATAGGCACCGGCGCCCGCTCGCTTACTACCTGCGCGATCGCGCTACCCATCCCGCCTGTACGCATATGCTCTTCAGCTGTGATTATTGCCCCGGTCTCCTCGGCCGCGCTGATGACAGCTTCCTGATCGAGCGGCTTCAGAGTGGACATGCTCAGTACCCGGCATCCTATGCCTTCCCGCGCCAGATTCTTGGCCGCCTCGACTGCTTTGGCGACCATGACTCCGGTTGCAATCACCGTGAGGTCCTTGCCTTCCGTCAGCCTCGCCGCCTTTCCGATACTAAACTGGTAATCAGCTCCGTACACGAGCGGTGTCTTGGGACGGCTCAGCCTTATATAGAACGGCCCGTATGTCTGTGCCGCAATTCTCACTGCCTGGACTGTCTCCAGAGCATCAGCAGGCACAATTACCCTGAAACCAGGCAATGCGCAGGCCAGTGCCAGGTCTTCGATCGCGTGATGCGAGGTCCCGTCTTCGCCGACCGTTATTCCGCCGTGGCTGGTAACTACTTTCACGTTGAGGCTTGGTTGGGCAAGAGACATCCTCATTTGGTCAAAGCAACGACCAGGTACGAACACGGCGAACGTGCTTGCAAAAACTGTCTTGCCGCTCGAAGCCAGGCCCGCTGCAATCCCGATCATATTCTGTTCGGCTATACCGCAATCGAAGAAACGGTCCGGAAATGCAGCGGCAAACAGGTTCGTCTGGGTGGATTTCGAGAGATCGGCGTCGAGTACCACTATGTTGGTGTTTTCTCTGCCAAGTTCAACGAGGACTCTGCCGTAGGCTTCCCGGGTACTTTGCTCCATCGCTATTTCAGTTCCTTGAGCGCCTTTTCCACCTCTGCCGCCGAAGGAGCTTTCCCGTGAAAGTCCAGGTTATTCTCCATGAAGCTGACGCCTTTGCCTTTTACAGTATTAGCGATTATCACGCTCGGCTTGCCCTTTGTCGCTCTTGCCTCCTGGAAAGCATCGAGCAATTGCCCGAGATCGTGCCCGTCGGCTTCTATTACATGCCAGCCAAATGACTTCCACTTTCCCGCCAAGGGTTCAAGATTCATAACCTCGCTGTTCCACCCATCGATCTGCTGCCCGTTTCGGTCAACGATAGCTGTAAGGTTTTCGAGCGCGAAGTGCGATCCCGCCATGGCGGCTTCCCAGACCTGACCTTCATCACATTCACCATCGCCAAGCAGAACATAGACGCGGTACGGCAGACAGTCGAGGCGGCCGGCAAGTGCGATCCCAACCCCAAATGAAAGTCCCTGACCGAGCGATCCTGAAGAAATCTCGACTCCTGGCGTGATAGTCATATCACAATGTCCCTGAAGCCGGCTTCCGTAAGATCTCAGTGTAGCGAGTTCACTCACAGGGAAGTAGCCGCTTTCAGCAAGTGCAGCATAAAGCAGTGGGGCTGCGTGGCCCTTGCTCAATATGAAACGGTCGCGTTCAGCCCAGCGGGGGTTAGAAGGGTCATGACGTAGTACTCCAAAATACAGGGCTGTGACTATCTCGGCTGCCGAAAGAGAACCACCAGGATGCCCGCTGCCCGCCTTGCCTATCATCTGGATAATATGACGCCGTAGTGTCCTCGCCGTCGCACGCATTTCGTCCAGAGAGTATGTGAAGTTCAAAGAGATACTCCCGCTCTTAAATGAAGCAGCCTCGGCGCTCGAATCGGCCGAGGCTCGGGAATTAGTACAGTATTCTTGCGGCCCCTTGCCAGATGGGGACATTCCTACCCTCCACTGAATTATAACATGTTCCTTGTCCGGCCGTCTACACCTTGATATAATCTGGTCGTGATCATCGACTTCCACACGCATATTTTCCCCCCGGAGATCGTCAGCAGACATCTCAATTGCAGCGGAAAAGATGCCTGCTTCGACCTGCTTTATTCTGACCCGAAAGCCAGAATGATCAGCGCCGAAGAGCTTGTCCGCAATATGGACGATCAGGGCATCGACGTCTCCGTGGCGCTCAATATAGGCTGGAGCAGTCATGAGCTCTGCCAGCTCACAAACGACTACATTATCGATGCCGTAAATCGATTCCCGGGCAGGTTAATTGGCTTCTGCGCTGTTCAGCCGCTGGCCGGGCAAAAGGCCATAGACGAGATCAAGCGTTGCGCGCGATACGGTATTAAGGGAATCGGTGAACTGAGGTGTGATACCCAGGGATTTGACCTTACCGACAGAGAGGCGATGTCACCCCTGGTCGAAGCGGCCATGAGGCACAATCTCATCATTCTTACACACGCGTCCGAGCCCGTCGGACATACATACACAGGAAAGGGAGAAATCTCCCCCGGCATTCTCTACCGCTTCATTCAAAATTTCCCGGCTCAGCTTCTGGTATGCGCTCACTGGGGCGGAGGTCTTCCTTTCTACGCCCTCATGCCCGAAATGGCAGCCGCCATGAAGAATGTATATTTCGATACCGCCGCCTCACCTTTCTTGTACAGAGACGAAGTATTTCTACACGTTGCCGACATCCTCGGGGCGGACAAGATTCTGTTCGGTAGCGATCATCCGTTAATCCGCCAGGACCGGATAGTGAAGGCGGTCATGTCGCTTCCAATGCCGGAAGCGAGCAAAAAGGCCATCCTCGGGGACAACGCCAGCAGGCTTCTTTCCCTCAACTGAGGAAAGACACTTGGAGAAGACCAGGACTTTTGTTGCGATCGAGCTTCCGTGGGAGGCAAAACACGCCCTGGGCAGGTTGCGGGATACCCTTGTAGGCAATGGGTGTTCACCCGTGAAGTGGGTCAGTCCGGATGGTATTCACCTGACCCTGAAATTCCTCGGCGACACCCGTGTTGAGCAGATTGACATAATCACCGATTCCCTCCGCGCGGTCGCCAGAAGCAAAACGCCTTTCAATCTCACTCTCGGTAAGCCTGGAACCTTCCCGGGACCGGCATCCACCCGCGTCATCTGGATTGGACTCGAGGGAGACGTGCACAGCCTCTGCGCGTTGCAGCATGACGTCGAAGAGGCCATGGTACCTTTGGGCTTCCCGCGGGAAGGACGTCAATTTACTCCCCACCTGACGCTTGGACGGGTGCGCGAGCAGGCGAGGGGCCTGGAACGTCAGAGAATCCGCGACCTTGTGATGTCGATAAGAGAGCAAACCGCGGCGTCCTTTCAGGTACACACCTTCAGCCTGATGCGGAGCGAGCTCACCCGCCACGGAGCCATCTACACGTGCCTTGCGAGTGTTCCCCTTCAAAGTTCGTGAGTGAACGTGTTGCCAAAAGTTAGACGGTAGTGTATACTTAGCCAGTCATAATTTGGCGGGAGGTGGTTCTGTGGAGAACGTCGTTTTCCCCAAATGCCAGAAATGTAACTCTGGCGACCTGGTGCCTCTATCCGACTTCGGAAGCCAGGGGGCACCAATCCACTACAAGGTGTGGGTGTGCACCAACCCCGAATGCGGCTTCAACATCAAGATTCGCAACGGTGATATTTACATAAACGAGCCAATCCTGAGTGGAACAACGCACAGCTCCCGCTACAGGTAGGCCTATTCAGGGATCGTCAATATAGACTCGCGCAAGAAAGGCCTGTTCCTTACTCCAGGTAATCTTTCAACTTCTTTGATCTGCTGGGGTGACGCAGCTTGCGGAGGGCTTTTGCCTCGATCTGGCGTATTCGTTCCCGGGTGACCCCGAATTCCTTGCCCACCTCTTCAAGGGTCCGGCTACGGCCGTCTTCAAGGCCAAACCGTAATTGTAGGACCCGTCTCTCTCTCGGGGTGAGAGTAGAGAGCACCTCCTCGACCTGGTCCTTGAGCAGGTTCAGGGACGCCGCCTCTACCGGAGGCATTGTGGATCTGTCCTCTATGAAGTCACCCAGGTGGCTGTCCTCTTCTTCGCCGATAGGCATTTCCAGTGACACCGGTTCCTGAGAGATCTTGATTATCTCCCTGACTTTCTCAGGGGATATACCCATGCCGCGACCGATCTCTTCGGAAGTGGGCTCGCGTCCGTACTCCTGAGAGAGGCGCCTGCTGGTACGAATTAGCTTGTTAATCGTTTCGACCATGTGCACCGGAATACGAATGGTGCGGGCTTTGTCCGCGATATCCCTTGTGATCGCCTGGCGAATCCACCAGGTCGCGTAGGTACTGAACTTGTAACCTTTCCGGTAATCGAACTTCTCCACGGCGCGAATTAGTCCGATGTTGCCTTCCTGAATCAAGTCCAGAAGCGACATGCCCCGCCCTATATACTTCTTGGCAATGCTCACCACAAGGCGCAAATTCGCCTCTATAAGGTGCCGTTGCGCTCTGGCCCCCTCCTCCCTGATATGATCCCAGTGCTCCTTTAATGCGTCTTCCAGGGGGCCAAGCTTCTGGCGGAATTCAGGCTGTCCGGCCATGCCCACCAGATCAGAAACAGAGTAATCACCTTCCACCACCTCGAGTAGTTCAGGTGGAATAACGGCAAGCAGGAGGGAAAGGTCTTTCAGAGTCTCTTCAGCTTCATGAGGCTCGCTCGAAGTCCTGTCGACAACGCCTTTCGAGAGGCGCT
The DNA here is from genome assembly GCA_014859215.1 of Dehalococcoidia bacterium. Lineage (GTDB taxonomy): Bacteria > Chloroflexota > Dehalococcoidia > SZUA-161 > SZUA-161 > Kmv37. The sequence goes on along the minus strand of JACUUS010000003.1, from coordinate 4,849 downwards.
GGCTGATCTCCCCATCGATAGAGCTGCGCAAGACAGGGTCGTTAATTCGCTGTGTGATACTTGGACGCCGGTGCAGGCTCAACTCTTCCTCGAGCGCGATGATGAACGGCGTGCTCTGGCCCAGCATAGTGAGAATGGAACTCGCCAGATCGACCGGAGAAGCATACTGGCCGTGCCTGTTAATCCAGTCATCCTCAATTCTCTTAAGAAACCGGCCTTCCTCCATCTTCCTGGCCAGCTGCTTTTCCTCACGGGCGCTGAGGAGAGAAACGCGGCCCATTTCTCTGAGATACATGCGGACAGGGTCATCTATCATCTCCTCCAGTTCCAGTCCCGCTTCCTGAAGCTCTTCAACCTCCGCTTCCTCCTCCCAGATCTCCGTTTCGGTCGGTTCCGCCGTTCCCAGGGCCAGATCATTCCTTAGCTTGCTTTCACCTTCGGACATGGGGCCGAAGATATCATCATGCGTTTCCTGCGAGAACCTGGCACCCGAGGCAAAAATATCAGCTTCCTGTTCCAGGTCCACCTCCCCTGTCCTTGCTTCAGCCTGGAACAAGTCTTCGGGCAGCAGGTCGCCATCCTCGTCCAGGAATTGATCAAGGTCTTTAGGTTCCTTATCCATTCAACCTCTCTTTGCCAAACCCCGATTCAGCTCTCTCTCGCATTGCCCGGGTGAGCCTGGAGTTAATCTCTTTTGTCCTCTGTTCAAGCAGCTCCCGCTGTGCTCGCGCGGCGGCAGCGTCCTGCCCGGCAAACGGTTCGAACTCGAGCGTTACGAACTCTTCCTGGACGAGCAGCCACCGCTCTTCAAGCCTGCGGATGCAGTCCGACAACGCCGTTTCCCACCTGGCTCCAGCGTCTGGCGGCAAGACTGTCCCAAGCAATGATTGAAGATGTTCTCTTAGATCAGGAGCCACTATCTCAGCAATTCTCTCAGTATTTGAAGTCTCCTGCATGGACAGGAAGATCTCCCGGTTTTCCGTGCGTTCGAAATATTCAGGCACGAGCCTGTCCTTTTCACGTGGTATTTCGGGATGCTGCAAAAGCAAGGCAAGGCAGTATTCCTCAAGCCGGTCACCGAAACGAGAAACGGAATCGATCCTGGGCTTGACCCTGCTTGCTCTTTCTGTCCGCGTGCGCAGCAAATCGGAAGCCTTGTTCACGAGAATCCTCTCGTTGACCCCGAGCAGGGTTGCCAGCTTTCCCAGGTAATACTCACGCTGCATCTCGTCTTCTATTTCGGCAATCAGCGGCAGCAGTTGCTCGCTCGCCATGGACTTTCCTTCCGGCCTCGTCAGGTCCAGCTTCGACGACGCTACATTCAGGAGGTGATCCATCAACGGCAGAGCCTGCTTAACCAGTTCGTGCCACACTTCAGGATTCTCCCTGATTACATCATCCGGGTCCTTGCCTTCAGGCAGCGGTATGATCCTTATGTCAGCCTTGAGCGTGGAGGTCGCCCCGAGAGCGGAGGGCATCTGTAGACTTCCCCGGTCAAAGGCCCGACGAGCCACCTCGATGCCGCGTAGAGTCGCTTCATTGCCGGCCACGTCCGGGTCCAGCGCGAATGCGATGTTTGTGGTAAACGCCTTCAGCGTCTTTATCTGCTTTTCGGTCAAGGAAGTTCCCATTGACCCTACAACGTTTCTTATCCCGTGTTGATGAGCCATAACAACATCCATGTATCCTTCGACCATGACCGCGACTCTTTTTTCCCTGATCGCTTCGGAAGCGCGGTCAATACCAAACAGGACACCACTCTTGTCGAATAGTACCGTCTGGGGCGAGTTCAGGTACTTCGGCGCTGAATCGTCCAGCGCGCGACCTCCAAATCCCAACAATCTTTTCTTAACATCCCTGATCGGAAACATCAAGCGATGGCGGAAGAACTCAAATTTTCTCCCATCTTTCTCCTTCAGGAGTCCCACCGCGAGCAGATCATCCTCTCGATAGCCGAGCTCGGCAAGGTGCTTCTTGAGCCCCTCGCCCAAGCTAAAACCCAGTTGAAAATCCTCAACAGTCTTTCTATCCAGGCCTCTTGCGGTTACGTACTTCAACGCCGCGGTTGCTGTCTCTGAGTTCAGAAGTAGATGGTGGAAGTACCTGGCCGCAGCCTCATTTGCCTCATACAGCCGCTCGTCCGGCTTACGTTCGGTTGTTCTCTTCCCGGGAGACAGGGACACCCCGGCCCTGTCCGCCATCAGTCTCAGGGCCTGGCTGAAATCTACTCCTTCTTTCTTCATTATGAAGGAGAATACATCACCGCCCGCTCCGCATCCGAAGCATCTCCACGACTGCCTATCCGGGAATACAAAGAACGATGGCGTTTTCTCCTCATGGAAAGGGCATGCAGCCTTAAAGTAACGGCCCGCTCTTGCAAAGCTCAGGTAGCTGCTCAGTACATCGACAATGTCAAGCCTTTGCTTAACGTCGTTCACATTGCTCATGTTCAGAACTGATGATACTAAACTTCCAGTTTTTCCGCCAAGTTGGTGGCATAGTTGTCAGTCATGCCCGCAATATAGTCTACGACGTTTCGTTCAAGCTCAAAGTTGCGGGAGTATTCCGCAGGAAGCTTTGACGGATTCTGCATGAAATAGTTGTAAAGAAGACGGACCATTTGGCGAGCCCTTCCGGTTTCAGCCAGTGATGTCTGTACCTCGTACACATTCTGGAAGAGAAATTCACGCAGGTTGTTTGCCATGGCCAGAGTAGTTGGACTGAGCCTGATCACTGGTTCGCTCTCCGCGCCCAGGCTTGTGGCGGACCATGAGCTATCGACCATATCCGTGACCATAGTATTGATTCGGTCAGAATTCGATTGACCCAGGACAGCGACCGCCTCCCCGGGAAGGTCCTCTTCTTTGATAAGGCCGGCCCTTATCGCGTCACCTATGTCATGGTTGATATATGCAACTGAGTCAGCCAGCCTAACAATCTGTCCTTCCAGAGTACGCGGGAGATCATCGTTCTTGCCGATTATCTCTTTTCTGCTCTTCGAATGCTTCAGGATTCCTTCCCTTACCTCACGTGTCAGGTTAAGGCCTTGACCGTCTTTTCCCAGCACCTCTACGATACGTAAGCTCTGTTCGTTGTGACTGAATCCGGTCGGGCAAAGTTCATTAAGCACTTCCTCACCGACATGCCCGAAGGGAGTATGACCGAGGTCATGCCCGAGGCTTATTGCTTCGGCCAGGTCTTCATTCAGATTCAACGCCCGGGCAATTGAACGGGCTATTTGCGAGACCTCAAGTGTATGCGTGAGCCTGGTGACATAGTGGTCGCCGGCAGGTGCAATGAAGACTTGAGTCTTGTGCTTCAACCGGCGGAAGGCTTTGGAATGTATTACACGATCGCGGTCCCGCTGGAACTCGGTCCGCATCGGACACGGACTTTCGCCCCGCTCCCTGCGCGCCAGCCGGCTGCGAGCAGCATACGGAGAGAGAGACTCCTCCCTCTCCTCCAGGCGCCGGCGAACGTCCCCGTGTATCATCGGTTCTCCCGTTATGGGAGAGTCGAGTGAAGTCTCTGCTCAGCCAAAGCCACTATTTCCCTGGTCTTCTCGATGACGTCAGGATTGACTGATATTGACGTTATTCCCCACTCGACCAATTTCTCGGTTAGTTCGGGATAGAAAGAGGGAGCCTGGCCGCAGATCGAACTCGTTACACCCCTCGAGGCAGCGGCTTTGATCGCCTTCTCCAGCGCTATGAGTACCGCCTCGTCCCGTTCATCAAAGTCATCTGCCAGTTTCTGGCTGTCCCGGTCAATACCAAGAATGAGCTGGGTCAAATCATTGGATCCGATCGAGATTCCATCGATACCTACATCAAGGAACTTGTCGATCAGGAATATGTTGGAGGGGACTTCCACCATCATCCAGAGCTTGAAGTCTTCCCTTTGCGGCAGGCCTTCAGCTATGAGCAGGTCCCGAATGCGTGATATCTCCTCGACAGTGCGGACGAAAGGAATCATGACCCACAGATTACTGTAACTCTCTCTTACCCGCTTAATGGCCTCGAGTTCGAGCCGGAATACGTCCAGCTCCTTTATATAACGTGAGCACCCTCTGTAGCCCAGCATGGGGTTCTCTTCCGGCTCTTCGTATTCCTGTCCGCCCTTGAGATTCCGATACTCATTGGTCTTGAAATCAGTAGTGCGGTAGACGACAGGACGGGGACTGAATGCCTTAGCGAAAGAATTCAGGCCCTGGAAGAGTCTTTCCGTGAATTCCGAACCTCTACCTTCCCTGAGCATGTATCGGGGATGCTCGCCGATCTGGGCTACCATGAATTCCGCCCGCAGCAGACCGACACCGTCGACGTGACGGGAAGCCACGGCGGCAGCCAGTTCCGGCTCAGCAAGATTCACATAGATTCTGGTCCGAGTTGCAGTATCCGTTCTTGGCACCACTTTCTTTGCGCTGCTGACCTTGCCTGCCACTTTGCCCTCGTACACTTTGCCAAGAGATCCGTCCACGGTGACAATCTGCCCCGGCTTAAGAACACGCGTGCCGTCGCCGACGCCCACCACGCAGGGTATACCTAGCTCCCTGCTCACAATAGCGGCATGACAGGTCCTCCCACCGCGGTCAGTAACAATCCCCGCTGCGCGCTTCATCGCCGGGACAAAATCGGGAGTGGTCATCTCGGCAACCAGGATATCGCCCTGCTCTATTTCATCAGTCCGCGAAGGATCAAGTACAACTTTGACAGGACCTGACCCGAGTCCCGGGCTGGCCGGCGAACCCTTCAGCAGGACAGATACGCCGGATTCCTCAGCTACCGTAGTTGTCGCCGGGGCCTTAAGTGTCGTCACAGGACGCGTCTGGAGGATATACAGTTTCCCG
>JACUUS010000284.1 GCA_014859215.1 Dehalococcoidia bacterium | reverse complement strand
CGGTGAGTTAGTGGTCACCAGTCACCGGCGACCCCCGCCTCTCGGCAGAATGCGATTGTTGCGCGGGCATCCACGGACACCGTACCATCCTGCTTCGTTATTGCGAGATCGCAGTCCACAAAATGCTCGCCCTTCTCGGTATATTTGCGCGCGACTCTTCCGCCTACGGTGACTGTATCTCCAGTATGGCTGGGAGCTCTCAGAGTAAGGCCCAGCTTGCGAATCCTGGCAAGCGGTCCCGCCCAGTCCGTCAGGCATCTGCCGCAGAACCCGTGTAGAAAAGCGGTAGCCACCGCGGGCGCTTCGTAGCCCGCCGACCGGGCGAATTCCTCGTCATGGTGCAGCGGGAAGATGTCCCTGGTGGCGCATACTATCATGACTGTCCGATTGCGCGTAAGCTCAAGGGATATGGCGGGAATTTCCTGCCCTTCGGCGACTTCTTCCCAGCGGAGCGTGTTGGCATTCATCGGTCTTCCAGCCTGTACCACAGAACAACGTACGTGGTGGTCCCTACCAGTTCGTCTTTCTGATTGTAGTACTGGTTCGTGGTGGTAACGAAGTGGCCTGCACCGAGCCTCGTCTTCTTGAGGGGCGAAACATCGTCAAGCTTTGTCCTGTAGCGGATCCTGTCTCCGGGCTTCACAGGCAGGAAGTAGTCGTCGGTCCAGCTTATGACTGCGGGGATGGGCACGTCGCCCAGGGGAAGGTCCGCCTGCGCCGGGCCCGCGTCGGGCGGCATTTCTGCCGGAGGCCACCAGCGCGGATACACCCAGGTGGAGAGCATGGCCGGGGGACTGATGATTCCGCCGTATTCCGTGGTCCTCGCGAAATCCTCGTCCGTGTAAAGGGGGTTGGCGTCCTCGACCATCTCGCACCAGTGCCTTATCATGGCCTTGTTGACCTCATCAGGCCCTTCGACGAAGGCCGATACGCGGCCGATGTATTTCTGAAGTTCAGGGGGTGGCTGCCCGGCTGCCAGTTGTGCCCTCCCACGGCAGAGAGATAGGCTATCCAGGACCGAGGCAAAAATATCAGAAGGGAGAAGGGGTGTCAAGGAGGGAGGAAGGCGGGTGCAGGAGCAATTACATGTCCTCGTTACCTGCCATACCCGGCTTCCCCCAGGGCGGCCCAGCAGGCCCGCCGCTACATTGCCCGAACCAGGCAGCTCAACGGATCACGCCTGTATGACGGAACGGTGTAGCGGGCCGCCGCTACATTGCCCGAACCAGGCAGCTCAACGGATGATGCCTGTATGACGGAACGGTGTAGCGGGCCGCCGCTACATTGCCCGAACCAGGCAG
>JACUUS010000114.1 GCA_014859215.1 Dehalococcoidia bacterium | reverse complement strand
AAATCAGCCCTGATGACCGCTCCCGGCCAGATGTTCGAATGCTCCCCGATTTCAATATCGCCCACCAGGTAGGCTGCCTCGCTGACAAAGGCCGTCTCAGCGATCCTGGGCGTCTTGCCGTCAAAGCTCCTTATCACCTGTATCCCTCCTTGCCTGAACGCGGCCATTATAGCTTCTTTGCCTGCCTCGCGGAAGGCCGCAGACTTTCAAGCCCGCGAACCGTAGATAAGCACCGCCCGGTCGGTTTGAGAGGGTGCACCCCATGCCATACATGGAGCAGGTCGAGAAAGCTCTCAAGATCCACCTTAACCTGAAATAGCCAAGACCTTGAGGCAGCGTCACTTCCTGGAAAACTTCCATCCTGTTCTTCCCCTCCCCTACTCTGTTCGGGACTACCAGCCTCTTCCGTTCCTTGATACTCGATGCCACTGTCCTCATGGTGACATTTTCCCTGATCAGTTAACTACTGACAAAATCGTAGACCATTAACAGATACCTGCCTCTCGGTTGTCCCGGCTTCGCATTTGTGCTACACTCCAGATTTGTGCGAGGAGGTCCGAATTGAAAAAAGGCCGCGTTTTCTCGGGCGCCAGGCCGACCGGCAGGCAGCATATTGGAAACTATCTGGGGGCCATTCAGAATTATGTCAAGCTCCAGGAGGACTACGAGTGCATCTATTGCGCCGTAGACATTCACGCGCTTACAACTCTCGAGGATACTCACCTGCTGAGAGAGAATACCCGCGAGATGGTCTTCGACTGGCTGGCAGCCGGACTCGATCCGGAGAGGAGCATTATCTTCGTCCAGTCTCATGTTCACGAGGTGACCGAGCTTCATACTCTGCTGAGCATGGTGACTCCGGTCAACTGGCTTCTGCGTGTGGCAACCTTCAAAGAGAAAGTCAAGACGCAGCCACACAACGTGAACTACGGCCTGGTAGGCTATCCCGTACTTATGACGGCCGATATCTCCCTCTACAAGGCGGATACCGTGCCGGTGGGGGAGGACCAGCTTCCTCACCTGGAGCTTGCCCGGGAAATCGTTCGGCGATTCAACTACCTCTTCGGCGAGACCTTCCCCGAGCCCCAGGCCAAGCTGACCAACTTCCCGCTTGTACTCGGCCTGGACGGGGTAAGGAAAATGAGCAAGAGCCTCGATAACCATCTCGAGCTTGCCGCCACCCCGGAGGAGACAACCCGCCGTATTATGAGCGCATACACCGATCCCGCACGTCAGTTCAAGACCGATCCGGGGCATCCCGATATCTGCAACATATTCCGTCTGCACGAGACTTACACGCCTGAGAGGACTGCCGAAATTGCGGAAAACTGCCGCGGAGCTGCGATCGGCTGCGTGGCCTGCAAGCAGATGCTCGCTGAGAGCATTAACCAGGCCCTGGCCCCATTCAGGCAGAGAAGGGCCGAGATCGCAGCGCGGCCCGGGTATGTTGAGGAGGTGCTGGCCGGAGGGGCCGATCGAGCGCGGGCGACAGCCAGGGAGACCATGCGAGAGGTGCGGGAGAAGATGGGCCTGCCATGAACCGCTTGCCGCTTTCCAGAACCGGCAAACAGGCTATCGACGTAGCTGCGGCGGCGGCCGTCGAAGCCGGGGCGATCCTCATGGACCACTTCCGGGAAGAGACTCGGGTCCGTTTCAAGAGCCGCGCAAACATAGTCACCGACGTTGATCTGCGCGCCGACCGGAGGCTCAAGTCTGTTATCAGCGCGGAGTTCCCCGACCACAGCTTCATCTCCGAGGAGACCGAGCCTTTGCAGGGCGACTCCAGCTACACCTGGATCCTGGACCCGCTCGACGGCACGAACAACTACTCGTTCGGCATCCCCTTTTTCTGCACGGTCATCGCCCTCACTCGGGGCGAGGAGGTCCTCGCGGGCGTAGTCTACGATCCTCTGCGGGATGAGCTTTTCGCAGCGGAAAGAGATCGCGGGACCATGCTCAACGGCGTGCCGGTCTCGGTCTCGAAGAAAACCAGCGTCCAGGACTCCCTGGCTGGCTTTGACCTCGGGTACGTGGAGGAGCAGGGCGGGAAGCTGCTCGGCTTCATTCACCGGCTCTGGCCCGGCTTCTACGCTTGCAGGATCATGGGCTCAGCGGCCCTGGGGATGGCATACGTCGCCTGCGGCAGAATCGATCTCTACGTGCATGCCGTACTCTACCCCTGGGAGCTTGCCTGCGGCCGGGTCCTTGTGGAAGAGGCCGGGGGAAAGGCCACCGACTGGTCCGGAAGACCAGTCGGGACCCGCAACAGCTCCATCATAGTTTCCAACAGCTCCGTGCACGCGGAGTTCATGCAGACACTCCAGCGCCTGATGAGCGCCTGAGCTCCCCACTATCCCCTCTAGATCCCCAGCTTCGCGCGCTTGGCCTCGATATGCGCCAGCATGCCGTCTACTGCCCTGACGGGGTCCTCCTCGACATTAAGGAGGCCGCCCGTGATCCCGGCGCAGTCCGAGGCAAGCAGTTGCACCAGGCGGGGCGCTCCGGTGACCGTGGGGACCGGGTTCACGTACGTGTAAAGCCCCAGCGCGAGCGCGAATATGGCATCGATCGTGGCCTTCTGCTCCATGTACTCCGGCGCGGCGGCAACGACTGGCAGATCAGGTATGGGCACGCCTCCCAGCGCGGTAGAGACCGCCGCGAGCAGATCGGCAATGCGCCCTGTGTCCGTGCACGTGCCGTAGCTGAGCACAGGCGGCACCTTGAGCGCCTGGCATATCTTCTTGAGGCCGGGACCCGCAAGCTCGCTGGCTTCGGGTGCGCACAGTCCCCCCACCTGCAGGGCCGCGCTGCCGCATCCCATGGACAGGACCAGGACGTCGCGCTTGATCAATTCCCTGGCGATCCTCACGGTGTGAACATCCTGTCCCGTATCCCTCAAGGTCGTGCATGATACCAGGCCGGCGATTCCCCGCAGCGTCCCGCCTTTGATCGCGTCCAGTAACGGTTCCAGGCTGCCGCCAAGGGCCTGCAGGATGCTTTCGGTCGAAAACCCGACCACGGCTTCACTCACCGGCAGGGCCGTGACCGGTTTCACATTCTTCCTGCGCCCGGCGAAGTTATCAATCGCCATCTGAAGAAGCCGGGAGGCCTGCTCTTCCGCCATATCCGGCTGGTAATCAATACGGTCCTTGATCCCCTCGAAGGCCACCAGGTCGCTGACCGGGACAAGCTTGAACCTGTATTTCTCTGCGTACAGCGGGTCCACCGGCATCGAGCAGTTCATATCGCACGCGAACAGGTCCACACAGCCGCTGGCCAGGACGGCTTCCTGCATAATCCAGTTGCCGGTGAAACCGTAGAAGCAATCATCCGTCTCCCATCGCTGGATCATCTCCTGGCCGGTCTCGATGTTCGCAATCACCCTCAGGCCCCGAGCGCCCACCGCCTTTGCTCTCTCCTGCCATTCCGGTTTCCTGGCAAGCTGGACCATGGCGAACCCCAGGAAAGGCTCATGCCCGTTCGGCAGCACGTTCACATAGTCGGGGTCCAGGACTCCGAGGTCGACCCGCATCATGTGCGGCCGGGCGATGCCAAACAGGATATCCTGGCAGTACTCATTCACAATCTGGCTCTGGTAGGCCATCGCCACCGCGAGCCGCATAGCCTTCAACGCGAGGCTCACGTAGTCCCCGTCCACGTTCGTCAGGCACGAGCTGGTTGCCCGCATCATCTCGCCGTAGATCCCGCCGGGGAATATTCCCAGCTTTCTCCACACGTCTTTGCGCTCCTGCGGCGCTATCAGTTCCACGATCCGGCTCGGCTCATCGGCCTTCCGGTTGAAATCAGCTTCAGCAAAATCGCAGAGCGCAAGCGCGAGGTCCCTGTACGTGCGCCTGGTGAGACCGAGCCTCCCGGCGAAGTCCCGGAGCTTCTCGTTCTCCTGTATTTTGAAGGGAGTCCTCCCGAGCGCCGTGGCCCTCAGGGTCTTCACCGTCTGGTCCGTATGGTAATGATACGTCGAAGCGCCCATTATGTTCCTGAGCAGCATCATCCGCATCGCCATACCGTCCGCTGTGATGCCGCAGACGCCCCTTTTACCTTTTGCGGCGTCCGCGCGGCAAGGCCCGTTGGAGCAGAAATCGCAGCGGACCCCGCCCATACAGAACGGACATCTCTTGTCAGGGTCTCCCCCAAGCCCCTGCGCCTCGAACCTGTCCCAGATACTCTCCATGCCGTCCTGTTTGATCCTGTCATAGACAGCGCGCACAGACTTATGGTAGGAAACTCTATCGCCTTCCATGAAATCCTCCTTCCGTCGCAGCTAATTGTCGATACGTTCGCCCCGTATAGACATAGTGACCTCTTCGAGCGGAATGTCCTTACCGCTCAGGCGGACCGCCTCCGCCGCCATCTTCTTGAGGCCGTAGCAGCAGGCAACATCCATGTGCACTACCTTCAAGCTCCTGATGCGGGACTTCGCCAGGATTTCCGTCAGCCTCCGCAACTGCGCTTCGTAATCGTCCGGCTTCGGGCAGGCCACCAGGAGCGCATGGTCGCCCAAGAAATCCCGGTGAAAATCCGCGCAGGCGAAGGGAACGCAGTCTGCTGCCAGCACGACATCCGCATCCTGGAGGAAGGGCGCCGACGGAGGCACCAGAGCCAGCTGGACCGGCCAGTGGCTGAGCATCGACGGCGACTGTGCCGCGCATGGCGCGCAGGCAGCCTCCTTAGCCCTGTGGAACTCGGTTACGGCGCTGCCGGGGCAGCCGCAGGGCAGGACTGCTGCGGCTCTTGCCTTACTCTCCACGTGATGCCGGGCCGCCTCTTCATTGAAGGGCTCGACCTCTCGCTCCTCGATTGATATGGCCCCCCGGGGGCACTCTCCGAGGCACGCCCCGAGCCCGTCACAGTATGTCTCGCTCACCAGCCTTGCCTTGCCGTCGGTTATCTCCAGGGCTCCCTCGGCGCATGCCGGAACGCATGCTCCGCACCCGTCACACTTCTCTTCATCAATTCTCACCATCTTCCTCACAGATAGACTGGTCATAGTCAACCTCCTTTTCCGCCGGCCGGACGTCAGCCTCAGCTTTCGCCCTTAAGCTGCTTCCATTTCTCCTCGCCCAGACACTGTCGCGCCGCCGCGCACCAGTCAATGCAGGAGGGCAGCTTCTCCTTGTAGATCCAGTGCCCGCATACCCGGCACTTCACCCTGGTCTCGTTGGAGAAGATCTCCTCTTCCGTCCCGCAATGCGGGCACCTGTATTCCTCGACATTCAAGTCCCTGCGGTTCTGTCCGGGACACATCGATCTCATCTCGCACCCCCTTCTGCGTGATTAACCACCTGATGAGATGATATCCCGGCACCTGAACTGGTACCATGATTTAGATCATATTAAGAAAAGAGGCTTCCGGAAGCGGACCCGAAGCCTGCCGTGTACCACGTCGTGCCTGCCATTACTCTGAGCTTTGACTCAACACGTCCAACCCGGCCTCGTCCACTATAATCGTCTTGCCTCTGACGGAGCGGATTATCCCCCTGTCCTTGAGCCGGCTCATCACCCGGATAGTAGTCTCAATCGTTGCCCCCGACATATCGGCGATTTCCTGGCGAGTAAACGAAATGGTTGATCCCAGCCTCGATTGGAGCATGAGTAACACCCTCGCTATACGCTGCTCCGCCCTCTCGCCGGCAAGGTCACGGAGCCGGGATTGAGCGTCCCTGAGTCTTCCAACCAACACGTGGATAATCCTGAAAGCCACCTCGGGCTGGCGTGCCAGAAAGGCCAGGTAATCGTTCCTCTTAATCGCAAGCACCCTGGAATCCGACACGGCCTGGGCTGATGCCGGGTAGGGTTTGTTCTCGAAGACTGCGACCTCCCCGAACATTTCACCGGGCCCGAAATGGGCTATCACGAATTCCTTCCCCTGCGAAGAGTGTTTAAGAACCCGTATTCGCCCTTCAGCAACTATGTAGAACCAGGCTGGTTCATCTCCTTCCAGGAAGACGAAGCTCCCGCTCTCGAGCCGGCGGTCCACGCATATGCGCGCCAGTTCTTTGATATCGCCTTCCTCCAGTCCTGAAAAGACCAGCGAACTGCGCAGTGTTTCAATCGTTTCGATTGCGTCCTCCTCACTCTTGTGCCGGGGAAAAGGATGTCCTGACCAGATTATAGCAGATAGGCATTTACCCCGGCTTGTATCGGCCAGCCAGACATCCAGCCGTCTGAGCGGCTGGACAACAGGGGATTGTGTCAAGACGCCCATTAGGTTACCATATGACCCGCCTTACTTCGAGCAAGGAAGGGGAAAAGCAAGATGCTGAGCTGGGAGAAGAAGCTTGCCGCCATAGACCCCGGTCAGGAGTCGTTTCCTATGTGCTTCGGGTGCGGACAGGAGAACCCTGTGGGGCTCAAGCTCAAGTTCGAGAAGAAAGGTAATGAGGCCAGGTGCGAGTTCGTCCTGACCCCGCACTATGAAGGATGGTACGGATTCGTACACGGCGGGATAATCTGCACCGTCCTGGATGAGGCAATGGCCTATACATTCTTCCCCGCCATCAAGGGGGTTACGGCGAAGGCCGAGATAAGGTTCCGGCAGCCGGCGCCTATCGGTGTTCCGATGATTGTCATCGGCAGACTCGTCAGGCAAACCAGGAAGCTACTGACGACCGCCGCGGAGATAACCCTCCAGGACGGAACCGTCATAGCCGAGAGCACTGCCCAGTGCTATGTAGTCCAGCCCCGTTCCTGACATCAGGGTTCAGGCATTCCCTGCGGCCCCGGCGTGCCTTCTCCTTCCGGCGACACATCCCAGTTCAGAATGACGCCCTTTTCGGTGAGACTGCCTGCTTCTCTGGCGGAGCTCGTAACTGGATTGCCGGCCAGGTGCACCATGTCCCCCCGCCCTATTCCCGGGTTCTTCATTAGCGGCGAAAGGTCGGATACCTGGTTTTCTCTCAGATCGAGCCAGCTGAGCGATTCGAGTCCCGAAAGCGGCCCAATATCGCTTATCTCGTTCCCGGCAAGGATCAGGTAGGACAGGTTCCTGAGTTTGCCGAGCGCCGATATATCGCTTATCCTGTTTCCCCGGACTGATAGATAAGACAGGTTGGCGAGATCAGAAAGCGGCGAGAGGTCCGAAATCGAGTTGTTATCCAGTTCCAGGTTCACCATGTTTTTCAGACCTGCCAGGGGCTTGATATCCTCAATCTGGTTGGATGCTGCGTAGAGGAAGATCATACCCTCCAGCTCAGACAGCGGGCCGATGTCCCTGATGCTATTGTCCGATATAGCAAGGTATGCCAGACTCCTTATTTCCGTTAGCGGTCCCAGATCGGTGATCTCGTTACCCAGAAGTGAAAGCTTGGTAATCCCGTTCAGGCCGGACAGGGCGCTGATATCCTGGATCCGGTTAAGTCCGAGATCAAGCTCGTCGAGTTTGGTGAGACCGGATAACGGCTCGATGTCTCGAATCTGGTTTTCCCCGATGTAAAGGTGGGTCAGGTTTTTCAGACCGGCCAGCGGTGATATGTCCTCAACTTGAGTGCGTCCGATTGAAAGCAAGTCCAGGCCCTTGAGA
>JACUUS010000113.1 GCA_014859215.1 Dehalococcoidia bacterium | reverse complement strand
GCTGCTTCCTCCCGGACCTGACGGGGTTCATAGTGTTCTGCCGCGCAGGACCCAGAGTTCATCACAGATGGACGGAGAACAGTCCCGGTAGAAACGAAACCTCGAGCAGGAATTCGACCCCGCTATAGCGGATTGCGGGTTCAGGGCACCGCTAGCTCCCCATCTAGCACGACCTAGATTATGCTACTATAGGGCAATGTACCTGTCAAGTTTGCGACGTTTCGTTGTCGCGGACTAGGCGCTTATTTTGCGAGCGATTAGCTCACCCATCTCGTCCGTTCCCACCTTTGTGAAACCGTCGCTCATGATATCGTAAGTCCGGCAGCCTTCCTCGAGCACTTCCTGGACTGCCCGGTCGACGGCCCTCGCCTCGCCGGGCAAAGCCAGGGAATACTGGAGCATCATGGCCGCGCTCAGGATGGTGGCGATGGGATTCGCCATGTTAAGCCGCGCGCGCCGTGGCGAACTGCCATGGATCGGTTCATAAAGCCCGAATGTCCTCATCCCTTCCAGGGGGATACCGGCGATGCTTGCCGACGGCAGCATGCCGAGAGAACCGGAAAGCATGGAAGCTTCGTCCGTGAGTATATCCCCGAAGGTGTTTTCTGTGACAATGACGTCGAATTCAGACGGACGCTGGATCAGGCGCATCGAGCAGGCATCCACGAACTGATGGTCCAGCTCGACATCGGGGAAATCCGCAGACACCTCGATAGTTACCTGTCGCCAGAGCCTGGAAGACTCCAGGACGTTTGCCTTGTCCACTGACGTCAGCTTCTTCCGCCGGCTCCGAGCAAGCTCGAACCCCGACCGGACTATGCGCTCAATTTCGGCTTCGGAATAGGACATCGTGTCGACCGCGCGCCTGCCGCGTGACGTACGCCACTGGCGCTTGGGTCTTCCAAAATACAGCCCTCCCGTCAACTCGCGAACAACAACCATATCCACACCCCGGAGAATCTCCGGTTTGAAGGGAGTGGAGTCAATCAGCATGGGCAGGACCTTTACCGGTCTGAGATTGGCGAAAAGCCTCAGATGCTTGCGAAGTGCGAGCAGTCCGTCTTCCGGTCTCACTTTCGCCCAGGGGTTGTCCCATTTGGGATCACCTACCGCGCCAAGAAGTACGGCGTCTGAGGCCTTGCAGGTCTTCAAAGCCTGTGGCGTCAGGGCGACACCATGCTTCTCAATAGCCGCTCCGCCTATGTCTTCGTAGTGGTACCTGAATTCATGCCCGGCTTTGCTCTGCACGGCAGAAAGGACCTTCACCGCAGCATCGATCACTTCCGGCCCGATCCCATCTCCCGGCAGGACAGCGATGTCAAACTTCATGAGGTCCCTCCCAGGGCTATCTTCTGTTTTGTATACTCAATCAGGCCGCCGGCTCTTATCAGCTCAAGCATGAACTCTGGAAAGGGTCTGGCTCTGAACACAAGCTTCCTGTCAATATTTCTTATCTCACCTGTTGAGAGATCGACCTCAAGCGTGTCTCCGGCTTCGGTCTTGTCGACGGCCTCTTCACATTCGAGTATCGGCAGACCGATATTCAGGGCATTCCTGTAGAATATACGGGCAAAACTCCTGGCGATGACACAGCTGACCCCTGCCGCCTTTATTGCCAGCGGCGCATGCTCCCGGGATGAACCGCAGCCAAAGTTCGTGCCGGCTACGATCATGTCCCCTGGACCTACACGGGATATGAAGCCAGGGTCTACGTCTTCCATGCAATGACAGGCAAGCTCGCCGGCATCAGATACGTTGAGGTACCTGGCAGGAATGATTACGTCTGTATTGATGTCCGCTCCGAACACGTGCGCCTGGCCTCTTATTTTCATGCGCCTATCTCCTCAGGGCTGGCAATGCGCCCGAGCACGGCGCTCGCCGCCGCTACGGCCGGATTGGCGAGGTATACTTCGGACCGTGTGCTGCCCATCCTGCCCACGAAGTTACGGTTGGTAGTGGCTATGCACCGCTCGCCGGCGGCCAGTATTCCCATGTACCCTCCCAGGCAGGGACCGCACGTGGGCGTACTCACAATCGCACCGGCCTCGATGAAGGTCTCGGTAATATTCAGGCGCAGGGCTTCCAGATATACTTGCTGTGACCCGGGAATGATGATGCAGCGTAAGTTCTTGTCAACTTTTCTTCCCTTCAAGACTCTGGCCGCTATTTCGAGGTCTTCGAGCCGGCCGTTGGTGCAGCTGCCGATTACAACCTGGTCGATTTCTATTATGCCGACCTCGCTTACCGGCCTTGTGTTGGAGGGCATGTGCGGGAACGCCACCTGAGGCTCGAGCGGCGAAACGTCATACTCAATGATTCGGGCGTATTCCGCGCACGCATCGGGTTCATACACGGTGTAAGAACGTTTCGCCCTCGGCTTCACGTAGTCCAGGGTCTTGTTGTCGACGGCAAATATTCCAGCCTTGGCGCCGGCTTCAATGGCCATGTTGGCCATCGTGAAGCGACTGTCCATGGAAAGGCTTCGCACCGCCTCGCCGCTGAACTCCATGGACATGTAGAGAGCACCGTCCACTCCGATCTGTCCTATGGTATACAGTATGAGGTCCTTGCCGGTAACCCACTTGCCGGTCTTGCCGTGATATACGAATTTCAATGAAGATGGGACCTTCATCCATATTTCACCTGTGGCCATAGCCGAGGCTATGTCCGTGGACCCCATACCGGTGGCGAAAGCTCCCAGCGCGCCGTACGTACAGGTGTGAGAGTCAGCCCCGATTACGACATCGCCGGGCAGAACGAGACCTTTCTCGGGAAGAATTACGTGTTCAATGCCCATTTGCCCGACTTCGAAGTAGACAAGCTGCTGCTCGCGGGCGAAGTCCCGCATGATCTTGGCCTGCTCTGCGGAAGCTATATCCTTGTTGGGTACGAAGTGGTCGGGTACCATAACGACTTTTCGGGAATCAAAGACCCTGTTCAGACCGATGCGGCGGAATTCCTTGATCGCCAGTGGGGCGGTGATATCGTTGGCGAGCACCAGATCTACCCTGACATTAACGAGATCGCCTGGACTGACCTGCTTCTTGCCGCAGTGAGCAGCCAGGATTTTTTCAGTCTGAGTCAATTGAGAGCCTCCCGGTGGTGCGATTTCGCAGCCTGAACCGGATCATAAACCAAATAACACCGTTTCATTCTCATGAAATACAGGGAAACCGAAAGTAGCGCGGTCGAGGACACGGTATAATACGGCACAGAATCGTGGGCCGTGCTCACGAAACCAGAAGGTATTTTCGGATTCCCCCGCGCGGTCATAAGAAGACTTGCTAAGGCCGACTGTTGTCGCTAACGGTCTTCTTTCTGCTTCGTGAAGCATTCGTTGCAGTAAACCGGACGGTCCCCACGAGGCTGGAACGGCACCTTGGCCTCTTTGCCGCAGCCATCACACACTATGTCATGATATTCCCGCTCGGGTCGGGGTGCGCCGCCTCTGCGCCGCGCTGAACGGCACGCCGGACAACGGCCAGGCTCATTCAGCAGTCCCCTCGAACGGAAGAACTCCTGCTCTCCTGCGGTAAACGTAAACTCAGTGCCGCAGTCTCTACAGGTCAGAGTCTTGTCCGCAAACAACATGGTCGGCCTCCTGTTATTTGCGCTATCCTGTCCTCGATGCTGTCTGGGCCAAAATGTGAGGGTGGTTATGCCTAGTTACGAACCGCATTGAATCCAGGTCATAGCGTATGACAGAAAGTATACTACCGCAGAATGCCTGAGTGCAAGACTATTCGGGGCGACGGCAGAAATTGGGCCTCGAGCCGCCTATCGAGCGGAGGAATTGAGCTTCTCCATCGCTGCGAGCAAGCGGTTCAGGGCATTCATATAGGCTTTGGCGCTGGCTACGATAATGTCAGTCGATGCTCCCCGCCCGGTGAATGTCTTGCCGCCGCTCTGTATGCGGATGGTGACCTCGCCGATCGCGTCTATTCCTTCCGTTATGGATTTCACGCTGAATTCGGTAAGCTGGTTAGGTACCCCGACAAGCCGGTTGATAGCCTTGTATACCGCGTCAACCGGGCCGGTACCCAATGCGGCATCAGCAATAGCTGTACCGCCGGGGCCGGTAAGCCGCACGGAGGCGGTGGGTACATTCCGATCCCCACAGGAAACCTGGACCTGTTCCAGATGGTAAGTCTCCGATACCGTGCGCAGTTCCTCGGCCACCAGGGCTTCGAGGTCACGGTCGGTGATTGTCTTCTTCTTGTCGGCAACCTCCTTGAAAGCGGCAAAAGCCCTGCGCAGTTCCTCGTCGTTCAGCTCGTAGCCCAGCTCCTGCAAGTGTACCTTGAACGCGTGGCGTCCACTCAGTTTTCCCAGTGTAAGCGTGCTCCCTGAAAGGCCGATATCCTTCGGGTCCATTATCTCGTAACAGGACCTATCCTTGAGGATGCCGTCCTGGTGTATGCCAGACTCGTGGGAAAAGGCGTTGGCTCCGATGATAGCCTTGTTGGGCTGGACAACCATTCCGGTCAGGTCGCTGACCAGCCTGCTTGTCTTGTAGATCTCCGTAGTGACTATCTCGGTGCCGTACTCGAACAGGTCTTTGCGGGTGCGCAAAGCCATCACTATCTCCTCGAGGGAGGCATTGCCCGCCCTTTCGCCTATGCCGTTAATGGTGCACTCGATCTGGCGTGCTCCATGCTCGAGGGCTGCGAGGCTGTTGGCGACCGCCAGCCCCAGGTCATCATGGCAGTGAACGCTAACGACTGCTTTGCCGATGTTCGGCACATTGCTGAATATCCCCTGTATCAGCGCCCCGAATTCCTGTGGAATGGTATAGCCCACCGTATCGGGTATATTCACCGTGGTGGCGCCTGCGTTAATGACCGCTTCCAGCATCTGGTACAGGAACTTCGGGTCTGTTCGGGTGGCATCCATGGGCGAGAACTCGATATCGGGAATGTAGCCTTTGGCGCGGGCAACCATATCCCGGGCCAGTTTCAGTACCTGGTCCCGGTTCTTCTTGAGCTGGTGCGCCATGTGGATTTCAGAGCTCGACAGGAAAACATGAATGCGAGGCCGGCGGGCGTCTTTGACGGCTTTCCAGGCCGCATCCACCGCTTCCGGACTCGCGTGTGCAAGTGCGCAGATGACTGGTTTGCGTAACTCTTGGGATATCTGACGGACAGCTTCAAAATCGCCGGTCGACGTTATTGGGAAGCCGGCTTCGATCACGTCGACATTCATCCTCTCCAGGTGCCGCGCGATGTCGAGTTTGTCCCCGATGTTAAGAGCGGCCCCCGCCGACTGTTCGCCGTCCCGCAGTGTGGTGTCGAAAATGATAACCTTACTCAAAGTGCGCCTCACCTGATATCGTTATGCTCATTTGATGCGTACGCTGTGCGGACCTGAGGGCAGCCGCTACCTGGCCGGGCGACCTTTCATCCGCTCTTCACCTTTTGTGGAGTTCCCCCTGGATAAGGCTACCCTGCCGGTCCTTGCGAGTTCCTTGATACCGAACTTCTTGAGGAGGTTGTACAGGGAGTCTATCTTCTCCTCGTCTCCCGTGACCTCTATCATCATGGAGTCGGGAGACACATCTACCACCTTGGCCCTGAATATGTCGACCAGCTGCGTGATTTCGGCCCGGGACGCCGAAGCAGCGTGCACCTTGATAAGAGCCAGCTCACGCGCCACCATGCGTTCCTGCGTGATGTCGGTAACCTTTACCACTTCGATAACCTTTTCGAGCTGCTTTCTTACCTGCTCCACCGCGGTGGTAGTCCCGTCAACCAGTATTGTCATCCGTGAGAGTCCGGGCAGTTCTGAGTGTCCCACCGCTATACTATCTATGTTGAAATTGCGGCGCCTGATAAGGCTGGCAACGCGATTGAGCACGCCCGGTTTGTCTTCGACCAGCGCGACCAGAGTATGAGTTGTCATCTTCTTCCTGCTTTCACTGGCGGCGCCACCTTACAGATTGCTGGTTTCTTTCGCTCTGACCTTGACTTCGATCTGCTTCCTGGGATCTTCAAGAATCTCGGCCAGACAGCACCCGGGCGCCACCATCGGGTAAACGTTCTCTTCAGGTTCCACTACGAAATCGATCAGGAACGGACCGTCATATTTCATGGCTTTCTCGACGGCCGGTCCCACTTCGGACATAGACGTCACGCGCAAGCCAGGTATGCCGTAGGCCTCGGCCACTTTTACAAAGTCGGGGCTCGACAGGGGAGTGGCTACGTACCGTTTCTGGTAAAACAGCGCCTGCCACTGCCTGACCATTCCCAGGAAACCGTTATTGAGAATTGCGATCTTAACCGCGATCTTGTCCTGCACGGCTGTCGCGAGTTCCTGGATGGTCATCTGGAAGCCTCCGTCACCGGCTATAGCCCAGACGGGCTTGTCGGGCCTGCCCACTTTTGCCCCTATTGCGGCGGGCAGCTCAAAGCCCATGGTTCCCAGTCCGCCGGAAGAGACGAGCGAGTTGGGTTCCCGGAAGCAGTAGTGTTGCGCAGCCCACATCTGGTTCTGGCCCACCCCCGTTGCGATAATGGCATTTCCATCCGTAACCTCGCAGATTTGGCCTACGACGTACTGCGGCAGCAACTTCTCGGACTCCCGTATGACCATAGTGGGATGATCGCGCTGCATTTTCTCTATCTGCCCAATCCATGCCGGAAGAGTTCGCTCTTCAACTTGCCCATTCAGGGACTTGAGGATGCTCTTTACATCGCCCACAATGGGCACCGCCACGCGGACATTCTTGCCGATCTCGGCGGGATCGATGTCTATGTGAATCACCTGGGCGTGAGGCGCGAAACCGCTTACCCTTCCTGTGGCCCGGTCATCGAATCTCATGCCGATTGCGATTATCAGGTCGGACGCGTCAACCGCCAGGTTAGCGCAAGCCATGCCGTGCATGCCGAGCATTCCCAGGCTGAGGACATGATTCCCGGGAAAGGAGCTTATGCCCAGCAGGGTCGTCACCACCGGTATCTGGGCCTTTTCCGCCAGGAATTTGAGCTCCGCCCAGGCTCCGGCTATTATGACGCCCCTACCTGCTATTATGACGGGGCGCTTGGCCTCGTTAATGAGCTTGGCCGCCTTGGTGATCTGCGCCGGATGTCCCTGGAAAGTGGGCTTGTATCCCTTCAGGGTCACCTTATCCGGGTAATGGTAGTTCGCCTCTTCGATGAATACATCTCTCGGTATGTCGAGGAGGACAGGCCCTGGCCGTCCCGTGGTTGCGATATGGTGCGCCTCCTTCACGGTTGGAGCGATGTCCTCGGCCTTGAGAACCAGATAGTTGTGCTTTGTAATAGGCACGGTGATACCGGTGATGTCTATTTCCTGGAAGGCGTCTTTGCCGATAAAGGGTCTCGCAACCTGACCGGTGATAGCGATGACCGGTGACGAGTCCAGGTGGGCGTTTGCTATGCCGGTTACGAGATTGCATGCTCCCGGTCCCGAAGTGGCGAGGCAGACTCCTGCCCTGCCGGTTACCCTGGCATAAGCGTCGGCTGAATGAGCTGCCGCCTGCTCGTGGCGGACAAGGATATGGCGGATTTGCGGGTACTGCGGCAATACATCGTACAGGGGCAGCACGGACCCGCCGGGGAAGCCGAAAATGACTA
>JACUUS010000112.1 GCA_014859215.1 Dehalococcoidia bacterium | reverse complement strand
GCTCAGCTAACCAAAGCTAATAAGGGAGTCTGCCTACTAATCCTTGACAGTAACTAGTTCTCAACTCGCGGTTGACATTTGGAAAATATGTACCATACAATTGATGCAATTGCCCGCCGGACCTCTGCGGAAGGAAAACCGATGAAGATCAATGTTGCCCAGCTTCTCAAAGAACCGGTGGGCTCAAGTCGCCGTCGCAGGGTAGACGACATAACCGAAAGCGGTACTTCAGTACAGGGCGAGATCGAGCTGCTCCGTACAAACCGCAGCATACTGGTGCGTGGGTCACTCGAGGTGTACAGCAGGGAGATTTGCAGCCGCTGTCTTGAGGAATTCGAGTGTCCCGTAATCCTTGCGATCGAGGAGGAATTCTTCCCAACGAGAGACCCGATCAGCGGTGTGCCTCTGGAGGTGCCCGGCGAACCCGGGGCATTCACGATCGACGAAAACAATATTCTAGACCTCGGCGAGGCGGTCAGGCAGTATACGCTTCTTGAGCGTCCCATGAAGCCGATATGCAGGGAATCCTGCGCCGGTCTGTGCCCGCAGTGTGGCTGCAATTTGAACACTATGCGCTGTTCCTGTGCACCGGCCAGGGCGGGTTCGCCCTTGGACGCTTTAAGGGACCTGATCCGTAATGATGGGCGAGATTAAGAAAGGGGTTGAGATAGAGCATGGCCGTACCTAAGAGAAAATACCCAAAGGCCAGGCAGGGCAAGAGACGCAGTCATCTTCGTCTGGAAGTCCCTTCACTGGTCCCTTGCAGTCAATGTCACAATCCTAAACCCGCGCACCAGGTGTGCCCGTTCTGCGGAACGTACCGCGGGAAGCAGGTCATAAAGGAAACTGCCAAGAAAAAGTAGGTAGTGGAGGCAGCTCATGATCGAGCTGGATTCAGGAGGCGACGCGAAGGCCGCCTACGTATTTCCAGGCCAGGGCTCGCAGGTAGTGGGGATGGGCCGTAGTCTATACCAGACTTCTCCCGCGGCACAAGCCACGTTCCAGGAAGCTGACTCGGTGCTTGGCATGCCTCTATCGAGGCTTTGCTTCGAAGGTCCGGAGGACGAGCTCAAGGAGACCTGCAATGCCCAACCGGCTATCCTCACAGCAAGCATAGCGTGCCTGAGAGCAGCCTCCGAGTTGGGCTTCCTCATCGCGCCTTCTTACGTCGCCGGGCACAGCCTGGGCGAGTACACCGCCCTGGTGGCGGCGAGAGTCGTGGATTTCTCCGACGCCGTAATACTGGTCCGTGAAAGGGGACGGTTGATGCACGAGGCAGGCTTGAGGAAGCCGGGGGGGATGGCCGCTGTTATGGGACTTGATGACCAGACCCTTGAAGAAGTGTGCATGGAAACCGGCGCCCAGATAGCTAATTTCAATTGTTCGGGCCAGATTGTTATCAGCGGCACAAGAGAAGCGCTGGCACGTTCCATGGACCTTGCAAGGACCCGGGGAGCTCGGAGAGTGGTCCCGCTGCAGGTCAGCGGGGCCTTTCATTCGTCCCTCATGGAACCAGCCGTCGGCGGCATGGCAGAAGCTATTTCACGTGTAACTCTTAAGCCGCCCGAAGTCCCCATCGTGGCAAACAGTACAGCTCAGTCCCTCACATCGCCCGAGGAAGTCAGAGAAGAACTCCTGCGGCAGTTGTGCCACTGTGTCAAATGGCAACCCTCCATCGAATACATGGTTGGACGCGGTGTTTCCACCTTCGTCGAGATTGGCCCCGGCCAGGTGCTGTCAGGCCTGATCAAGCGGATTACCGGAGAAGCGCGAATCTTGAGTATGAATGACCTGGACTCAATAAGGGCAATAACTTCGTGAGGGATGCCTTCAAAATCCCCGGAAAGAGAGCACTCCAATGAATCTATGCGAGAAAGTAGCCCTGGTCACCGGGGGAGGTCAGGGTATTGGTCGTGAGATCGCGCTGGCCTTCGCAGAGCACCGCGCAAACGTGGTAGTGAGTGACATTAACCCCGATACCGCAGCGAACACAGCCTCTGAAGTAGCAGGGAAGGAAGTCAAGAGCCTTGCGGTTAGAGCCGATATCACAAACCTCGAAGACGTAAACCGGATGGTGTCAGAATCCATGTCGGCTATGGGCAGAATAGACATACTTGTCAACAATGCGGGCATCACCAGGGATACCCTCATGTTGAGAATGTCCGCCACTGATTGGGACCAGGTTCTGACCACGAATCTGAAAGGCGCTTTTCTTTGCACACAAGCGGTAATCCGGTTTATGATGAAACAGCGCTGGGGAAGGATCATAAATATCGCAAGCGTCGTTGGAATGGTCGGGAACGTCGGCCAGGCAAACTATGCGGCCGCCAAAGCAGGTCTTATCGGCCTGACAAAGACCACGGCCCGCGAATTCGGTTCCCGGGGAATAACGGCGAACGCAGTCGCGCCCGGGTTCATTGACACGGAAATGACTCGCAAGCTGAGCGACGCCTCCAAAGAGGAATTTCTCAGACAAATACCGCTGGGGCACAGCGGCACTCCGAAAGATGTAGCTCACGCCGTGCTGTTCCTTGCGTCTGATGAAGCCGGATACATCACCGGACAGGTATTGAGAGTAGACGGCGGTATGGTTATGATGTAATCCCAGGCCCGGTACGAATCGAGACTAATCGAGATTGTTGAGGCATATGGCACACGTCAGGCGTAAGGCAAGAATAGCAGCTCTCCAGGCTCTGTTCGAGAGCGACTCGTCGGGGCATGATCCGTTCCGGGCACTGGAATGGATTGCGGCGGAAAGATCGCTCCCCGATGAGGCGCTATCCTATGCCAGAGACCTCATCAATGGTGTCATCAAGAACAGGGACCGCCTGGACTCCACAATTGAAGCGTACGCACCTAGCTGGCCGGTGAACCAGTTGTCCCCCGTTGACAGGAATATCCTGAGGCTTGCAATTTACGAGATTTTAATGGAAAATAAGGTGCCGCTGAAAGCCGCCATAAACGAGGCCGTGGAATTAGCTAAGATTTTTGGCAGCAACAATTCCTCGAGGTTTATTAACGGGGTGCTGGGGTCCATCGGCCAGATTCAAGTTAATAGCAGATAATCGTAGTGTGCTCATAATCCAGAAAGGAGTCGGAGAGGATGGCAACCGTTCTTGAGCGGGTAAAAAAGATTATCGTCGAGCAGTTGGGCGTGGACGATTCCGAAGTCAAGCCCGAAGCATCTTTCGTCGATGACCTGAATGCAGATTCGCTCGATCTAGTAGAGCTTGTAATGTCGCTGGAGGAGGAATTCAGCACAGAAGGCAGGCGTCTGGAAATCCCCGACGAGGATGCCGAGAAGATAAAGACCGTCCAGGATGCGGTTGACTACATAAAGGAACGGGGGGTAGAAGACGAGTAGGGACCCATTTCCCGCCTCCCGACGAGATTATCCAGGCGTTGAGAAGGCCCCGGTTTGGCTGTCGAGTGTTCAGGAAGGACAGCCCCGGGGCATTCCTCGATCCGGTCATCATCTCCCGACATGATGTCCTTCCCTCACCGCTCTCCCGGTTGACCTCACGTTCAGCTTCTCTCGCGTGGTATAATGGCTATGATACCAGTCGGTTAGACCGCCATTATGAGTAAGAGGATTGCAGGCTATCTTCTGGCCGGGGCAGGAACAGGTATTCTCGCGGGATTTTTGGGCGTCGGCGGCGGCGTAGTCCTGATACCCATTATGGTCTCTCTTCTGGCGGTCTCCCAGCATAAGGCGCACGGCACGTCTCTGTTGATTATTATCCCCGTAGCCCTGGCGGGGGCCCTAACGTATTCACTGCGCGGCGATATCAACTGGGTCCTTGTAGCTACTGTCGGTCCTGCGAGCATACTGGGGGCTGTGATCGGCGCCAGGTCCATGATGAAAGTAGAACCTCGCCGGTTGAGGCAGCTTTTTGGCGTTTACGTAATAGCCGTTGCCGTGGTAATCTTCGTCAGATAAAGCAAATGATAATCGGAACAGGGCTTGCTCTCGGCCTGGTTGCCGGTATCTTCAGCGGAATACTTGGTATTGGCGGCGGGACGATCATTATTCCGGGGCTGGTGCTTCTTCTCGGCGTCGAGCAGCATACTGCGCAGGGAGTGTCTCTTGCAGCCATGTTGATTGCTGCTGTCTCCGGATCGATTGTGCAGTACCGACAGAATAATCTTGATTTACGCCTGGCGAGCTTCGTGGCACCTGCCGCAGCTGCTTTCGCTTTCCTTGGTGCATACCTGGCGGGCCTCGTAGCCCCGTTCTGGCTGTCCAGGGCATTCGCACTGCTCTTGTTCATAATAGGGATCGCTATGCTGATATCGGGCCGGGGAGGACCGAAGGCAAATGCAAACACTGTCTGAACTATACGCTCAAATCTCCGGTTGCCATGCCTGCGCCGATCTGGCAAGGGCGCGAAACCACGTTGTGCCCGGCGAAGGGTCAGATCATGCGCAGATCGTGTTTATTGGTGAGGCCCCCGGCTATCATGAGGACCAGCAGGGCCGTCCTTTTGTGGGCCAGGCAGGACAATTCCTGGAACTCCTCTTGAGCTCCATTAAGCTAAAACGGAGCGATGTGTATATCTGCAACGTAATTAAGTGCCGGCCTCCCAACAACCGGGATCCCATGCCGACAGAAATACAAGCCTGCGAGAAATGGCTCAACCGCCAGCTGGAAATAATCTCTCCCAGGATGATAGTAACGCTTGGCCGATATTCGCTGGCGAAATTCTTTCCTGGCGAGTCTATAAGCAAGATACACGGGAAGGAAAAGAGACGGGATAGTGTAATATACTACCCGATGTACCATCCCGCAGCAGCCCTGCACCAGCAGAGTCTGCGAAAGATTATCGAGGCCGACATGCTCAATATCCCGGACATCCTGGCCCGAGAACAGGGTGCAGGTGAGGACGGAGCAAAGCCTCAGCAACTCTCCCTGTTCTGAGAAGGAGAACGATGAGCAAAGGCAAACCCGGAAAACGATCGGGACAATCAATGAAGTCCGAGAGTACCTGGCGTTACCAGTGGACAGTAATCAGAATCATCGTGATCGCGTGTATCATCGCGCTCATAGCGCTGTTCCGCAACTTCATAAGCAACCTGATCTTTGAAACGATCGGTTTCGCTCTCGTCCTCTGGGCCGGCTGGGTGATCATAATTCTGGCGCTGTTCTGGAGGCATGCCTGGAGCACTCTGCGGAGATGGAATGTCTGGCTGGGCGCGCTGGTTCTTACTTTTTTCGCCTGGGGTGTACTCTCGGTGATTAACCCTGCAGGACTCTCAATCGGCGATGTCCGGTTCGAGCAGGTAAGCCTGGGCGGGGAGACCGGCAAATACCTGATCGGGAACCAGGGCATCGGCCTGATACCGGAGATCAGGCTGGTGTTGCTCGTATGTGGGGGGGTCGCCCTGGCAGCACCGCGCGCATCGCTTGCCTTTCTCAGATTCGCCGCCCGTCATGCCTGGGCGGTTCTCCTGGCATCATATTACGCCGCAGGAAAGACGCTGGCCCAACTCAAAGACTGGCTGGTCCGCTTTTTCCGTGCTCACCCGCCCATGCAGTTGCTTCGGCGAATCGCAGCCGGGATTAAGCGAAACGGGGCCGCGCTCTTCAAGCAGAAGAAGACCACAGCGACAGCAGGCCCGCTGCCTCAGAAGATCGGGACTGAACGGCAGCTGAGCCTCCCAATCGAACAGCGATCTTCCCAGCAACCAGCCATAGTGCGGGACATCGAAGACAAGGCATCGCGTGAGGTTCCCGGCAGGAAGGCGCCTGAAGCGGCCCAATTGCCGCCCATAGACCTTCTCGATAAGGTGACTGAAATCCACTTGACCGAAGCAGACAATCTCGAACGGGCCAAGCTCATCGAGGACGCGCTGGAAAGTTACGGGGTTGAGGCTCGCGTGGCCCAGATCAACCCCGGACCGTCCGTAACCCAGTTCGGCATCGAGCCCGGATGGGACCGCAAGTTCAAGAAGATCGTGGAACGCGACGAACGGGGCAAGACGAGGCTGGACAAGGACGGGAACCCGGTAGAAAGAACTGAGGAAATTTCCAAGACGCGGGTGAAGGTAGAACGCATTACAGCACTTGCCAATAACCTCGCGCTTGCCCTTGCCTCACCAAGTATAAGGATCGAGGCGCCCGTCCCGGGTAAATCACTGGTCGGCATAGAAGTGCCGAACACCACGACGGCGCTGGTCCAACTGCGAAGCGTGATAGAGAGCCAGTCTTTCCAGAAGATGAGAGCCAAATCATCTCTTGCCCTTGCCCTGGGGAAAGGCAGCGCAGGCGAAGCCTTCGCTGCCGACCTTTCCAAGATGCCTCACCTGTTGATAGCCGGAGAGACGGGCAGTGGCAAGACGGTGTGCATCAACTCCATCATAACGTGCTTGCTGATGCACAACCTGCCGCGCGATCTGCGGCTCCTACTGATCGACCCCAAGCGAGTCGAGCTGGTCAGCTTCGCCGGAGTCCCGCACCTTATCTCGCCCGTGGTGGTGGAAGTGGACAAGGCTGTCGATGCTCTCAGAAGGGTCATCCGGGAAATGGAACACCGTTACACAAGGTTTGCGGCCGCAGGAGTACGCAATGTCGATGGTTACAACAGAAGCCCGCTCATAACGGAGCCCATGCCGTACCTGGTCGTCATAGTGGATGAGCTCGCCCACCTGATGATGAGCTGCGCGGAGGTTGTCGAGCCCTCCATCTGCCGGCTGGCGCAGCTCTCGCGGGCAACCGGCATACACCTCATCATCGCTACTCAGCGCCCGTCGGTGGACGTGGTAACCGGCCTGATCAAGGCAAATTTTCCTACCAGGATAGCTTTTGCTGTAACCTCTATTGTAGATTCTCGCACCATCCTTGACACGGGCGGGGCGGAAAAGCTCCTGGGAAGGGGTGATATGCTGTACATGCCGCCGGACGCCGCCAAACCGAAGCGCCTGCGGGGCTGCTTCGCCTCGGACCCGGAGATAGACAGAGTCGCAGGTTTCTGGATGCAGCATCCGACAGTTGAAACCGACGGAGACGCTGTGGCGAAAGCCTTCGCCGCGATACCGGCTGAGGAGAGCAAAGATGAGGACCCCCTGCTGGTTACGGCAAAAAGACTGGCCAAAGATACCTCACACCTGTCAACCTCCCTCCTGCAAAGGCGCCTGCACATCGGATATCCGCGGGCGGCCAGGATAATGGACACGCTTGAGCAGGACGGGATAATAAGGCGAACTGAACCGGACAGTCCAGCTGAAGTAGTTGGAGCATATGAAGAAGAAGAGGTGGAATGATGAATCTGGATGAGATGCTGCCTGAACAGGATGAGAGCACCCCGGAGTTCGAAGACAACCAGGAAGAATACTGCCTGTACTGCGGACAAGACCTCTCCGATTCGCCGCTCTATCGCCTTTACGGGGTCTGCCACAAGTGCAGGTTCCATCACAGCGTACCGGCATGGCACAGGATCGCCCTTATTGCGGACGAGGGAAGTTTCAGGGAGACTAACAGGTTTCTTACTTCAATAGATCCCCTGTCTTTCTCAGGCAAGCAGACCTACGGCGAGCGCATACAGGAGGCACAGGCGAGGACAGGCCTTACGGAGGCCGTAATCACCGGGGTCTGTACCATAGGCGGGAATCCAACCGCCCTGGCCGTGCTGGATTTCGGCTTCATGGGCGGCAACATGGGTGGGGTGGTGGGAGAGAAAATCGCCCT
>JACUUS010000111.1 GCA_014859215.1 Dehalococcoidia bacterium | reverse complement strand
ACGAGACCCTAGAAGGCGAAGCGCTGGAGGCGGCGTTCAACGAACCTGTTCCTGAAAAAGGAAATGCAGAGAAGGAACCGGAAACACGTGAACCCGTCGGGGTTAACCCGCACCTGGAAGAAGTGCGGGAAGAGAACCCCTGAACCTGAATGAAGTCAGAAGAAAGCAAAGCGGGCCGGCGGGCCCGCTTCTCATTTGTCTAGCCGTTTTCCTCGGGTTTCTCCCGCTCCCAGATCGGTTTAGTAAAATGCTCCAGGAACTCCTTCTTAATCTCGGCGCCGAACTGCCTGAGTTCCCTGTCAGTGCTGGCGGCATATTCCTCGAGTTCGGTCATGTCAATTTCGAGATCCAGCATACTCAGGAGGACCCTCAGCACCTTCTCGGAAGCCCTGGGATTGGCGACCTTCGCAGCGTACTTGACCGTTTCCCCCAGGAGGCAGATGCTCTCAAAACCCCTGTCGGCGGCTACACCGAGCAGAAGACCGTTGAGGCCGGCAATATAGAAGTCACCTGCCATTGTCACGTCGTGCCGGCTTAGCTCCTCGAGCAGTTCAGGGGAGCTTGCCGCTCCGAGTACCCGGGGTTTGTCGGGGTAGTGCTCGGTCAGGGCGGCGGCTATCGTGTACACGCGCTTCACACGGAACCGCCGTGCGAGGTCCAGCACCTGGTTCACGTACTTGTAAGACCCTGAAGCAGGCTGGCCCTCGGCGAGGAAAATGATAATGTCCTCGCCCTTGCCTTTCCCCTGCCGGTAATAGAATTTCCCTTCCGGGAACCTTGGTATATCTATCAGGTTGTCCTTGATGAACACGCCGCCGACATCGAAGAAATCTGTCGGATCGAGTTCGGCCAGTTCCTCAGCTTCCAATCTGTCCTTCAGGTAGGTAGCGGCTATGAGCGCTACGTTTCCCACGCCCGGCCACGCCGCGACTAGAACAGGTTCGACCAGTTCGGGCTGTCGATGGAACCTGATGAACTCCATGTACCCCCCTTAATCACCCGGAGTATTGACCTATTTGCCGATGCAAAAATTGCCGAAAACGGTTTCGAGGAGCTCTTCGGTAACAGTCTCCCCGGTGATCTCGCCGAGAGCATTTACAGCAGCCGCAAGGTCAATGGTGATGAAATCATCCGGCAGTCCGTCGGCCACAGCCTTGCGGACGTGATCGAGATGGCTCTCCGCCCTGACCAGGGCGTCCTTGTGGCGAGGATTCGTTACCATAAAGGCGTCCGCAGGCGGAATCCTGCCGCCTAGTACGAAGCTCACCATCGCTTTCTCGAGATCTTTCAGGCCCTCGCCCGTTACGGCAGAGGTATCAACCCGCGGCCAGGGCAAATCCTCCAGCTCCGCCTGTTTCGGGAGATCGCACTTGTTGGCCGAGACGATCACCGGTTTCCCCGCCAGAAGCTCTTTCAACTGTCTGTCGGGCTCGGTCAGCGGCCGGCTGGAATCGATAACGAATAGCAGGAAATCAGCCTGCTCGATGCATTGTTTTGTGCGCTCCACGGCAAGAATCTCTACTTCGTTCTCGCTCTCAATAATACCAGCGGTGTCAATGAGCAGGAAGGGCACCCCGCCTATGTTCACCGTTTCTTCGACAGTGTCACGCGTCGTCCCCGGGACAGGCGTGACTATGGCTCGCTCGCGGCGCAGCAGGCGGTTCAGCAGGCTGGATTTACCTACATTGGGCCTCCCGACTATGGCTGTCCTGATTCCATGCCTGTAGACAATTCCGGCATCAGCGCCGGCAATCAACTCGCGCAGGATTTCCCTTGCCCGGCGGACGGGGCCGGTAATATCCTGCTCCGGGACCTCATCCTCGGGGAAGTCTATTCTTGCTGTGAGGTAAGCAAGCTCCTGCATCAGGCTCCGGCGCACTTCCCGCACCCTGCCGGAAAGCTCTCCAGCCAGCCCCTGAACGGCAAGGCGCAGCGCGGCTCCGGTCTTGGCCTGGATGACGTCAAGCACCGATTCAGCCTGGGCCAGGTCTATCCTGCCGTTGAGGAAAGCCCTCAGGGTGAATTCCCCCGGCCGGGCCGGTCTCGCGCCACAGGCGAGCGCGAGCTCGAATACACGCTGGACGGCCAGCGGGCCGCCGTGGCAGTTGATCTCGACGATGTCCTCCCGGGTGTACGTGTGGGGAGCTTTCATGTACGCCGCGAGGACTTCATCCACGACCTCCGAGGTCGCGGGGTCGATAATATGGCCGTAAACGAGGCGGCGGTCGGAAAGAGGTCTCGTGAAGATACTCTGCGCGACGGGCAGCGCGCGCTCCCCGCTCAGCCTCACTATGCCGATTCCTCCCTCGCCGATGGGAGTGGATATTGCGGCAATTGTATCCTGGTACATCTGACTCAATCATACATGCTTCTTCGGTCCATGGAAAGCTGACTCCGTAGCTC
Source organism: Dehalococcoidia bacterium (assembly GCA_014859215.1). Classification (GTDB taxonomy): domain Bacteria; phylum Chloroflexota; class Dehalococcoidia; order SZUA-161; family SZUA-161; genus Kmv37. The sequence goes on along the minus strand of JACUUS010000111.1, from coordinate 5,347 downwards.
TTGACAGTCAGCTGCCGGAAGGATATCGTAACGCGATATCGGAGGACGATAACGATGATGAAAGACTTCTTCGCCGGGTTCATCAGGATACATATCCTCTATCATGCCTCAAAGGAGCCCATCTACGGCATCGAGATACTCGAAGAGCTAAGAAGGCATGGCTACAACCTGAGCCCGGGGACGCTCTATCCCGCTTTGCACCGACTCGAAAGTGATGGTTATCTTTTCATGGAAGCAAGACTGGTCAATGGTAAGGTGCGCAAGTACTATGCCATAACCGCGCGGGGGATGCAGGTACTCGAAGAGGCAAGAAGCAAGATCCGGGAACTGGTGGACGAAGTGCTGCTGGACACTTAGTGATGGAGATCGCGCAAAGCAAGGTCCTGGGGCTCAGCCGCAATGTGTTTTTCCTGGGCATCGTCAGCTTTCTGACCGACATCTCCAGCGAAATGATATTCGCGGTCATGCCCCTTTTCCTGTTCAATGTGCTCAGGGTGGGCACGCCGGTAATCGGGCTCATCGAGGGCATCGCCGAGGGTACGGCGAGCCTGGTCAAACTGGGCAGCGGCTGGCTCAGCGACCGGCTCAGTCGAAGGAAGAACCTGGCTGTTCTTGGATACGGCCTCTCCGCCCTTATCAAACCCGTCCTGTACTTCGCCACGGCCTGGAGCACGGTGCTCGGCATACGGTTCGCGGACCGCGTCGGGAAGGGCATCCGCAGCGCTCCCCGCGATGCCCTTATCGCGGACAGCACCACGCCCGGGGAGATGGGAAGGAGCTTCGGGTTCCACAGGGGCATGGACACTCTTGGAGCTGTTATCGGACTTTCCCTGGCTGCCGCGATTATCTACTCCATCCAGAAAGGAGGCCTCGAGCTCAGCCGGGAATCCTTTCAAACGCTCGTTCTTGCCGGGATAGGCCCCGCCTTGCTGGCGGTGGTGGTGCTGTTCTTCTTCGTCCGGGAAAGGCGGCGCAGGTCCGCTCCGGCACCGGAGCCTCAATCTCCGGCCACAGTGGGGGCCGTAGGGCGTTCAGGTAAGGGTTTCGATTTGAGGTTCAAGATCTTCCTTGGGGTCATAGTTCTGTTCACGCTGGGCAACTCCAGTGACGCATTTCTCGTTCTGCGCGCGCAGGACCTTGGCCTTTCAGTAGTTGAGGTCCTTTTGCTGTTTGTATTCTTCAACGCCGTGTACGCTTTCGCTTCCCTGCCGGCCGGACTGGCCTCCGACAGACTCGGACGCAGGGGCCTTCTCGTAACCGGCTGGTGCGTTTATGCGCTCGCCTACCTTGGCTTCGCCCTGGCGTCCTCGCCGTGGCACGTATGGCTTCTGTTCGGTGTATACGGTCTTTACAGCGGCATGGTGGAGGGGGTGTCACGGGCCTTTGTCGCCGACCTGGTGCCGGTGGAAAGACGCGGCACGGCATACGGCCTGTTCAATGCCGCTGTGGGACTGTCCCTGCTGCCGGCCAGCATAATCGCGGGATGGCTCTGGTTCCTTTTCAGCCCGCAGGCCCCGTTTCTGCTCGGGGCCGCGCTTGCTGCGGCAGCGGCGCTGGTTTTTGCCCTGCTGGTAAAGGACAGGGGCAAAAGAGGGGAACTTGACGGATTCTGAGAAACTGGTATTATCCGAATTGGACGATGAATTCACGAGCTTGCTGGTTCGAAACAGGAGCTGTACGAATGAGAGCGGCTGAGGGTGAGATTGCGTAACTCTGCTTTAATGCGAGGAAGCAGGGAGACCGGGTTCAAGAGCATTGTCAGGGCTGTCTCGCCGGGATCGTCTAAGGAGAAATACGTGGAAGATAGAGTGGCGATTTTTATAGACGGGAGCAATCTTTATCATGCGCTCCGGTCCAACTTCAACCGATACGATTTGAAGTTCGCAGAGTTCACGGCCAAGCTTTGCGGGGCCAGGCGGCTCTTTCGAACATACTACTATAATGTGCTCCAGGACCCGACGCAGCGCGCGGAGAGCTCCCGTGAGCAGCAGGACTTTCTTAGCGCCCTCCGGGAGACCCCTTATCTCGAGGTCAGGCTGGGCAGGACGAAAATGGCACAGGGAATCCCGGTCGAGAAGGGCATCGACGTTATGCTGGTCACAGACCTGCTTCATTTCGCCTGGAACGGCCTGTACGAGGTGGCCATACTTGTGAGCGGGGACTCAGACTTCGCTTACGCGCTCCAGGCTGTGAAGAATATGGGCAAACACGTGGAGGTAGCCTATTTTGAAAGCAATGTCTCCAGAGACCTGCTGGATGTGGCAGATAATAAGCACCTCCTCGATCACGGCTTTTTCAAGACCCTCTGGACGCGCAAGAGGCCTCCGCGGCGGAAGGCCAAGAGGCCCGGACCGGGGCCGGGCAGGACCAACAGTGTCCCCGTAGAGAAACCCTCTCCCGTGTAAAAGGCCTGCGCAGCACCCCGTCCCCCTGAGTTCCGCCATCTTCACGCACGCGCCCCCGGCCCGCTTCTCAAATTGACAAACACGTACGCGGCAGGTATTATGCGTGCGAACATACGGCGGGCTCTGTGGAGAATAAAAAGGAGGTAAAACGTGGCCGATGAAACCGTAATCTTGCAGAAAGCGGATATGCTTGCCACCATAACCCTCAATCGTCCCCAGGTGAACAACGCCTTCGACTACCCGATGATGGAGAGAATGGACGAGGTCATAAACGACGTCAGCCAGGACGAGAATGTAAGGGTGGTAATTATCACCGGCGCGGGGAAGGCCTTCTGCGCTGGCGGGGACGTCAGCTACCTGGGGACCCTGATCGAAAACAGAGCGGCCTTTGCGAGAACCATAATAGGGGACGTCGTGCGCCGTTCGGGGAACATGCCTACGGTTGTCTTGAAGATCCGGAATATGATGAAGCCGGTGGTCGCGGCCGTAAACGGCGTGGCAGCCGGCGGCGGTATGGGTCTCGCTCTGGCGTGTGACATGAGAATCGTTTCGGACAAGGCCCGGTTCAGCACCATCTTCATCAAGAGAGGGGTCATACCTGATTGCGCGGCCACGTACAATCTGCCCAGACTGGTGGGAATGGCCAGGGCCTGCGAGCTTGCGCTGACGGGAAAGATAATCACCGCCGCCGAGGCTGAGCGCATCGGCCTTGTCAACAGGGTCGTGCCTCACGAGGACTTGATGGAGGCCGCCAGGGAACTGGCTTCCGAGATCGCCGCCAATCCGCCGCTGGCAGTGGGAATGGCCAAAGCCGCGCTTTATCGAGGCATGATCGAGACTGACATGAGCGCCCAGATGGACTACGAGAACTATACCCAGAACGCGCTCATGGGCACAGAGGACTTCCAGGAGGGCATAAATTCCTTCATGGAGAAACGCGAGCCCATATTCCGCGGGAAATGACCGGCCCGGACCCGACTATACTATCTGTTCATACTGACGAAAGGGGTAGGAGTTTGGCGTACAAGACCGTTATCTATGAGAAAGAAGGCGGTGTCGCGGTCCTGACCCTCAACCGGCCGGAGGTCAAGAACGCTTTTGACGGCGTTATGCAGGCCGAGATGGACTCGGTGCTGGACGAGGTGGCGAAGAACAGGGAGGTCAGGGCGCTGATCATTACCGGCGCCGGGAAGGCCTTCTGCACGGGCGCCGATATCGCGTACCTGATGTCGCTGGGCGAGCAGCATACGCTTCACATGACGACCATGGAAGAGATGATCCGCCGCGATGGCAATATTCTAACCATGGTCCTCAAGATCAGGAACATGCCCAAGCCGGTCATTGCCGCCATAAACGGCATCGCCGCCGGGGGCGGGCTCGCAATGTCACTGGCATGCGACATAAGAATCGCCTCCGAGAACGCGCGTTTCAATATGGTATTCACCAGGCGGGGCGTTATTCCCGAGTCCGGCTCGACATTCACCCTGCCGCGGCTGGTCGGCACAGCTCGGGCTCTTGAGCTCATATTCACGGCGGAGACAATCGACGCCGCCGAGGCGGACCGTATAGGGCTGGTTAACAGGGTCGTCCCGGCAGACCGGCTGATGCCTGCATCGAAGGAGCTTGCCGCGAAGATAGCCCGGAATGCGCCTATAGCGCTCGGTTTCTCCAAGGCGGCCATCTATAAAGGCTCGATCGAGACTGACATCGCCGCGCAGATGGACTATGAGGCCTACATAGAGAACGTGCTGATGCAGACCGCGGACTTCAAGGAGGGCGTCAACGCGTTTCTCGAGGGGAGAGAGGCAAGGTTCCAGGGCAAGTAGCGCGTCCAGGAGGTATCCCGTATGGCTGTCGAGGGTCTGATCTTCACCAAGGAAGACGGTATCGCCACCATTACCTTCAACCGCCCCGAACGACTTAACGCGGTTACGGAGGCGATGAGGACCGAGGTGCACAGGCTCGCCACCGAGCTGCGCACGGACGAGGAGACCAAGGTCCTCGTTTTTACGGGCGCGGGAGAGGCGTTCAGCACCGGGGCCGATTCGGGCGAGCTCACCGCTGACTACAGCGGTCCCTTACCGCCGTACATCCTCAAGAGGCCGCTTGGCTGGTGGACACTCCCGGTACGATATTTTCCCAAGCCCACCATCGCCGCCATCCCCGGCGTGGTGGCGGGCGTGACCTTCTCGCTGGCGCTGGCTTGCGATTTCAGGATAGCCTCTGAGAAAGCCCGGTTCAGCATGGTTTTTGTGAAAAGGGGGCTGGTGCCTGACGGTGGGGCGACCTGGTACCTGCCTCGCATGATAGGCGCGTCAAAGGCCCTCGAGCTGATGCTTCTCGGCGATACCTTTGATGTGAAGGAAGCTGAACGGTTGGGACTGGTGAACAGGGTGGTGCCGCATGACCAGCTGATGGACGCTACCAGGGAGTTCGCCTTGCGGATCGCGAAAGGCCCCTCCGTGGCTGTCGACCTCATCAAGAGGGGCGTTTACAAGGGCATCACCAACGACCTGGAAGCGCAGCTGGACTACGAGACGCTTGCGCAGCGTATCTGCTTCCAGACCGAGGACTTCAAGGAGGGGATGACCTCCTTTCTGGAGAAGAGAAAGCCGGAGTTCAAGGGACGGTAAATATCCCCGGTCATTGATATGCTCCCCCTCAGTAACGCCCTTGTGCTTCTCCAGTACGGACAAGATTGCCGCGTTGTGCGCCTCCGGCGCACTGCCTCGCAATGACGTGCCCCTTTCCCCCGGCGGCCTGTTGGCCCGCCACTACATGTGCCGCCGCATCGCTTGGCGGCGGGTAGGCCCGCCAACATGTGTAGACGGCTGTTGGCCTGTCTATCTGAAGAACGACGTCATATGGATACTGGGTGGAAGGAAGGGGTTGTAGCGGCGAGCCGGTGGGTCGCCCAGTGCTGGTATGTGGCCGGTCGCCTG
>JACUUS010000110.1 GCA_014859215.1 Dehalococcoidia bacterium | reverse complement strand
GAACGGGTCTATATCTGAATATGAATCTAACATCCTCAAGGCAGCCGCCCGGGCACAGAGGGAGACCGGTGTCCCTATCATTACACATACTGAGTCCGGCACGATGGGTCCTGAGCAGGCCGACCTCCTCCTGTCAGAGGGAGCAGAACCGTCGCGCGTCGCAATCGGACATATGGTGGGCAACTCAGATCTTGCATATCACCTGGCCACTCTTGACAGGGGCATGTTCATTGCATTCGACAGGCTGGGGCTTGATGCGGTATGTCCGGGCAGGCTCGCCAAAGGCTGCATTATAGGCCTTCTCGGCATAGGCTTTGAGAAGCAGATCATGCTGTCACATGACTACGTTCGGCATTTCCCGGGCAATCCTCTTTCCCAGGCTGGCGCTCTTAGAGAGGTTATGCCGAACTGGTCCTATACTCATATTATGATTGACATAATGCCAGATCTGAAAAGGATAGGAGTAAGCGACGAGCAAATCCGGACCCTGATGATAGACAATCCGAGGAGGCTCTTTGGCGGTTGAAGGCGCGAGAGTGTCTTTGAACCCAGGAGGAAAAAGAGATGAGGACTTCGGACGAGTACCTGGAAGACCTGCGCCGCATGAGACAAAATATCTACATGGGTGGCCGGCCTGTACAGCGGGACGATTCGCGGATCATGCCGGGTGTGAACGTGATGAAGATAACGTTCGATATGGCCCAGGATCCTGCAAACTCCGGCCTTTTCACTGAGACCTCCCAATATACGGGCAAGAAGATAAACCGGTTCTGCAATGTCTGCGACAGTGTTGATGATCTTCTGAAGAAGCAGAAGATGATCCGTACCGGAACGAGGCTTTCAGGTTTCTGCATCCAGCGATGCATGGGAACGGACACTATCAATATGCTTTCTGTTGTAACCAGGGATCTGGATGATGCAACCGGCAAGACGGAGTACTACCCTCGTTTCCTCGAGTTCATCAAGAGTTACCAGGAGAGAGACCTGATCGCGGCGGCTGTGCAAACAGACGCGAAGGGGGACAGGGGCAAACGGCCTCATGAGCAGGTCGATCCCGATCTCCATGTGAGGGTCGTGAGTCAGAACAGGGACGGCATTGTAGTAAGAGGAGCCAAAGAGGACATTACGATGGCTTCATACTGTGATGAGCTCATAGTATTCCCCACGCGTACTCTCACCAGGAATGAGAAGCAGTGGGCCGTCGCCTTTGCAGTCCCGTCCGATACTGAAAACGTACACATAATAAACCGGGCAAGCTCCCCGCGCGAGCGCAAGATACTGAAAGCTCCCTTGAATACCTACGGCAGCTCCGATGCCCTCGTGGTATTTGATGACACCTTTGTGCCCTGGGACAGGGTGTTTATGTGCGGTGAGCATGAGTTTGGCGGCAGAATGGCCCTTACGTTCGCTTCGTCGCACAGACACAGTTACTGCGGGTGCAAACCGGCGGTAGAAGATATAATCATGGGATTGATCGCTTTGACGGCTGAGTACTACGGCGTCGAAGGAAAGCATCATATCCGGGAGAAGCTGGCACATCTTGCGGGAATAGCGGAGCTGATTTACGCGGCGGGCATAGCTGCCGCTGTCGAGTCCACCAGGTCCGCATCGGGCACGCAGGTTCCAGCGAGCATATATGCGAACGTCGGCAGGCGTCTGGCCGGTGAGAACACCTACAACTGCTGGGGTATGGTCGCCGACGTAGCTGGAGGGTTTCCGGTAACCATGCCTTTTGAGGAAGACTATTTTGACCCTGTTACGGGGCCTTTTATCTCCAAGTACACTGTGAGGAATCCTGATGTATCGGTTGAGAAGATGCACCGTCTTCAACGGACACTCTCGGATTATCTCTCGTCCTCATGGGCCGGTGTCTGGCAGGTGGGCGATGTCCACGGCGGGGGCTCACCTGTGATGGAGAGCATCGCCATCTTGAGCACTTACGATTTCGAGGAGCGCAAGAAGGTGGTGAAAAGACTGGCCGGCATTCAGGATTAACGGTACAAAGAAGTCTAGTGAGGTTTGTCATGCACACTCGGGACCTGTTCAATCTTACCGGCAAGACGGCGCTGGTAACCGGGGGCTCACGAGGACTCGGCAAGGAGATTGCGATAGCCCTTGGCGAAGTTGGCGCAAAGGTCGCTATCACCGCCCGGCGGGAACCAGGGCTGAGCGATACAAGGCGGGAACTGGAGGGAATGGGAATAGAGTGTCTGCCTGTCCTCGCCGACGTCAGCGAGGTCCAGGATGTCAGGAGGGCCGTGCAGGAGACACTGGACAGATGGGGCAGGATAGACATACTCGTGAACAACGCCGGCGTGGTGTGGGCGTTGCCCCCGGAGGATATGCCGCTTGACCGCTGGGACTATGTAATGAACATTAACGCCAGGGGGACCTTCATCTGCTGCCAGGAAGTTGGCAAGGAGATGATAAAGCGGAAGACCGGGAACATTATCAATATCTCGTCGTCCCTGGGACTGTCCGCGGTCGACCCGAAGTCGGGGCAGTTCATAGCATACCAGGCGAGCAAGGCAGCAGTCGTAATAATGGCGAAGCAGCTTGCAGTCGAGTGGGCAGTCCATAACATTCGCGTGAACGTTATCGCGCCCTCCTTTCTCGCGACACGCCTGACCAACATTCGGATCGAGAAATCAGGCGAAAACATGCTGCGCTGGATCCCCATGGCGAGAATCGGAAGGGCGGACGAGATAAGAGGACCTGCAGTATTCCTGGCCTCGGAGGCTTCGAGCTACATGACTGGTCAGGTGATTGTTCTCGACGGCGGCACGACCGTGTGGTAGATTGGCCTGGTTCCAGGGATCAGCCCTGGCCTGTCGAGTTCAGCGAAGCCGCAGAACCCGCCTTTTTCTTGACATCTCGTAAGAATGTAGGCTATACTACGGCGGAGTCGTGAATGGCGAGGTGTAGCTGATCAGAGATAGGGGGTAATGCCGGATCATGGCATGCACCCTTTTTATTTCCGGCATTTACCGGTGGTTGATCGTTGAGAACCTTGAATCGAGGTGTGGGCGATGGCAGAGAAGCGCCATTTCCGAGTACTGATCACCGATCCCATCCTCAAAGAAATGGTTAACCAGGCCGGGAAGAAGTTTCCGGAGGACGCGGAACGTATTGAGTTCGCGGTTGTCGAGCAGGGTAATGAAGAGGAGTTGAAGTGCAGGGTACCCGGTACGGATATCCTTGTCGGCGCCAGAAACCGGATCAATCGTGCTGTTCTGGAAAAGGCCGACAAGGCCTTTTTTGTTCAGCAATGCAGCGCGGGCTATGACAACGTAGACTGCCAGGCTGCCAGGGAAAAGGGCATCAATGTCTCGAACGCTGGCGGCGCCGGGGTGATACCCGTAGCCGAACATACCATCATGCTGATGCTCGCTTTATCGAAGAACCTTCCAAGATGCGATAGGACAATGAAGGCAGGGGAATGGATATTTGGAGAGTGTGTCGGCAGGGTTTACGAACTGAGAGACAAGATGCTTGGCATGATAGGACTGGGGAAAATAGGTTCACAGGTTGCCAGGCTCGCCCATGCTTTTGGGATGAAGATCCAGTTCTATGACCCTTTCCGCAAAGATACCAGTGACCTCGAGTTCTCTGTCACCAGGGTCTCACTCGAAGAACTGATGAAGACCTCTGATTTCGTTAATGTTCACGCTCTACTCACTCCACAGACGCGCGGTCTAATCAGCAGGAAAGAGCTGGAACTGATGAAGCCGACGGCGTACCTGATAAACACCTCACGAGGCGCCATTGTGGACGAGGAAGCACTCGCGGATATCCTGGAAGCGGGCAAAATTCGCGGCGCCGGTCTGGATGTTTACGGTGAGCACGGCGATCCGCCCGCGAAAGACAGCAGGTTGCTCAAGCTCGACAATGTTGTTCTGACCCCTCATATCGGCGGCGTGACCGCTGAGGACATCTACAGGAATTTTTATGAGACTTCGCTCGGCAACATCATACGCGTTGTGCGCGGCGAAGCGCCCAAGTACGTCGTAAACTAACGGCATAACACCATCCCGGTCCCACATTCTGGCTTCAGAGAGTTGAGCGATGGTAAGGATTAGAGTACACGGACGGGGAGGTGAAGGGGCGGTAACATTCGCGCACATCCTCTGCGCATCAGCCACCTACGACGGCAAGTATGGACAGTCCTGCATGGCTGCCGCCTTTGAGAGGCGGGGGGCCCCGGTGGAGGCGTTCGGCCGGATAGGCGAAAGGCCGATCGCGGAACGGGGCACTATTACGGAACCTGACATTGTCGCGGTTCTGAACCCAACTCTTGTGACTGCCGTGAACGTTGAACTCGGCATGAACGAGAGCGGGATGCTTGTCGTTAATGCTCCAGAACAGCTCGCACTGAAGCACAGGGCTACTTACATCGACGCGAGAAGAATCGCCCTGGAAATGCTGAACGTACCGATCACGAACACAGTCATGCTCGGCGCGTTTGCCGCCGCCACCGAACTTGTCACGCTCGAATCTCTGGAGAAAGCAGCGAGGTTTATTCTGACAAGGTTTTCGGAGAACAAACTCAAGGCGAACATAGCGGCCATCAGGGCTGGATATGACGAGGTGAAGCGTGGGCAAGGCATACATTAGAGGGGCCGGGATTCACGCGTCAGGAACCATGGCGCAGATCAATAAGACCGGAAGCTGGAGGCTGAGTGAGCCTGTCGTTGACCACTCCAAGTGCAAGGGCTGCAAGATCTGCTACGAGTTCTGCCCTGATGAATGTATAGAAAGGCTTGATGTCCAGAAATCCGCTCCGCCATCCACACCCCGCATAAAGATCGATATGGACTACTGCAAGGGCTGCGGTATCTGTGCTTACGAATGCCCACAGGGTGCGATTACTATGGTTAAGTGCGAGGCATAGCATGCAGATGTTCCTTTCTGGAAACCAGTGCATAGCCCACGGCGCCCGGCTTTCCAGGGTAGAGGTAGTAAGCGCTTATCCTATAACGCCGGCAACTCCAGCTTCGGAGGAACTGCATGAAATGGTGGCCCGCGGCGAACTGGACGCAAGCATCATCAATGCCGAGTCCGAACTCGGTGCGATGGGCATATGCGTCGGAGCCGTAGCCGCAGGTTGCAGGACCTTCAACTGCACTTGTTCACAGGGTCTTGCATTGATGCGGGAGATGTTGTGGGCGGCATCCGGAATGGCTCTCCCCGCGGTCCTCGCTATAGACAGCCGCGAAATAGGAATTCCCCAGGGATTGCTCAGCGATCATTCGGACTGCCTGTCCGAACGCGACGCGAGTTTCCTTCAATTCATGTGTGAAAACGGGCAGGAGATCATCGACTCGCTGATAATGGCTTATCGGATCGGCGAGAACGAAAGAGTCTTGCTTCCTTCTTTCGTTGTCGCGGAAGGGCACCGCATGAGCCACAGCTTCGAACTGGTGGACGTCCCTGATCAGGAAACCGTGGACAGGTTTCTGCCGAAGTATGCCCCGAAGCACGTTTTTGTGGACCCTAATTACCCGATGAGCCTCGGGACCGGGGTCATGCCCCAGTATCCATGCTTCAAGAGGCAACAGTATACGGCTATGCAGGATGCAAAGACTGTCATCAAAGAGGTCTGCAGGGAGTATGGTAACCTTTTTGGGCGTCATTATGGTCTTGTGGAAGCCTACCGGACTGACGATGCCGAGGAGATTGTTGTGGGAATGGGGTCTGTCGCGGGAATCCTGAGGGAGAAGGTCGATGAGTACCGCGACAGAGGAAGGAAGATCGGCCTTCTGAAGATCCGTGTCTTCCGGCCCTTCCCCGAAGAGGAAATCGCGGGTGCGCTCTCGCGGGCCCGAAAAATACTGGTCATTGACCGGGCGAGTTCGCCGGGCAACAGGTACGGCATTGCCTGCATTGAGGTACGCTCCGCTCTGCAGAGAGCCCCGGCTGCCATCTCGAACATGATAATCAGCGGCAGGGACATCAGCAGCCGGAATGTTGATGAAATCTTTGAGCAATGGTTCAAGGATGATTCGGAGTTCGTGGACTGGTACCAGGCTGAATACGATGAGAGATCGGCTATTCTCTGCGGCTGGGACAATTATGAGAAACTGGTCGCCGGTCAGAGTGTGCCAAGGGATCTGGTCAAGGATGGCGAAAGCACTCTCAGCAAGGGCATAATGTCCTGTGCGGGCTGCATCAGTCTGGGCGCGATCAGGCAAGTCTTGAACGTATTCGGCCAGAAAGCAGTAGTGGTGAATAACTCAGGATGCCTTTCGGCGGTAGGAGCTTTTTACCCGATCACGGCCTGGCGCATACCCTTCTTCTTCTTCACATACAGCCACGCGGGGGCTGCTGTGAGTGGGGTGGAAGTGGCAATGAAGCGGAAGGGCATTGACGCCGATTTGATTCTGATAGCCGGCGACGGGGCTCTGTTCGATATCGGCCTGCAGACTTTCTCGGCGGCGCTTGAACGGGGACATCGCATTATCTACGTCTGCTACGATAACCAGGCATACATGAATACGGGGGTGCAAAGCAGCGGGTCCACGCCGTACGCCGCCAGGACCAAAACGACTCTTGATGGAAGGCGAGGAAGAGTAAAAGATATCGAGCAGATCGTAGCTGCTCACGGAGATATTTACATTGCGACGGCGTCAACGGCGTATCCGGCGGACCTGCGAAGAAAAGTCAGGAAGGCGAAGGTACTGGACAAGCCTTCCTTCATCCACATCATTTGCCCTTGTCCCCCCGGCTGGGAGTATGACCCCGCTCTGGGCGTGGAAATCGCGCGCCTGGGGGTTGAGACGGGAGCGGTCGTGCTTTATGAATACGAGAATGGCAAGCTGACACTAAGCAAAGTGCCCAAAGAAAAGAAGCCTGTGGAGGAATATCTCAAGAAACAGGGCAGGTTCTCCCATCTTACCGGTGCTCAGATAAGAGAAATCCAGGAAGAGGTTGATAGGAACTTCCAGCGCCTGACTGCGGGAAAACTGTCATAGGGGAGCGAACATGTTACAGATAAAAGCGGGCGATACTCTTGGGACGATCATAGGCAGGGTCGCGATTACATATCCGAAAAACGAGGCAATTGTATCGGGCCCACACCGGATAACGTATGAAGTCTTGATGGACCGGGTTGACTCTATGGCTAACGCCCTGCTGAAGCTGGGCGTCAAGAAGAACGACAAAGTAGCGATCTGGATCAGCAACAAGCCGGAATGGGTCTACATACACTTTGCCTGCATCAAGATAGGTGCCCCCGTGGTTCCTCTCAACACGAGGTACAAGGCCCACGAACTGGAATACATACTCCGACAATCGGACGCCAGAGTCTTATTCCTCATGGACAGTTTCATAAATATAGATTATCCCCCTATGATCAATGAGGTCTGCCCGGAGTTAAAGGACTCCAGGCCAGGTGACCTCGAATGCAAGACCGTTCCCTGCCTGAAGCAGGTCGTCATGTTGAGCGATAGCCGCTATCCGGGCATGCTCGATTTCAAGGATGTGCTCGGATCGGGCAAGGACTATGCTTCAAGTGCCGCGCTTAAGAAGGCTCAGGAGGCGGTGAAGCCGGAGGATGTGTATATAATCCCGTTCACATCGGGGACGACTGGCTTCCCAAAGGGCGTGGTCACGACCAACTACCAGTACATGCGGATAATGGAAGCTGTCAGCGCGCGGTTCAACATGTCGGACAAGGACCGAATCCTTGTGGTCTCACCGTTCAGCCATAACATGGGCAATATGACAGGCATGCTGCTGGGGGCATGCAACGGAGCTTGCATCCTGCCCATGGAGCAGTTCAATCCGGGCGAGGGACTGCGTCTAATTCACGAAGAGAAGG
>JACUUS010000283.1 GCA_014859215.1 Dehalococcoidia bacterium | reverse complement strand
TGCGGGCCGGAGCTAGAAGGCCGCCCACTGCCAAAGGGTTATAACTCCACTATCATGCGGGTCAAGCGCAAGTTTGCCGAGGAAGTGACGCATCGCCAGGCAGAGCGCGAATACACGCCTTCGCTTACACAGGGGCAGCGTTACGTAGTGAGGGAATTGCGTGTCCTGTTCAACGCCAGCGACGACGATGATCTGAGAGCTCAGCTCAATATCCTGGATGCAGCTTTTCGCAGACCACTGACGCGAGCGTTGAACAGGGAACTGAATAGAGTTCGGCGCAACGGTATCACCGGAGAAGCGCTATTCAAGACCCTGGGCGAGCTTTACTACCAGCATAACATGCGTGACTGGGCAGAGCGCAGAGGCATATCTATTGAAGACCAGCCAATCCCGGTAATCATTTGTAGTGAAGGTCTAAAGTAGGAAAGCCATCAACTACGAGCTATCTCTGCATAGCCGGACAGACCAACCTCGGTCCATGTTGGCTCCTATCCAATAGAATGGTGTCTGGGTTGTACACCAGAGTCTGATTGCACAATTCCGACGATCGTGCAATTAGAGGTGCTCGTAGGAGGGTCACTGACTATACCCGCTGTTTGGCTTACTATGGATATCATCAAGGGCCGCTGAAAGCAAAGCCGGGAGAGATAGCTCAGGGAGGACTCTGGGGACACCATCCTTCACAAGGTGAAGGACCAGGCCCGCTGCAAATCAGGCGCCATGTCCGCGGAATACCGCACGGCTTTGCCTCGCATTCAGCTACTATACCCTGTTTCGCCAGCATTTCTGACAGGACCATCTACTTGAAGCCCGGGGACATCGCGCTTGTCTGAACTTTTTGAGAAAGAGGCTCGAGTATACCGGTGTTCAAGAATGGAAAGGAGAGGCATTACCGCGGGACGGAACCCTTTGGATGGCCTCTCATCGTGATTATGTCCGAAAGATAGCGAACGTCCAGCCAGTTGTCAAGTATCAGAGTCCTCAGAATACCCGGCGTCGTGTGCGCGCCCGGTTGCTACAATGAAAGCGAGAGCCGCCCCGGGATTTGGTGCTTGAGATTTGGGTAATACTCGTGGCATTGCACGGAGAGGCTCTGCCTGATAAGATACGGACACGGAGGCAGAGATGAAGTACAAGGTTGTTGTTGAGCCACAAGAGGAAGGCGGTTACACTGTGTATGTGCCTGCCCTGCCCGGCTGCGTCTCCCAGGGAGAAACAGTTGAAGAAGCCACAGCTAACATCATGGAGGCTATCGAACTCTACCTCGAGAGTCTCAAGGAAAGAGGGATAGCCTTCAGCGGCCGGGAGCGGGGGCAGCCGTCATTATCGTCTGTCCGCTCACCGGACTCGCCCATTATCG
>JACUUS010000109.1 GCA_014859215.1 Dehalococcoidia bacterium | reverse complement strand
ATGGGCAATATGACAGGCATGCTGCTGGGGGCATGCAACGGAGCTTGTATCCTGCCCATGGAGCAGTTCGATCCGGGCGAGGGTCTGCGTCTCATTCATGAAGAGAAGGTCAGCAAGTTCACGGGCTCGCCGACGATGTATATCATGATGCTTGATCATCCGGACTTCGACAAAAGGGATACAACGTCCATCAAGAGCTCAGTTATCGGCGGCGCTGATGTATCGCCAGACCTGGTCCGGACCATCATGAAACGGATGGGAATACAGGACCTGATCTCCGCTTACGGCCTGACCGAGAATACAGGGGTCAGCACTATGAGTCAGCGCGGGGATCCGCCCGAGGTGGTGGCCCAGACGGCGGGCAAGTTGATATTCCCCGACTGCGACTTGAAGATACTGGACCCTGAAACCGGAAATGAAGTCCCACGAGGTACCCAGGGAGAGATCTGCAGCCGTGGCTTCTTCGTGCTCAAGGAATACTACAAGATGCCGGAGGAGACGGCTGCGGCGATAGACAGTAAAGGATGGTTCCACACCGGCGACCTCGGGACAATGGA
Organism: Dehalococcoidia bacterium; assembly: GCA_014859215.1. Taxonomy (GTDB): domain Bacteria; phylum Chloroflexota; class Dehalococcoidia; order SZUA-161; family SZUA-161; genus Kmv37. The sequence continues at coordinate 7,450 of JACUUS010000109.1, read as the reverse complement.
CGAGAAAGGATACATTAAAATAACGGGAAGACTCAAAGACATGTTCATCACGGGCGGGGTTAACGCGTATCCTGCCGAGATCGAGAATTACCTGCTCACGAACCCGAAGGTAAGCATGGTGTCGGTAGTGGGCGTGCCCGACAGGAGAATGGGCGAAGTGGCCATGGCGTTCATTAAACTAAAGCCCGGCGAGACGGCCACCGAGCAGGAAATTATCAAGTTTGCGCGCGAAAAGATGGCCAATTACAAGGCACCGAAGTACGTGAAATTCGTAAATGATTATCCCATGACGGCCACCGGCAAGATACAGAAATTCGTTTTGAAAGAGAATGCGGTCAAGGAACTGGGGCTTGATAAGCAGTGATTGCTTCTGAATTCTATCAGGCATATAAGAACAGGCACCGGCTGGCAGAGGAATGGAAGAGGACAGGGGAGAGAATACTCGGATACTTCTGCAATTTCACGCCGGAAGAGATAATCTATGCTGCGGGATTCATCCCCGTGCGCATCAGGGGAACGGCAGAGAACATCAGCCTTGCCGATGCGCATATGCCCTCCTTCTGCTGCTCTTACATGAGGGGCGCTCTCGACCAGGCGCTCAAGGGCCGATACAGCTACCTGGACGGGATGGTATTCCCCAAGACCTGTGACATGCCGCGCGCTCTTTACGGTATCTGGAAAAGGCATGTGAAGCTGCCCTTCTATTACTTCCTGCCCCTTCCCGGAATGCACACGGATGAGGCGGTGGACTTCACCGCCCATGAACTGGGTTTGTTCAGGGAGTCGCTGGAGTCTTTTACGGGAAGCAAGATCGGCGAAACATCCCTTCGCCGGTCCATCGACTTATACAACGAGAATCGCCGACTCATGGGAGAGATTTACAGGCTTGGATTAAGTGAGAATCCTCCCCTGTCTGGAAGCGAAATGTTCGGCATCGAGGTTGCCGGCCTGATTATGCCCAAGGGGGAGCATAATTCGATGCTCCTTAAGCTGCTTGGTCGGTTGCCGGAGGAGAAGGCTTCTTCTGGAGAAGAAGGAGCGCGCTTGCTTATCGCAGGGAATAACTTCGAGAATATCGAACTCCTGCAGGCCGTGGAGGAATGCGGGGGGAGGGTGGTGATCAACGACCTGGATACGGGCAGCAGGTACTATGGAGCGAGGGTGGACAATGACGCGGACCCCCTCAAAGCTATTGCCAGAAGATACCTGAGAGAAGTCAAATGTCCCTGCAAGCATACTGCGGGGGCGCGGCTGGACCGCATCCTGGGACTGGCTAGAAGCTACCGGGTCAGAGGCGTCATCATGCTGGTCCAGAAATACTGCGACACGCATCTCTATGACCGTCCCTGGATTGAGGCCAGGCTAAGGGAAGAAGGATACCCGGTGCTCTCTGTCGATCACAGCGACACCGGCTGGTCAGGCGGCAAGTTCAAGACAATGGTGCAGGCTTTTATCGAGATGCTGGAGTAATCTGAGTGGAAAGCAAGCAGGAAAGACCAGCGGCGGTGGGCAAAGCGGGGAGGCTTGTCGCGGCTGCGGCGCTTGGCGCCCTGAACGAAGAATACTACCAGGACCTGGCTAACGCAAAAGCCGAAGGCAGGCCCGTGGTCTGGATTACTTCCATGGCTCCCATTGAAATGGTGTACGCCTTCGACGGTGTACCATTTTTCCCCGAAAATTACGCAGCCCTGTGCTCTTCCCGCAAGGTCGCCTCTGAGTTCTGCCAGGTCGCGGAAACCAGGGGTTATTCCCAGGACCTGTGTTCCTATGCCCTGTGCATGTTCGGCTCAATTTTTGAGAATCGCGGCGCTTTCGGAGATGATCCCGTATCCGCTCCGGATATACTCCTTGCCACGGAAGGCGCCTGCTCCACACACCCCAAATGGTGGGAGGCCTTGCAACGGCATTTCAATTGCCCCTTGATTATCGTAGATGCCGCCTACACGGTGGACAGCGAGTCGCTGTCCGAACACCATAAGAACTATCTTTCCGCCCGATTGAGAGAACTGGCATACTCAATGGAGAAGTATACGGGCAAGAAGTTCGACGAGGCTAAACTGAGAGAGGTCGTAGCTTTGTCTGACCAGGCTAGCGCGCTCTGGGACGAGATCGACGATTTTCGCAAGGCCGCGCCCACCCCGATTAGCCAGATCGATGTCTTCACCTGCCTGTTCCCGCTGGTTACCCTCAAGGGTACGAAGAATGCGGTAACCTTCTACGAGCAATTGCGCAACGAGGTCAGGGCCCGGGTGGAGCAGGGGATAGGCTTCGTGGCAGAAGAGAGATTCCGTCTCATATGGGACCTTTTCCCTGTCTACCACAATATGCGATTACTGAATTACTTTGCTGAGTTCGGGGCCGCTTTCGTGACCGATCTTTATGGAAACGCGTTCAGTGGACGTCTTGTTGCCTCGGACCCCTTCGGCAGTCTCGCTGAGAGATATCTGAGTTTCTTCATGCGCTCAGCTTCGTGGGGAAAGGCAGAGATTTACAAGAAGCGTGCCCGCGAGTATAAGGTGGACGGGATTGTGTTCCACTCCAACCGGTGTTGCAGGTGCTTTACAGCGGAGCAACCTGATGTCGGCAATATCCTCAGGGAAAAACTGGGCCTTCCCAGCCTCATGTTTGAAGGGAATATGGTCGATCCAAGGGGTTATGATGATGCTCAGGTAAAGGCTCGAATAGAGTCTTTTATGGAGATGCTGGAAGCTCGCAAGTATCCAAAATAGAGGGAGGAACTGTGGATTTCAATCTGACTGACCAGCAGGAAGCATTCCGCAAAGAGGTAAGAAAGTTCACCGAGGCCGAACTCACTCCCCTTGTAGACATAATGGACAAGGACAATGACTTTCCTCATCAAATCAGGCCGAAATTGGCCGCCATGAATCTCTACGGCATCCCATTCGATCCAAAGTATGGCGGAGCAGGTTCTGATCATGTCCACCTGACTCTGGCCCTCGAAGAGATCGCGAAAGTTCTCGCACCCATTGCGATTCACATACAGTTGCAGCATGTTGTGAATGATCGCTTCAACAAGCTCGCCACTGAGCAGCAGAAGTTGCAGTGGATGGTGCCTTTATGCGAGGCGAAGAAGGTCGGCTGCTTCGGATTTACCGAGCCTGATACAGGCTCAAACCCCAAGATGATCAAGACTGTCGCCGTAGAAAAAAGTGATGGCTACGTCCTTAATGGCACGAAGAGATTTATCACTAATGCGCCGTGGGCCGACGTAATGTGCGTATTCGCAAAACTGGAGGGGGACATCAGCCTTTTCTTTGTTGAAACGGACAGGAAAGGGTTCTCCACAACCAAAAAGATGGACAAACTCGGTTTACGAGGAACCGATCTCTCGGATGTGATTCTTGACGATGTCCTGGTCCCGAAAGATCACCTGCTGGGCGGTAAAGGCGGCAAGTTCGACGCACTCAAAGATGCGATGACTATCGGCAAGCTCTGCCTGAGCGCGCAATGCGTGGGACTGATGCAAGCGTCCCTGGAAGAGGCCATCAAATACTCTATGACCCGGATGCACTTCGATGAACCGATCTTCGAATTGCAGGCTATCCACTGGCTGCTGGCTGAAATGGCGGCTCGCCTGGAGGCTTCCCGCTGGCTTACGTACCGCGCCGCGTTCATGAAGGACCAGGGGCTGGATACGATCAAAGACATGGCCATCACGAAGCTTTTCGTAACTTCAACCGCCGTAGATGTTTGCCGGTACGGAATGCAGGTGCACGGAGCGTACGGCATCAGCAAGGAGTACAAGATTGAACGGCTGTTCCGCGACGCAAAAATGTATGAACTACTGGAAGGCACCTCCGAGATACAGAGGGAGCTTATTGTCAAGCGCCTGCCAAGATAGCCGGCACTTCGGGAGGCGCTTCATTTTGGGGTTCTGCGTTTGATGTAGCGAACCAAGGAGGGCTCGAAAATGGACTTCAGGTTAACAGAAGAACAAACCAAATTACGTAAACAGTTCTTTGACGTGTGCAAAGAGCTGGCGACGCGGAGGCCGCCAAGTTTCGCCGGCCTTGAAGGTGCCTACGATACTGACGAGGGCTGGAATTACCACCTCGGCTGCGCCAGGGAGTTCGCCAGTAGGAAGTGGCTTTCGCTGGGCTGGCCTGCTGAATATGGTGGGCAGGGGACGATCATGGACAAGGTCTTCCTGTCCGAAGCTACGGGTTATTATGATGTTCCGGGAGTAGACATCTTCGGTGTCGATATGCTCGCTCCCACGCTGCTGGCCGCGGGGAGCGATGAGATAAGAAAGGAGTATCTGCCCTCAATCGCATCGGGTGAGAGAATGTGGTGTGAGCTGTGGAGTGAGCCAAATGCCGGTTCGGACCTGGCCGGTCTCACCACCTCGGCGGTGAGGAAGGGCGACGAGTATATCATTAACGGCCAGAAGATCTGGAGCACGGGGGCTCACAGGGCGCACTGGGCTTTTGCTCTTGTCAGAACCGACCCGCACGCCGATAAGAAGCAGAAGGGAATTACCTTCATCCTTTTCGACATGAAAACCCCGGGCGTTACCGTCAACCCGATTCTCTACATGGACGGCGGTCACCTGTACAACGAGGTTTTCCTGGATGATGTGCGTGTACCAGTGAAGAATATAGTGGGTGAGGAAGGCCAGGGTTGGGCGGTTACACAGACCCTGGCGAATTTTGAAAGGTCCAGTCTCGGTGCCATCATGGCGATGCACCGGCAGATTGAGGAACTGGTCAAGTACTGCAATGAGACAAAGGTTAAGGGCCAGCCGCTTGCGAAGGACCAACTGATAAGGAGCAGGCTTGCGCAGCTGGCCTGTGATCTATGGGCGGCCCACTCGCTGGCCTACAAAATTGTGGATGCGCAGAGCAGACACCAGCTTGCGGCTTTCGATGCCTCCGCCGTGAAAGTCCTCTCGGGAGAGTTACAGGCCCGGGTAGCCCAGTTCGGCACCGACCTTCTTGGCCCATACGGCCAGGTGAAGTACTCCAGGTGGTCGCCGTTCGAGGGCTTCTTCGAAAAATGGTACCAGCAGTCCTTCATATTGAACGTCGCGATGGGCACGAACGAAATTCAGAGGAATATTATCGCCTGGTACGGCCTCGGCCTGCCCAGAATGAAATGATGGATACGCACTGAAAGGAGCAGCGAACGATGGATATTACCTTCACCGAAGAGCAAGAAATGCTGCGGAAAGCAGCTGGCGATTTTCTCGCTGCGGAATGCCCCAAGACAAGGGTGAGAGAGCTGGAAGAGGACGAGAAGGGGTATTCCCCTGAAATGTGGAAGAAAATGGCAGGGCTTGGCTGGATGGGCATGGTCATCCCCGAACAGTATGATGGAATGGGCATGACTTTCCAGGACCTCACCATTCTCCTGGAACAGATGGGCAAGAACGTCACCCCGGGCCCTTTCAGCTACACGGTCATTGAGGGAGCGATGACCATTCTGGATGCGGGGTCCGAGGAACAGAAGAAAGAATACCTGCCGAAGATAGCGAACGGGCGGGCCGTCTTCACAATGGCTTTGCTTGAGCCGGGCGGAGTGTATTACGAGCCGGATGGAATCGCGGTCAAAGGAACAGCACAGGGAGACGGGTACATAATAGACGGGACGAAGGTATTCGTGCCGATGGCGAACATCGCTGACTGCTTCATATGTGTGGCCCGGACGGGTTCGTCCGGCGCTCAGGGGATCACGCTGTTCATAGTAGACGCGAAGTCGCCGGGAATACAGGTCTCAGTGATTCCGACCATAGCGTACGATAAGCCATGTGAGGTAGTTTTCAGCAAGGTATCGGTTCCCGGGAAGAACGTTCTCGGGACGGTAGACAAGGGATGGCCTGTTGTGGAGCGAATTCTGCAGAAGGCTGTGATTGCCAAGTGCGCGGAATCGGTCGGCGGCATGCAGGCTGCGGTTGACATGACGGTAGCGTACAGCAAAGAGAGGGTCCAGTATGACAGGCCCATCGGCGCTTTTCAGGCCCTTCAACACATAATGTCCAACATGTGGATGCTGACACAGACAAGCAAGCACCTGGTCTATCAGGCGGCATGGATGGAGTCCGAGGGGCTTCCCTGCAGTATGGAAGTGGCTATGGCCAAGGCGTACGTGAACGAGAACTACAAATGGGTTACGGAGAGGGCGGTCTCCCTTCACGGAGGCATTGGCACCAGCAGAGAGCACGATATAGGGCATTACTACCGGAGAGCGAAGGCCGCGGATGCGGCATACGGCGGCACTGACTTCCACAGGGAGCGGGTAGCGAGTAAGATTGGGCTGGTTTCCTAGAGACGCAAGGAACTGAATAAGCAGGAGCGTTGGCTCTGAAAGGAGCTGCGCGGAATTAGGGAAATTGCTGATAGGTGGAGCGGGAGACGGGACTCGAACCCGCGACAACCTGCTTGGAAGGCAGGGACTCTACCAACTGAGTTACTCCCGCAAACCATCTGTATTTTACTTCTCGGCGCGGCTCATGTCAAAGGTAAACTGAACTTGTAGACGTATCTCGCGGTAGGCTTCCTTCCGGAGTGCTCCGTGCGCTAAAGACCAGGATACGACGATGAGGATTTGCCTTCTCACGTACAGGGGCAACATGTTCTGCGGCGGGCAGGGCATCTATGTCTATTACCTCGCCAAGAGTCTGAGCAATCTTGGCCATGAAGTCCACGTGATGGCCGGTCCCCCATACCCATCCGTTCCAGAAGGGGTCAGGCTGCATAAGATAAGCGGCCTCAACCTTTACGAGACCGAAGGGCTCTCCTCGCTGGGCCGCCCGGGATATTTGCTGAACCCGCTCAATTTCTATGAGGTGCTGGGAAAACAACTGGGAATGTTCCCGGAGATATTCACCTTCAGTATGAGAGCTTATCTCAAACTCCGCGAGATTATGGCGGACAGACCATTTGACATAATCCACGATAATCAGACGCTGGGATACGGTCTGCTCATGGCCAAGGGACTTGGCGCACCTGTGATTGCCACTATACACCATCCGATCTTCATAGATATGAAAGCTGATCTTGCTCAGGCCAAGAGGTTCTTGAGTAAGTGCAGGCGCATGTTTTTCTATTCCTTTCTGGTTATGCAGCATATAGTTGCCAGGCATATGGACAGAGTGATTACTGTATCTCAATGTTCAGCGCATGACACTATGAGTGTATTCAAGCTGCGCGAAGATAAGGTTAGAATAGTGCCGAACGGCATTGACACCGCTGTTTTTGCCAGAAGGGAAGACGTAGCCAAGGAACCTAACAGTATCGTAATGGTGGCTAACACGGAGGACAGGAAGAAAGGGGTGGTGTTCCTGCTCAGGGCCCTGCAAATGCTGTCGGGACAGGTGGACGCAAGGCTCAGCATAATTGATAGGCATGGTGACTACACCAGGTATGCACCAAGGCTGGTACGCGAACACGGACTAGAAGACAGGGTCCACTTCACTGGTCGTCTCACTGTT
>JACUUS010000282.1 GCA_014859215.1 Dehalococcoidia bacterium | reverse complement strand
ATACGGGGCCGATTTCTACATGGCCGGATCAACCACGGCCAGGACGGGCATCGAATCATTCGATAAAACGCCGCCTGAAACCGAAAACGATTATCACAGGCCTGAGAAAAGCGCTGATCTGTCCTACTGGGTGATCCCCGACACCAGGGGCACCCTGAAAGGGGTCCTGCATGTTTTCCGGCGATACGAGTTCTGCAGAGATGTAATACTGTTACTGTCCATGCGGACCGGCCGGGACTATATCGACTACCTGGAGGAAAGGCATTACGATTACCTGATCTGTGGGGATGAATTCGTGGATTACGAAAAGGCTTTCGAAAGCCTGGCAGCGAAATATGACGCGAGAAGAATCCTGGTTGATACCGGCCCGACCCTCAGCGGCATTCTGCTAAGCCAGCGTCTGGTCGATGAAATAAGCCTGCTCATACATCCATTTCTCGCAGGCAACAGCTTCCCCGCCGTATTTGAAAATCTGGACCTGCATGGGTTATGCATGAAGCTAAAGCTGGAGAAGCAGGAAACCCTGGAGAGTAATTACCTGAGAATGGTATGGCGGGTGGTAAACAAGAGTAAGTAAATAGGCTATACATTCTGACGGCTGGCTGCGAGAACTACCACCGCTTTGTAGTCCTTCATTGTCCCTGCACGTGACTTCGAAGTCCTTGCGCCGGTATTCGCTTCGCTGTAGAATGTCGCAATCACCACAGGAAAGGAGAGCCAGTCATGGATGCCATATACTATGCTGTACGCCGCCTTCCCAACCTGTCTCGCGAGCAGTTCGACAAGTACTGGCGGAGACTCATGGCCCGCTGGCCAGGAGGCACTTGCAGGCCCTGGGCGCGCGCCGTTACACGCAGGTTCACACCATCGACGACCCGATGAACGGACTGCTGCAGGCCATGCGCGGCATTACGGTAGAACCATTCGACGGCATCGCTGTTATTGTGGGAGAACGCGAGAAGCTGGTTGAGGCGACGGGCACGGAGGAAGGGCAGCGGGCAATGACCGAACTCCTGGAGGATGAGAAGAACTTCATCGACTTCTCCCGTTCTGCCATCTGGATAGCGCAGGAAAACGTTATTTTTGAATCGAAATAGAGGCTCCGCAGCTTATCGGGGAGCAAGGCCTACCTCTCGGTCCTCACCCACAGCCTTTGGCCGTCGGTGACAAGCTCGATTGTGCCCTGGACGGACGTGAGGTAGAGCCTGTCCTCGCCTACCGCTTCGTCGAGCCGGGCCGTGACTTCCACGTGGGGATGGCCGAACCTCTTGTCCGCCCCACGGATATCATGGCAAGCTGCGGGAGCGACCTCCGCCTTGTAGTGCTTCATTATATCCCGGGAAGGTGACTTGAAGTTCTTGCGCCGGTATTCGCTTCGCTGTAGAATGTCGCAATCACCACAGGAAAGGAGA
>JACUUS010000108.1 GCA_014859215.1 Dehalococcoidia bacterium | reverse complement strand
ACGAATAATGTGAGATTTCTTTTACAATTTCTTCCCGCTTTTTATAACTTCGTAATCAGTTGCTGGTAATATCCATAGCAGCACAGGCAGGGAATCCCCCCAGACTCTCCAGGGAAAGCTGTGCTTTTTGTTGTCAGCAAAAGAATGCGAGGCTCGTACGTTGTTCTGACTCTTGGTCAGGAGGATACAGCAGTGTTTACAATCGCGAACAACATCACTACCAGGAGCAGGAGTGTTGCGGATGCCCTTAGACCACGAATTGCAGAGTCCTTCAGCGAAAGGGTTTCGGTCAGAGTCAAGGATACGCGTGTAGAGTGTCTGCAGGGTCTTGCCTCAAGATGTCTGGAAGCGGGAGCTGACGCGCTAGAGATCAATCTCCAGCAGCGTTTCGACAGCCCTGAGACAATGCGCTTCGCTGTTGAGTCTGTGCAGGATGCCGTTGACGCGCAGCTCTGCCTGAGCGCTCATAACCCGTTGACGCTCGAAGCGGGCCTCAGGGCATGCAAACGCCCGCCGATCTTAAACTATCTATCTCTGGATGTCGAGCGGCTCCAAGAGATTCTGCCCCTGGCAAGTCGCTATGACGCCGAGCTTATTGTGCTGATTGCTGACCCGCTGGCGCCGAGCGATGTAAACGATATCCTGAAGACTACCGCCGTGCTTGTAGGAGCCGCTAATAACGCGGGCATCCCGAATGAACGAATCATCGTCGATCCAGGCGTGGTTCATATTACCAGCGACATCGGCCCACGCTGGGTCAGCACAATACTGGAACTGCTTCCGGCTCTGTCCGGAGCCGTTGATCCGCCTGTAAGGACCACGTGCTGGATAAACAACATCTCAGCGGGTATCCCGGCAAGGCTGCGCCCTTTCTTGAACAGCGTATTTCTCTCCATGCTTGCCGGAGCCGGACTCTCTTCAGCGTTTGTTGATGCGCTGAATAGAAGCACTATGAGAGCTGTTCGCGCCATCAAGGTCTTGAGGAACCAGGTAATCTATTCCGACCGCGAGATCGAGGGTCAGTCCTGAGGCAGGGCATTTCCAGAAAAGCGAAAGCTCCGTTATCACAAGGGTCAGGTTGCTCATGCCCGCAGGCGAACCGGGCGACAGATTCGCAGGCGTAAAGGAATCGAAGCACCGGATTTGCCGGGCCGGGGACCAGAGCGGAACCCCTAGAAAGCCAGGAGACCCGGTATGAAATTTCATCTGATAGACAGTATAAGAGCCATGTCGGCAGTTGATATGAAGAAGATTATGGATGGCAAGACGAAGGGCTACATCCTGCTGGATGTCCGCCAGCCGGAAGAGTATGTGGCCGGGCACATACCCGGCGCTGTTTCGATACCACTGGGCGAACTCGAACACAGATACCGGGAACTTGAGAAGGGAAAGAGAGTGATCGCCCTTTGCCGTTCGGGGCGAAGGAGCATGGGCGCGAGCCTGCTTCTGCGCGGTATGGGTTTCCGGGAAATATGCATCCTGGACGGCGGGCTTCTAAACTGGAGCTGTGATATGGTGAAGGGGCCTCCTGAGCGGGGGGCAGAGCTTGTGGCTGATGTGGTGGAAGCTCAGGAGGCCCTGCTCTTAGCTTTCGAAAATGAGAATTACCTTCTCGCTTTCTATTCCGATGCCTGCCAGAGACTGGGTGGGAACCGTCTTCTTTCTATACTGCAGGAAACGGAAGAGAAGCATGTGAAGACAGTATATCAGGAGATAACCCGGCATTGGAACGGGCATCCACCGACACTGGATGAGTTCAAGCAGCGGCTGGGAAACAGGGCCAGGTCACGAGATAACCCCGGTGCAGGAGATCAGACGGAATTCGAGTTCAGGGATGACCTGGAACTGCTGGAAGCCGCGATCGAAATGGAAGTAAAGGCATACGAACTGTATAAGCGGATAGGGTACCAGTTCGAAGATGCCGGCCTCAGGAACACGCTCCAGAGACTGGCAAGCGAGGAACGAGTCCATATCCAGCAGCTTTGCGGCGAAATCAAATACTTCAACAGCGGTGAGTGATGGAAGAGCAGAAATGCCCTGTGTGCGGCTGCGCGGTGGTAGACACCGGTTATGAGAAGGAAGGTGTCGTTTACTGTTGCGAGGCCTGCGCCCAAGGCGAAAAATGCGAGTGCGGCTGTACCTTCCGCGAAGAATATTGTGAGTGAGCGGGGTCCAGTCATTCAAACTGGAGGTTCATCCTCCTCTGCTATCCAACCAGGGAGGTGCAAAGTGCAAACGGCTGTTTTGCAGGCGCAGCTACCCCGGATCGGCGATCCGGCTCCGGACTTCGAGGCCGATACCACGCGCGGCAAGATCAGGCTCCAGGACTACAGGGGGAGCTGGCTGGTGCTCTTCTCTCATCCCGCCGACTTCACACCTGTGTGCACGACAGAGTTCATCGCGTTTGCGGAGATCCATGAAGAACTGCGCAGTCGCGGCGTCGAACTGCTCGGCCTCAGTATAGACAGCACATCCTCTCATATCGCCTGGGTCCGCAATATCGAGGAGAAGATGGGGGTGAAGATTCCCTTCCCTGTCATAGCTGATTCAACCCGTGAGATTGCTACGAGATACGGCATGATTCATCCGGGCCAGAGCAAGACCGTGACTGTCCGATGCCTCTTCGTAATCGACCTCAACCAGGTTATAAGGGCGATGATTTACTATCCCCTGTCAACCGGCCGGAATGTCCATGAAGTGACGAGGCTGGTCGACGCGCTTCAGGCTACAGACTACCACGGCGTGTCAACTCCGGCAAACTGGAAGCCGGGGGACAAGGTCGTCGTACCCGCACCGAGCACGCAGGACATGGCGGACAGGAGGCTCGAAGAAGGTTTCGAATGCAAGGACTGGTATCTCTGCCTGAAGAGTGTCTCATCGTAAGGTCCTCCTTCCGTGACTGTCCGCCCCAGATGCACTTTTTGAGCAGCGGGCCTTTGATTCAGGCCCGAGCAACTCCGAATCTCAGATCAGGCGGGTTTGCACCGGCTGCTTTTCCGGAGCAGCCGCAGGGCAGGGTCCTTATGCCCAGAAGAAAGATCGACGCTATCGATGCTTTAAGAACGGCCGTCGCCAGGGAAAGGGGAGCCGGCAGGGCCTACGGCCAGGCTGCCGAGCGTGCTACAGATCCTGATGCGAAGAAGATGTTTCTCTGGCTGGCCCGAGAAGAAAGGCGGCACCTGGCAAGGCTCAGGCGGCAGCTCAGGTCAGTTGCGGGCAGCAGAAAATGGCTGAGGCCCAGGAAAAGAGAGCCGGTAGCTGAGGAAGCTGTTCTTCCTGCTCCGCCGGAGATCGTGGAAGAGCCGCAGCCCACCGCCGGCGAGCTGGATGCTCTGCGCATCGCCATTGAGTCCGAGCAGCAAGCCATACAGTTCTACAAAGAGGCTGAAGAGGCCCCCCCGGATTTACACGGAAAGGCTATGTTCCAGTTGCTGTCCAGTGAAGAAGAAGGCCACCTGGCCATACTCGAAGCCGAGCTGGAATGGCTCAAGAAAGCCCGCAAGGACCTTCCCCTGCACAGGCTCAACTTTCGCTCGCAGGTCTGTCTGCGTGTTCTTCATCCAACGCGGCATGTCCCCACCCCCGCTTTTCGCCCGTTACAACGCTTTCCCTCGAGTAAGTCGGAACGGACCGGGGGTCTGCCGGGGTTCGAGGACTATAGCGCGAACTGGACTCCGGACACGATAAACCAGACGCCGAACCCCCCGAGAATTGCGGCCGATGCACCTGCGATAGCACGGTCTACTCTGGGCGTCCACAGGCGCTTGGACTTGAACACGACCCAGGATATGAGGAAGAGCCACCCGAAGTCGCACAGCCAGTGAGCGAGGCCCATAGCCGCAACACCCGCTCCGCCAAACTCGCGGGCGCTTGCGATAAGAGCAGCGCCGATAGTAGCCCACCATATGAAGAAGTAAGGGCTCGCGGCCGTGGTGGCCAGTCCCGCCAGTATGGTGCTGTGAGGGAGCTCTTTGGTCTCATTGGCTGCCAGCGGGCCGGCTCTCAGCGTGTTCAGAGCCATCCACAGTAGCATGGCGCCTCCGACCACAGCCACCGCTATTCGCACTTCGGGGAAGTCCAGAAAGCGGGCCAGCCCGAAGTAAATGAGAACAATAAGGGGAAGCTCCAGCACGCCGTGCCCGAAGGCCACGAGCAGACCGGCTGACCTGCGTTGGGCCCCCTTCGTGATCGTAACGGCGGTAACGGGCCCGGGCATCATTGCGCCCGTCAGCGAAATGGCGATGACAGAGCCGAGGAACAGCGGAATACTGGTTGTGTCTGTCACCGGTCCCTTCTCAGAGAGAATGCATGGCGGAAAAGAGTTCCGTCCGCGACGCGCAGCCGCGTTTTCCTGACCGGAATTGAGGTTAGCAGAGGCTCATGCGGCTGTCAATTCAGGAAGCGCGAACAAGGCAGCCGTGCCCGGAGCCGGTTGACCTTCGGGAGCGCCAAGGGTAGAATGCTCGAAAACAGGCGTCAGGGCGGCAGCCCGGAACAGACAGCCGCATTCGTTAGAGGAGAGAGCAATGGAGTGGTATTCTTACCTGGCCTACTTTTTCGCCGGCGCCTTACTCGCTAACGGTGTTCCTCACTTCGTGCGCGGCATAACCGGAGACAGATTCCAGTGCCCCTTTTCCTCCCCGCCGGCCGTCGGGGAGTCTTCCGCCGTAGTCAATGTAATCTGGGGTGTTGTCAACGTCTTCGGCGCCTATGCGCTGGTCGCCGGGGTGGGTGATTTCAAATTCGGCCTCACCCTGAGCGCATTGATGGTCGGCGCAGGTGCTTTTGTGGCTTCGGTGGTGCTGGCGGCATATTTCAGCCGCGTGCGCGGGCGCCAGGTCCCCGTGCAGTAATGAAAGGAGCTTGAAATGGACCAGGGCAGATTTGCCGGCAGGGTGGCGCTTGTTACCGGAGGAGCGTCGGGGATCGGGCGGGCTGTCGCGCTCCTGCTTGCGCGCGAAGGAGCTATGGTCTCTGTGGTGGACCTGGACCTGGCCGGCGCTGAGGCTGTCGCCGCGAATGTCAGGAAGTCGGGAAGCAAGGCGGCGGCCGTTGGCTGTGATGTCGGGAATGAAGACGAGGTTCAACGAGCTGTCGCGGCGACCCGTGAGGCACTCGGCGAAGTCGGTATTCTGGTCAATTGCGCCGGCAGCGTGGAAGGCAGCTTCCTCGCGGATATGGCGTTTGATGAATGGCAGCGCATGTTCAGCGTTCACAGCAACGGGACCTTCCTCTTTTCAAGGGCCGTCGTCAAGAATATGAAGGAAGGCGACAGGATAATAAACATCGCGTCCATAGACGGCATCCAGGGCCAGATCTTCGGCGGCGACTACGCCGCCGCCAAGGCAGCGATCATCGCTCTGACAAAGACACTGGCGCTAGAGGTTGCGTATCGCGGAATTACTGTGAACGCAATCGCGCCGGGGGTCATACAGACACCAATGGGACAGATGCTCATAGATGTAGCGCCGGAATTCTACAAAGAGATACCCGCCATGAGATACGGAAAGCCCGAGGATATCGCGGAGGTAGCGGGATTCCTCGCCTCGTCCGGGGCTTCTTACATAACCGGGCAGGTGATAGTGGTGGACGGCGGGATAACACTCGCGAACCCGGTGAACCGGTTCACGGCCCGGTTGATGGGTCTCCCCTGAGCGCGGTCAATCGTTGAATTTGCCTTCGATTTCCACCGAGGGAAAGCCTTCGTGGTCCCAGCCCCTCTTTGCATAGTACAGGGACAGGAGCTTGTCGAAGTCCTCGCGCTTGATTACCTTGCCCGCGTTGGGACCGGTCAGCGGCGGGGTAGCCCAGACCTTATAGGGAAGGCTGTCCTCTTTGCTAGTCATCCCCAGGCGCTGATTGATGAGCCGCGTCAGGTCGTAGATATCGTTGGAAAGGTCCAGCAGCTGCTCAAGCGTAGCGTCCTTTCCCGTCACGCAGCGGTAGAAGGTCTCGTAGTGTCTCTCGCTCAATCCGAGCTCGATCCACGGCAGGCGGCATACTCCCAGCATGTCGAACAGCGGTCTCAGTTTCTGGTGATAGATGACGGTGTCAACCCTGTCCTCGTCGGACCAGTTCTGGCCGACCTCCATCTCTTTGGCGATGGTCCACGCTCTCGTGTGATGCGCGCCGATATCCGAAGTGGCGTAAGCGAGGCCCATCGAAGCGCCGGCGCGGCTGTCGTAAGCAGACTGCTCCAGGCCCTTGACCTGCAGAATGACCTTGTCCATTTCGGGCCAGTTTTCAATCACCCTGCGTGAGCCGTCAGCCAGGATGTCGCCGATGCCCTGCCGGTGCGCAATGCGGCTGATAAGGTCCAGGATACTTTCCTCGTCGCCCCAGGTGATATCCTGCCCGTCGATATCCGAGAGTGAGAGAATGCCCTTCTCGTAGCCTTCGATCACAGCTCCTACGAGGTTGCCGGCGGAGATAGTGTCGACACCGAGCTCATCGCAGAGGCGGGTTGCCGCCAGGATGGCGTCGAAATTCTCGATACCCAGGTTCGATCCGAGCATGGCGCATGTCTCATACTCCGGGCCTTCCACCGCGGTGCCCGCGTATTTCCCGTTCTTCACGAGGCATATATTGCCGCAGCACATCGCGCAGGCGAAGCAGGCGCTGTCGCCGATCTTGTAATGGCCGAGCATCACCGCGCCGTTGATCTGGTTGTGCTTGGGGAAAACGCTGTCCTTGAAATTGTAGGTGGGGAGTATGCCCTTCTCGTTGGCATACTCGATGACATTCATCAGGCCTTCCCGCTGCCACATCTTGAAGTACTTGTGGTCCTGGAGGTATTTGAACGCCTTGTCCGATTCCTCCATCAGCCCCGGCAAGTCATACACCGGGAGGTCCTTCTGCCCGCGCACCGCAATGGCCTTGAGGTTCTTGGAACCCATGATCGCGCCAATCCCGGTCCTACCGGCGTTACGGCTCCAGTCGGTGTTAATGCAGGCGAACCTGACCATATTCTCGCCCGCTACTCCGATGGTAGCGATGTGTACATCATGGGTGCCCAGCCGCTCTTTTATCTTGCCTTCCGCCTCAAGACAGCTTCTCCCCTTGAGCTCCGGCATGGGCAGAATCATGGTCGCGCCGTTGTCGATAAACAGGACAGACAGCTCGGGAGCCCTGCCTGTTACGGACAGGGCATCGATTCCCGCCTGGCGCAGCTCGACGCCGAAGCCCCCTCCCATGGAGGAGTCGCCGTAGAGGCCCGTGGCGGGTGAAATCGCCACGAAAGATGTTTTGCCCGAGGAGGGTAAATAGACACCTGTCAGGGGGCCCGGCGCCACTACCACAGTGTTCTCGGGCCCGAGTGGATCGAGCTTGAAGTTGTGCTTCCTGAGATTATCCCACACTACTTTTGCGCCGAATCCGCGGCCGCCGATGTATTTTTCGGCGAAGCTGTCTGAAATAGTGACGTGGTCGGCTGTGCCTTTCGAAAGGTCAACCTTCAGCAGTCTCTTGAAGTAGCCGCCCCTGATCCTGCTCATAGCTCTTCCTTTCCGATCTCGGCGTACTGGATGATCTTCTTCTCGCCTTTTTCGTAATACTCGATCTCCTTCATCTGGGTATAGCTGAGGACGTTGTTCAGGCGCTTGGACTCACCCAGGGCGGACTCGGGAATGAGCCTGAGAGCTCCCTTGGGGCATTTCTTCACGCATTCGGGCTCCCCACCGCACATATCACATTTGATGGGCTGGTCGCAGTCGCCGTGCGCGTAGATGGCCCCGAACGGGCAGGCCTCGACGCACTTGTAGCAGAAAATGCAGTCCTCGCTGTCCAGGCGCACGACGCCGTCGATCCAGCGAAGGGCGTCCACCGGGCAGACCTGTGCGCATTTCGGGACCTTGCACTGGCTGCATACGATGGGCATGGTCATAACGGGGTGAGGATAGGTGCTGATCACCCTTATCGCGGCCTTCTTGGGATTATTCACGCCGAAATGCCTCGCCGCGCACACCAGCTCGCATATTCTGCAGCCGGAGCATTCCTCAGGGATGACCGTAAGCTTTTTCCACATAGGGCCAGCCTCCAGAGAAGAGTGAAATCGTGTAAGCCGCTTGTCAGGATTCCGAAGTTCCGGCAAAGGGGCAAGAACCAAAGAGGAGGATACATGCTGGCAGAGTGCTTGTCAACGCGGGGTCGTCTTGTGCAGACCAACTT
>JACUUS010000107.1 GCA_014859215.1 Dehalococcoidia bacterium | reverse complement strand
CAAACAGCTTGAGACAGCCGAAAAACCACAGGAGCTTATTGAGCAGCTCGCAAGCCAGCTAAGGCCCAGTATATCGATAGACAGGACCGCCGCTCTGGGACTGATAGATGACGTGATTGACCCCCGGGAGACCAGGCGCGTCCTCTTTGCCGCCCTGGAGCGCACGAGGGACAAGAAAGTTTTTCGCCATCCGAGGAAACACGGAGTGTACCCGGTCTAGGAGGTGATCCCCAAATGTACCAGGCTATTGCGGTGGAAGCAAACGACAGGATCGCGAGAATCACGCTCGCGCGAGAAGAGAGACGGAACGCCATTTCACCCGCGATGATGAACGAGCTCCTCGAAGCGTTCAGGAAGTACAACGACGATTCCTCGGTTGTGGTTTTGGTTCTGACCGGGGCAGGAGAGAAGGTGTTTTGCTCGGGCGCGGACATTGCGGAGTCTATCGCGGCTGGGGCAAGCTTCATAGAGAGGTACGAAGAGCAGAGGAAGTTCGCGGAGCTGTTCAAGACCATTAAAGCGCTGAAGAAACCGCTCATCGGCAGGATCAACGGTCATGCGATGGGCGGAGGTCTTGGCCTGGCTGCCGCCTGCGACATAGTCGTGGCCTCTGACGACTGCAAGTTCGGCACGCCTGAAGTGAATGTCGGCCTGTTTCCCTACGTTATCATGGCTACACTGCTTAGAGTGGCTACGTCTCCCAAACGTCTTCTGGAAATGATGCTCGCCGGAGAGAGGATTGACGCCGCGGAAGCGCAGCGGCTTGGAATTGTGAACCATGTCGTCCCCAGGCCCGAACTCGACGCGAGGGTGGACAGCATCGCGAAGAACCTGGCCTCCAAGAGTCCAGCCACACTTCGCATGGGCAGAAGAGCGTTCTACACAATGCGCGATATGGAGTATGAAAAGGCGCTTGAGTACCTGACGTCCGCGCTGGCCATAAACACCATGGCCGAGGATGTTACCGAAGGCATAGCATCGTTCATGGAGAAGCGAGACCCGCTCTGGAAAGGCAAGTAAGGGAAGGAGTCAATATGGGGCTCGAAGACAAGGTCGTCATCACCGCCGCTCTGACGGGAGTAGCCGCCAACAGGGCGCAGTGCCACTGGATACCGTACACTCCGCAGGAAATCGCCGACGAGGCGCTGGCGGCTTATAACGCAGGTGCTTCAGTGGTGCACATCCATGCGCGCGAAAACGACGGCGGGCCGTCCTGGAGAGTCGAGGTCTTCCGCGAGATAATGCAGGAGATCCGCAAGCGATGCCCGATCATCATTAATTTCTCTACAGGAGCAGTCTTCGTCGAGAGAGATGCCAGAATCGCCCATATCCGCGAGCTAAAACCAGAGATAGCGGCACTGAACATGGGGACCATGAACTATGCAAAGTACAGTCCCAAGCGAAAGGATTTCGTGTTCTCAGTCGTTTTCCACAACCCGTTCGATGACATCATGTTCTTCCTGGATACGATGAATAAGAACGGGATCAAGCCTGAGTGCGAGTGTTTTGATTTGGGGCATCTTGAAAGCATCTTCCCTTTGATGGATATGGGCATTCTCAAGAACTTCCAGGTGAGTCTGATAATGGGCGTGGTCGGAGGCATGGCAGCTACCGCGCGGAACCTGGCCCACGTGGCCGGCCTCGTCCCTCCGGGCGTGGCCTGGGAGGTGATCGGCATCAGCCAGGAACAGTGGCTGCTCGTTGCAGCGGCGCTGGCACTGGGAGGCAACATAAGGGTCGGCCTCGAAGACAATTTCTACCTGGCTCCCGGTAATATGGCGCAGGGAAACGGGCCCCTCGTGGAGAAGGCGGTAAGGATGACCCGCGATGTAGGCAGGGAGCCGGCGACCGTGGAAGAGGCCAGACGGATTCTCGCAGTGCGCTCGCCTTAGGCGAGCCGGCGGTGCTTCAGGGAGGCAGAAGAGCATTCAGACAACGGAGGTACACGCATGGATTTCAGGTTTAGCGAGAAGGAGGAGGCATTCAGGCAGGAAGTCCGGCGCTGGCTTGGTGAGAACGTTCCCAGGGAGTGGCTCGAATATGACGCCGGGCTCTGGGAGGAGAATGAAGAGACATGGAAGATTTCTCGAGAGTTTCAGCGCAAGCTCGGACAGAAGGGCTGGCTTGCTCCGGCTTATCCCAGGGAATACGGTGGCTCGCAAATGAGTCACATGGAGAGGCTGGTCCTGGCCGAGGAGCTTGCCTATAACCGGGCCCCCGTTAGCATAGAGGTCGAAATCTCCGTGAACTGGGTCGGACCCGCCCTGATGCTTTTCGGGTCCGACGAGCAGAAGAAGAAGTACCTTACCGAGGTCGCCCGCGGCGAGGCACTTTTCTGCCTCGGCTACAGCGAGCCAAACGCCGGTTCAGACCTCGCTTCCCTCCAGACCCGAGCGGTGGAGGATGGCGATTACTACGTGATAAACGGGCAAAAGACCTGGTGTAGCTTCGCCCACTATGCGAAGTACTGCTGGCTGGGAGCAAGAACGGACCCCGACGCTCCCAAGCACAGGGGCATCAGCATGTTTGTGCTGGACATGGATACTCCCGGGATTACGGTGCGCCCTCTCATAAACCTCCTCGACTGTCACTCTTTTAACGAGGTCTTCTTCGATGATGTCCGTGTTCCCAAGAGTGCTCTCATCGGGCAGAAGAACAATGGCTGGTTCCAGCTTGTAATGGCCCTCGACTTCGAGCGGTCGTTGATCGGGACAGCCGCGGCCAACCAGCGAATAATCGAGGACCTGGTACAATACGCGATCGACAACCAGGGTAAGAACGGAGTCGATCCGATACTCAAGGATGAACTCGCGCAGCTTGCCGTGGAGACCGAAGTCCTGCGTATGATGTGCTACCGCATCGCCTGGATGTACAGCAAGGAGATACATCCCAGCTATGAATCGTCAATGTCTCTCCTCTTTTCCAGTGAGCTTCTGAGGCACCTCGCAAATGTAGGGATGCGGGTACTGGGACACTACAGCGAACTGGACCGGGGCACAAAATGGACAGTGGCCAGCGCCCGTGCGCTTCGTACCTACCTCAGCTGCCTTTCCATTGGAGTTGGCGGCGGTTCTAATGAGATTCAGCGGAATATCGTTGCAATGAGAGGACTTGGTTTACCACGGCAACAGTAGACACTCTCAGAAAAGGAAAAGACGTGGACTTCCGCTTCAGCGAACAGGAAGAGGCGTTCCAGAAGCAGGTTGACGACTTTCTGGAAAGAGAGCTTCCCGCTGACTGGACTCAAAGCAATCTCTACTGGCCCGGTGGATACGGGGCTGTGCCCGACTTTGAAATTATAGACCCCGCCGTCGAGAAGTTCCGAAGAAGACTGGCTGAGAAAGGATGGCTCACCATCTCCTGGCCCAGGGAGTACGGCGGGGGCGGGAAATCGAACATAGAGCAGGCCATATTTCGTGAAAGAATGAGCTATCACCGGGCTCCGGCAGCCGATATCGGCGCTCTGATATCGGGCCCTACCATTCTCCACTTCGGCAGCGAAGGCATGAAGAAGGAGTGGCTTCCCCGCATAGCCAGGGCAGAGATAAGGTTCTGGCTTGCCTACAGCGAGCCTGATGCGGGCTCAGATCTGTCCGCGATACGCACCCGGGGTATCGAAGACGGCGACGACCTCATAATCAATGGCCAGAAAATCTGGGGCAGTGGCGCTCATGTCTCCGACTATGCCTGGATGATAGTCAGGACCGATATGAGCGCCAAACCGCACAAGGACATTTCGCTGATCATCGTTGACAATAAATCCAGAGGAATCACCATGCAGCCGCTGGTGAATATTTGCGGATTCCATTCTTTCAACCAGGTCTTCTTCGAAGACGTGAGAGTGCCGAAGAAGAATATCGTGGGCGAAGTCAATGGCGGATGGTATTACGTAATGCTGGCCCTTGACTTCGAGAGGCTGGTCGTCGCTATTGGCGCGTTCAGGAGGACATTCGAAGAGCTGGTGAAGTACAGCCGGGAAACACAGCGGAGCGGAGCACCCTTGAGCGACGATCCAGTCATCCGGGATAAGCTGGCCGACATAGCCATCAAGATTGATGTGGCCTACATGTTCTTCTGGCAGACAGCCTGGATGCTGGACCACGGGCTGGTCCCAAATATCGAGGCCTCTGTGCTCAAGCTGTTCACGACAGAACTGAGCAGGGACCTCGCATATACCGGAATGGAAATCATGGGGCCGTACGCGCAGCTTGAGAGAGACTCCATTCATGCCCCCCTTGGAGGAAGGGTGAGCAATGGATACCTTGACTGCATCTCCGCTCTGGTCGGCGCAGGTACATCCGAGATACAACGGAATATTATTGCCATGAGGGGGCTCGGACTTCCCTGGAAGTTCTAGTCCAGACTGTGATAATGAGTCTCGAACCAGGAGGAAGAACATGGACCTAGGTCTTACCGAAGAACAAGAAATGCTGAAAACATCAGCCCGTGACTTTCTTCAGAAAGAGTGCCCCAGGACACTGGTGAGACAGCTTGAAGAAAGCGGCAAAAGCCATTCGCCTGAGCTGTGGAAGAAGATGGCCGGACTGGGATGGCTCGGATTGCCGTTTCCCGAAAAGTATGGTGGTGGTGGAGGGAGCTTCATGGACCTGGCGGTGCTGCTGGAAGCGATGGGCTACAATACCGTCCCCGGCCCGTTCTTTTCGAGCGTTGTTCTGGGCGGAATGGCGATCCTGTCGGCAGGCACCGAGGAGCAAAAGATGAAGTTCCTGCCCACGATCGCCAGCGGTGAGGCCGTCTTCGCGCTCGCCCTGACCGAACCCGATGCGAGATATGTTCCGGAAGCAGTCAAGGTTGCGGCCGTCGCCGGCAATGGCGGGTACGTAATTAACGGCACCAAGCTCTTCGTGATGGACGCCAATCTGGCGGACTACCTCATCTGCGTTGCCAGGACCAGGAACAGTAGCAACCCAGAAAACGGCATCACGCTCTTTGTGGTAGACACAAAGACTGCGGGGATCAAGATTACACCCCTGAAGACGCTTGCGCGCGATAACCAGTGTGAAGTGGTTTTCGAGAACGTCAAGGTGCCGCTGGGCAACCTTCTGGGGAAAGCGAATCAGGGATGGAGAATAGTCGATAATCTTCTACAGAAAGCCACCGCTGCGAAGTGTGCTGAAATGGTAGGCGGCGCCCAGGCCTCGCTTGACATGGCCGTGAACTATGCCAAGGAAAGAGTCCAGTTCAACAGGCCCATCGGTAGTTTCCAGGCCATTCAGCATTACTGCGCGAACATGGTAAGCGATGTGGACGGCTCACGGTTTGTCACGTACAAGGCAGCCTGGAAGATCTCCGAGAACCTGCCCGCCAGGAAGGACGTCGCGATAGCCAAGGCATGGACGGGAGCGGCCTACAACCGGGTGACGCTGCTGGCACACCAGATTTTCGGCGCAGTCGGCTTCACCATGGACCACGATATGCACCTTTACTACCGGCGCGCAAAAGCCGGCGACATATTGTTCGGTGATTCGGTATTTCAACGTGCTATCGTGGCCAAAGAGATGGGCCTGTGAGCGTACCGGGTACGAGGAAGCTCCTTTTCTCCTGATCATTTCAAGTAGAGTGAGAGCGAGCCAGCCAAGGAGGAGATCAAATGGAAGATAGACGCGTGGCCATTCTGGGCGGCGGTCTTTACCGCCCGGACAGGGTACGGTTTGAAAACGCCGAGGAAGGCGTGGCCATGGCCTTCCGGAACCTGCTTAAGGATACACCGGAACTGGACCCCCGGGAAATCGAATTTGTTCAGTCGAGCTATTTCAGTGATCACCTTAATCAACAGCTTTGCATGGCATGGATTGTGCAGGACTACATCGGGCTTCACCGAAAAGGCGGATACAGGGTGGAAGCGGGGGGAAGCACCCCCTTCGATTCGATCGTCAACGCTTATTTCCTGATCAAGTCAGGCCGGTATGACCTGGTGCTGGTTCCGGGTTGGGAGTGGATGTCAGAGGTAGATACGGCTACCACCAATGAGTTTATCGCATCGGCGTCTGATACTGACTGGGACTTTACAGTGGGGGGCTTCTACAACGGGTACTACGCGGCTCTCGAAACCAGGCACATGCAGCTTTACGGAGAAACACTCGAGGACCTGGGTCGATTGGCGGTGAAGAATCGCAATAACGCGGTGCATAATCCGTATTCCCAGTGGAGAGCCGAGCACGGTACGGACTATGTCACCCTGGATGACTATTACAGGGATCGGATAATAGCCTGGCCTTACCGGAGATGGAACTGCGCCCTCATCAGCGAGGGGGCATGCTGCCTCCTCGTGGGTTCGGAGAATGTTGCCGCCAGGTACACGAATAATCCGATGTGGATAGCCGGAGTAGGACTGGGCACCGATTCCATGAGGCCCGGTGACCGGCTTGTGAACTGGGCATACCAGGGAGTGTACAAAGCTGATGAGAAAATCTATCCGCAAGATATCGAGAAGCCCATTACTCCCTATCCGGAGATGGCCAATTTCGGCTTCGCTCGGGAAGGAGCCAAACAAGCGTATGCTCAGGCCGGCATAAGCGACCCCCTGAAACAGCTAGACCTCGCCGAGCTATTTGCCCCCTATGACGGAGTTGAGCTTTGCCTCTACGAAGACCTCATGTTTTGCCCGCGGGGAGAAGGCAAGACCCTTGTCCGGGAGGGAGTGGTGGAGAGAAACGGAGATTTGCCCTGCCAGCTTAGCGGCGGCCTCACCGCTTTCGCCCATCCTGTGGGCGCGACTTCCCTGCTGCAATCGCTTTTCCTTTACTGGCAATTCGCCGGGTTGATACCTGATAAATTCGGAGATCCGACCCTGCAGTTAAAGCACCCGCGGAAGGCCCTGATTACCGGTCATGGCGGGACCGGGTGCCAGGGCGGTGTAATGATATATTCCAGGGATTGATCGGAGGCATTGAGATGAATCGTGAAGGCAGGATAATTGAAGACAAGGTGTCACGCGTAAAGAGGGAATGGGAAGAGTACGCGCGTAAAGGCAACTGGACCGTCAAGGGTTACGAGATAGTCAAGGCGCCGGCAGGCGCTGACAGGCTCGAGGACTCCAAAGAAGAAGAGTACATGGTCATCTACCGGCCCCACGGCGTACTCTATAATCACAGCTACGGGCTGGTTTCAAAATTCTTCAAAGGGCTCATAGACGGGAAGCTTCTCGGGACCAGGTGCCCTTTGTGCAAGACTGTTTACTGCCCTCCAAGAATGCACTGCTGGAATCCAGCTTGCAGGGTAGCCGATGCGGATTGGACGGATCTGCCTCTCAAAGGCAGGGTACATACATTTTCCGTAATGCTTTTCTCAGCTGACGCATTCCTGGAAATGCTGCCCTTCGTGCTCGCTTATGTACAGATCGAAGGGGCTGACACCGCCTTGCCCATCCAGGTCGTGACTAATCCGACAGACGTCTTTGTCGGGCAGAAGCTCGAAATCCGGTTCCGCGAGGAAAGAAAGGGCGACCTCATGGACATCTACGCGGTGCCTGTGCCCGGTCAGGCTGTCCCGAAGCGCTCATGCCTGCATATGAACCCGGAATACGTTAAAGACCTTGAAAGGAACCTGGAGTATACCTACTCCTTCCTGGAAAAGAGATTCGGCATCAAGAAGGAAGAAGTCAAGAAGCGCTGGGAGACCGCCTGACAATTCCCGAGGACCAGCCGGGATAAGAATAGGAGGTGCGTGATGTTCAAGTTCCCTTCAGACGAGTGGGTGAAGGAATTTGGAAATCAGCTCAATGGCAGCGAGGCATATGCCAGAGCGGGCAAGGACTGGAAAGGCGACTTTAATTTCATTGTTGAAGCCGATAACGAGTATCCCGAGACGGTGTACTTCTTCATTGGCCTGCAGGGAGGGAAGTGCACAGATGCTGCGATGGTGCCGAGCGAGAAAGAGCGGAAGGCTGAATACTCGATACGCGGCTCGTTTGGCATTTGGCGCAAGATCATCGAAGCCAGGCTCGATCCTATACAGGCCCTGATGATGCGGAAGATAAAGATGACCGGGAATATGATGAAGGTCATGCGCTATCCAAACGCAGCCAGGGAAATGGTGAATTGCGTCTCCCGGGTCCCGACAGAGTTCCCGAAGTAGCCGGAACCAGAAGCAGAAGGAGGCAGGCGGGATGTGGAGTTTCGTCGCACCACGCATCGTGTTCGGGGAAGGGGCAATCGAGGCCCTGGAGGAAGTACAGGGCTCGAAAGCGTTGATAATCA
>JACUUS010000106.1 GCA_014859215.1 Dehalococcoidia bacterium | reverse complement strand
TAGGGGACCGCCTTCCATGGCCTCGGGCGAGATATGGCCTATGGCGGCCCCGCTGGTAGCGCCCGAGAACCTGCCGTCTGTTATCAACGCGACATCGCCCTCGAGGCCCATCCCGACTATGGTGAGGGTGGCGACAATCATCTCCCTGAAGCCCGGCCCTCCCTTCGGCCCCTCGTACCTGATAACGACCACGTCGCCCTTGTTAATCCTGCCCGCCATCATGGCTTCCACCGCCGCTTCCTCGATATCAAATACCCTGGCGGGACCCGAATGCTTCATCATCTCCGGCCTGACCGCCGCCTGCTTGACCACTGCGCCCTCCGGCGCGAGGTTGCCGTACATGATGGCCAGCCCGCCCTCGTTATCGTAGGGATTGTCTATGCTCCTGATAACCTCCTCGCCTGTTCGAGGCGCGTTCTCAATGATCTCGCCTATGGTCCGGCCGCTAACGGTCATCGCGTCGAGGTGAAGCAGGTCCTTCCTGGAGAGCTCTTTCATGACCGCGACGAGGCCGCCCGCCTCAAAAAGGTCGTTGACATAATATAGACCGGCCGGACTGAGGCTGCACAGCCGGGGGGTTGAGCGGCTCATCTCATCGAATAGCTTCAGGTCCAGGTCCACGCCCGCTTCATGAGCGATCGCCATGAGATGGAGGATGGTATTGGAGCTACCGCCGATGGCCATGTCGACCCTGACGGCGTTCTCGAAAGCTTTTCGCGTGAGTATCTGCGAGGGCGTTATACCCTCCTTCCACAGGTCCATGAGGGCAACGCCTGTATTCTTGGCGAGAGCCCTGCGCCGCCCGTAGACGGCGGGGATACAGCTGTTCCAGGGAAGCGCGATACCCAGCGCCTCCGCCATGCATGCCATGCTGTTGGCGGTGTAGAGGCCGGGACAGGACCCGCATCCGGTCATCTCGAAGAAAAGAGCGCCGGCCCGCTCCTCACCCATGGAGCGCGCCAGCATCGGCCCGCCGTTTATGATAACAGCCGGAATGTCGAGCCGGGCCGCGGCCATCATCATGCCCGGCGTTATCTTGTCGCAGCCGGTGACGAGGACCATCGCGTCCAGCGTGTGCGCCTCCACCATGGCCTCGATAGAATCGGCGATCAGCTCGCGGCTGCTGAGCGGGTAGCACATACCGGCATGGCCGATGGTGAGGCCGTCGCAAATAGCTATGGCGGGGAACTCGAAAGGCGTTCCTCCGCTGGAGATGACGCCTTCACGGGCTGATTTCGCTATATCATCCAGGTGCACATGCCCCGGCACGAGCTCGTTCTGCGAGTTGACAACGGCTACCATGGGCCTCTCCATTTCCTCGGGGGTCCTGCCCATGCAGTCGAAGAACATCATCCTGGTCCTCACCGGGTCGCTGCGCATAGCTCACCTCCTGTGCCGGAATAGCTGCTGCGGGCTGGAATGCAGCCAGTATCTTGTAGGATTACCGTGCTCATGTCAAGCCCCGCGTGGGGAGCAGGGCAGGAAGCTGAGGAGGAAGGCGGGGAGGCCCCGATAGCTGAACCATAGCTCAGCCGGGCCGACAGGTTCGCCGTTGCGGTACAGCGTCCCCCTCAACCGGCTCATAGTGAGGAAAAAGTGGAGGTACCTGACGTTCTTTCGCCCTATGTATCGATAGAGGTCTCCATCCGGGCCTTTGAAGGAGAGGTCGTAGTCGAGGCGGCGGCGGAGCGGGAGGCCGACATGAAGGGTCCCGGTAAGGGGCAGGCTGTCGCCGGTACCTTCCAGCAAGGCATGACCTTCCACGTCGCAGGGATCGCCAAGCACGAAAGCGATGAAGCCGGACCGGGCCCTGATGGAGAACTGGAACAGCTGCCGGGCGCCGTCCTGCCTGTCCACGGAGCCCCGCATCGTCTCGGCAAATCGAAGCAGCATGGTCTACTTCTCCCCCGCCGTCTGAGGTCCAGCGGCCGGCAGCCACCGGTTGTCACGGTACCAGGCAACGGTCTCGCGCCAGCCGGATTTGAGATCGGGATACAGGTACTGGAAACCGAGGTCTCTAAGCCTGGAATTGTCGAAAACAAAGTCGCCCATCATATAGGCCAAACTTTCGCGGTCCACATGCGGCCCCAGGTCATTCGCGTGCAGCCCTTCGCTCCTGCACATATTCTTCCAGAGCATGCGGAGCACGCCGTTCATCGCCTTGAACATCAGGTCGCGGTCGGCGACAGGTCTGAGGTATGTCCCCAAACTGATTGGCAATCTCAAAGACCGGCGGGTGAGGTCCATGCCGGCGATCTCGAGCATATCGCTTATCTGTTCCCCCGCCGGGCGCGAATCGTCATTAGCGATATTGAATACCTGGCGGTGAGCCTGCGGGTTCTCAATGAGGAATCTGATCGCGCGGGCTATGTCCACGCTGTATACCAGGTTCGTCCTGGGGCCTCCACGCAGCCTGATACCCCGCCTGGTATAGTGGCGCAGCAACGCCGCGAAGCCGGCCAGCGCCGAGATCAACACCTTTCCGCGAGGTCCGAAAATCAGGGCGGGCCTGATCACGTTCACTGCCGGTCCAGTCGAATCCCGTGAAAGGACGAAGTCTTCACTGAGCAGCTTGGTGCGGGCGTAGTCGTTAGATGCAAGCAGCGGATCGTTTTCGCGAAGCGGATGCGCCGCCGACCGGTACAGGGAGCCGGTCGAGAAATGTATAAAGAGGGAGGCGCCGCCTGCGCGGGCGCTGCTGTACAGGATCCGGACGGAGTCAAGATTGACCGGGGCCAGCTTCTCGAACGGCATCCCGATGTCCACGATCGCGGCAAGGTTCACAACGGCATCCACGTCACGGGCGAGGTTGAACGCCGTTGCTGAGTCCGTGATATCGGCATGGTGGACTTCGAGACTGCCAGAGATCGGGTCGGGCAACGGGGCGCCCGGTCGGTCGGCGGCCACGACGTGGAAGCCGCCCTGCAGCAATTGGTCAACCACCTGGCAGCCCGCACAACCCGCCGCGCCTGTAACCAGCACCCTTTTCATCGCGGGGGGCGACCTCCATACATAGTCTTTACCGCACCGCAGCCGCGGCCGACTGGAGCACTCAGGAAACGATCTTTTCCTTGCCGCCGATCGGCCCGAGAACCTGAGGCAGGTCTCTGGCGATTCGGAGAAAGTCATTCGTGGTGGCAAACCCGAGCAGATTGTAGTCGAGTCTCATCGTATTTACAGGCTCAAAAGCGGGCAGCGCGTTGAGGAGGCCGGCTATTATGGCTTCGGTGCAGATCCAGCAAGGCGCTGATTCATCCGGTTTCTTCAGGCGGAACTTCAACCCGGTCCAGGTGTTGACGCAGGAGAGGAATATGCCGATAAGCGACCTTCTCGTATGGTAGCGGACGTCCTTATAGCGGTCCATCCCGGCGAGGAACCGGGCGCGCTGTTCCGGGGTCTGCCAGGCCGGTCTAAGTACAAGGGGTTCGTTGACAGGTTTTGTGACAGCCGAAACAGGCAGGACCACCGCCTTTGGCAGGATGATGTTCAGTGTGCGGCCGCCCTCCAGGACCACGGCAATATGGTCGTAACGGTTTCGCGTTAGCTTCCTGCCGGCGGCGAAAAGGACGCCGGATGTACGGACCAGGATCAAATCGCCGGGCTGCGTATTTGTCGCGGCCGCGAGGTCCGGCCGTCCTCTCACCAGATCTCTGTAATCTCGCCTGTTCAGGAAGAAGCCCATGAATTCCCCCGTGGTCTGGCATTCTATGCCGCTGACGGCGTGCAGTCAATAAGCTGCCGGCGGGGGTGAGGGTTTTTGAGACGGCCGGGAATCTCTATTTTTTCGAGCTTGAGATTGCGTTTTCGGCATTATATAATGGCGCAACCTGAAGCCTTTTCCGCAAGCACCATGGCTGCGGCTTGGCTTTCGGGGCGGATATGCGGGAGGTGAAATATGGAAGGGAAGTTCTTCGAAGGCCTGACGCAGATGGAAATCACTGTGGGCTCATACAAGGGCAAGATACCGACCCTGTACCATGACAATATGTCGCTTACGGCTATATACACCGCGACAACAAGCAAGGTGAAGCCGTATCTGCCTCATCCCGACATGAACCCCGTAGAGTTCGTGCCGGGACGGTGCCTTGTCGCCTTCACGGCATTCGAGTACCGCAAGACCAGCATAGACGCGTACAACGAGTTCAGCATCGCTTGCCTGATAACGTTCAGGCAGACCCAGATACCAGGGATCACGGTAACCCGTCAGCTCATGGCGCGGACCTATTCCGCCTATGTATGGCATCTTCCGGTGACGACGGAGATTGCGAAGAACGGGGGAATCGAGCTGTACGGGTATCCCAAGTTCATAGCCGACATCAGCTTCAGGAAGTCGGACGGCTGGGTGGAGTGTGAGCTGGCCGAGAAAGGGACGCTGATCCTGAAACTGAGGGGCAGGGAGCTGCCGACCGGAACGGGCAAGGTCATGAGATATGTGACCTATTCACTGAAAGACGGCGTCCCTCTCATGACCAATGTGTGCGTGAATCCTGTCCAATACGCGCAGAGCATGAACCGGGACAATGCTGAGCTTGAAATAGGGACCGGGCATGAAATCTGCGATGAGCTGAAGGGCATCGGTCTCAGCGGAAAGCCTGTTCTGTACCAGTACAGCCCGGTCAATGAGGCCATCCTTTTCGCCGGCAGAGTATTGATGGACAGGTGAACCGGGTCCCGGGGAATGGCGGTGGAACAGGAATCTTATGGTGGCGGGGAAAAGAAGCGGCTCACCATTGCCGACGAAAGGTATGACTAAGACCTTCGAGACACTGGTTCAACAGCATTTTGCCCGACGAGGACGCGTCCCTGCGTCTCCTTTGGGAGGGGCAAGCTGTTGTCCGACCTCCAATCCCCTGTCTTCTCAGAGCAAAGTGATAAGAAGCGTCCTTACATTGAATGCTATGAGGGCTATGCCGACCATGATCCCCAGTGGTCTGGGAGGCACGAGCCTGCAAACGTAAGCGGCTATCGGCGCCGCGATTACGCCCCCTAACAGCAGCGTGCCGATCATACCCCAGTCGTATTCCTCCGTACCCAGAGCAGTAAAAAACGTGGCGGCGATGACGACGGTAATGAAGAACTCGGCAAGGTTCACGGTGCCGATAACCTTGCGCGGCTCTTCATGCTGCGAAAGTATAAGGGTGGGCGTGGCGATAGGCCCCCAGCCCCCGCCGCCCACGGCGTCGACGAGGGCCGCGACAAAGCCGATGCCGGCCAGTCTCCGGCGGGATATTTGCGGCCTGACGGAGGCTGCGGGAATCGGCACAGGAATTGCCGCTGAAACGGGCAAAGCATTGCTTTTCTCAGACTGAGCGAAGCGGTAGAGCACCATCAGGCCCATAATCAGAAGAATGGAGGCCACGAAAGGCACCATCGTGTGACCGGGAACTGACGCCAGGAACCATGCCCCTGTCGCGCCTCCCAGGCTGCCGGGAATTATCAAGAGCAGCAGCCAGTCCTTTCGCACGTTCCCGAATTTCAAGTGCGAAAGACCTGAAACCAGTGCAGTCCCTATCTCCGCGGTGTGGACCGCGGCGCTGGCGAGAGCCGGGAGGATCCCCATGCTGATGAGGAGCGAAGCCGACAAAACGCCGTAGCCCATGCCGAGCGCGCCGTCGGTGAACTGCGCAAAGAAGCCGATAATGAGAAACAGCGCAAACGATACCGGTCTTTCCACTGGCAACCCTCACGTCACGTGAGAATACATGGACGGCGGTCAACTCCGGGTCCGGGCCGGGCGTAAGCCTCGAAAGAGGACCTTTTACACGGCTCGGTCGACAAGTCCGGATATCGGCCCGACAGCCGGCAGGCGGAAAGAAAGCGCGTAAAGATTGCCGGACCTGCCGCCGGGCCCGGTGTTCTCCTGTATATGCACCGCCGGGGCGCAGTTCCAGCGGCTCTTCAAATGACGATCAGGTGCGGGATCAATCCCCGTCACTGCCCCGGTGATGTGATTCCATGCGGATGCTATATAAGGATGCGATAGTCTAGCTAGATGATCTATATGGTCTAAATTATACCATTTCCTGTCAATGCCCCCGCGTTCGGCGCGTCTTTGGCACACATAGCGGTGGCACAGATTGTCTACTTTGTCCGGGCATGCTATCATCTGGACGGCCCCGCAGGGGCGAATACGATACTCACGGGGAATATGGATGTATGATTACAGGTTCGCTGCCGCATCTCTGACCGCTTTCGCTCAGCTCCGTCACGCCTGGTTCGCCATCAACAGGGTGCTGGAGGCCAGGCTGCACGAGGTAGACTCAACGCCCGAATCAATCGCGGTCCTCTGGGCATGCAGGGACTTCCCGGGACCGCTGCGCCCCGCTGAGATCGCGCGCCTGGTCTTCCGGGCGCCGCACAGTATCGCGCCCATGCTGAAGCGGATGGAAAGGCAGGCGCTGATAACGAGAATTCCCAAAGGGCCCGGACATCCCTTTGTGGAAGTCAAACTCACCGAGAAGGGCAAACAGGCCTGCTCCCCCAGGGTGGACATACTGAAAGAGGTCATAGCTGAGACAATGTCGGCCCTGTCGGAGGAGGAGCTCGAGAGACTGGTGGAGATTATCAGGCCGCTTCAGGAAAAGGCGCTGGAGATGCTTCACATGAAGCTTAAGCGGTCACCCGGGCACCCCGAGCTGATTACAATGCCGGTAATAGAGCGCCGGGGACAATAGGGCTGGAACCAGCGTTCTTTCGGGCTCGTCACTGCAGATGCGGCTGGTTTCAATGAGATTCCTTGTTTGTGGTTCGCATCTGGCATTCGCCACTTTCTTCGTGGTAGGCGAACACAGCGAGTTCCGGCGGTTCGTCGGGAGGTTCGCTCACAACCACCGGCTGCATTTTGAATGCTTCCGCGGCGGGTCGCATCTGTTCCCGCTGGAGTATCCGGAGGCGACGGCGGTCCTGCTGAGGCGACTGCTAGTCACGACACCGGAGGCGCCAAGAGCAGAAGGAACGCAGCACTGAGCACAGGGAGCCGCGAAACATGAGCAGGGCAAAGGTGGTAATAAGGTGTCTCCGGTCCGAGCACAACCCGGACACTTTTGCGCGGTTCAGGCCGCTTGGCGAGGAACTGCGACAGGAAATCGGCGACGTAGCCGCACAGGTGTTCGACAGTCTGGGCGGCAAGGCGCTCCTCAAGTCCAGCCGCGATGTATATCTTAAGCCGAACGCGGTAGATTCCCGGCCCTATTCTTTCACGCGTCCTGAACTCGTCGAAGCGGCAGTCCGCTACTGGCTCCAGGCGGGCGCCCGCAGAATCTACCTCATGGACAACAGCACTCAGGGTACCTATACGCGCCTGGTCTTCAAGCTGACCGGGTACAGTGATGTTTGCAGGAGGACCGGCGCCATACCCGTTTACCTGGACGAGGACAGGACTGTGACCCTGGAGTTTCCCGGCAAGGAGAAGGCATCGCGGAGAGCCGCGAACGGGTACGAGCTTAAGGAGTTCCGGATGCCGCGCACCGTGGTCGAAAAGCTGATGGAGCGAAAGGATGAGAACCTGTACGTCAGCCTCCCCAAGCTGAAGACTCATTCGATGGCGGTTGTGACCCTGGGAATCAAGAACCAGTGGGGATTTCCACGGCATTCCGACAGGGGCCTGGACCACAACTACAATCTCCACAGCAAGCTGGTCGACGTGCTGGCGTACGTGAGGCCTGATGTCACGCTGATAGAGGGAGTGGAGGGAACGATTTACGGCCATTACCCGGTGACAGCCTTCGCGGACCGGTGCGTGAAGCCGTTCAGGATATTGATCGGAGGGCTAAACGCGGTCGCGGTCGACATCGCAGGCGCGGCCGTGTTTGGCCTGGGAGTAGATGACGTTCCCCATATCAGGCTGGCTATTGAAAGAGGCCTCTCAGATGGAGTGCTGAGCTCAGGCGACATCGAGCTGGTAGGGGACTACTCGA
The DNA here is from genome assembly GCA_014859215.1 of Dehalococcoidia bacterium. Lineage (GTDB taxonomy): Bacteria > Chloroflexota > Dehalococcoidia > SZUA-161 > SZUA-161 > Kmv37. The sequence goes on along the minus strand of JACUUS010000106.1, from coordinate 344 downwards.
GTTTTGAGAACCTGGACATTATCGGGGACCTGTCAGAGTACGGCGGCAAGTACCCGTTCGACCTCTATCCGCAATTCCCGCCGGATGTAACCATTATCAGAGGGAAAGAGAGGGCCTGCCGCGAGGGGTGCGTCAATAACCCGCTCACGCTATTGCAGTTCCTGTACTATGACTACGGCGGAAAAGGGGGATGGGCGCTGATAATGGGGAAAGGTCTTGATCCGGGAGAAATCGATGCTGTCAAAGGGCCGGTGCTTGTTGCGGGAAAGTGCGCGGTTGAAGAGGTGTCCGCAAGGCTGATACGCCGGCTGGGCAGGAGCAGAGTCTACATCAGCGGGGAGTGC
>JACUUS010000105.1 GCA_014859215.1 Dehalococcoidia bacterium | reverse complement strand
AAACACAAACGTCCAGCAATGAGGGCTTTCTCCGATAGTTGTGTCAGTCAGGAACACGCTTCCTTCGATGCCATCGAATTTGTAGGTTGGACCGTTTAACAGATAGTCCTCTGCGATGGTCCTGCTTTCGTCCAGGGACACTTCGTTCAGCCCTCCATCAGGGTTGCCGTTCGCCGTTTTTGCCCAGGCTATGCTCCCCCCGGCTACAGCGCCGAGTACCAGCAGGGCCAGGGCCGCTATCAGGACTCTCCTCATTCCTGCCTCCTTCGTGGTTCTGGGTGTCGAGCTCTTACCCCTCTCACAGTAAAGGACGGAAGAGGAGAGCGGTTTGTTCCCGAGAAGACCGGAGGCTTTGCCGGAAGGACGTTACAGAACGGCGAGGAGTATATTGTTGATTATAGCAGCAAAGGCTACCACGGCATAAGGAAGTAAAAGAGCAATGTAGGCCGAACGTGCGAATCCCTGAAACCCCAGGCTCAGGTAGACCTGGCGAATAACCGTGGCGGCCAGTGTCAGGGCGATGAGAGCGCCGATATCCACCAGGAAGACCATCGGTAACCCGCCTCTGTCAAGGGCCCAGGCCGCAAGCAGTCCGCCTTCTCCGAGAAAATTCTTGCCGCTGTATACAAGTACAGCATGGGTCGTGGCATAATCGATGAATACCAGAACACCGACCAGGATGAGGAGTCTCTGCTCGTTCCATGGCCACACCGCCCTGGCAAAGGCTTCAAAATAGCGCTCCACTCGCCGGTCGCGTTCAAAACTCCTCGAGACCGTGGCTTTCATACGGTCAACCAGGGAGGGCGCAGGCCATCGTTGCTCGACCATTCATTCTCCTCAGCGTGAACCTATGATAGTCGGTGTCCTGATGGCTGTGTATCCCTCGATCTTACTATTTCCTTGAGTAGTACCGCAGTACTGGTTGGAGCGCGTGGCGGATGCAGAAGGGAACGCAAGCAGGAGACACCCTGAAGAAAGAGGTTGAAGAGGGGCTTGCGCTGTTATTCTTGAGAGCAAACAGCAAGACAGGCCTGTGCCACTTCTACAGATATGGGCCGGGGGAATGGCACAGGCCCAGTCACTTCAGGCCCCGCCGCCAGGAGAAGGCGGTCTATGTCCGGCGACTTCGGAAGCCTGAACCGCCCGGAGGGAGCGTCTATCTCCGAACTGTCCCTCGCCACTCAGGCTTCAACGGAATCAGTAATTCACCTGCGGCGGACTTGGTGGAATCAAAGTCAAAAGCTACCAGTTAACAGCCACCGGCTCACCGGTGCGCACGCCGATCGGTACAGCGGGCTCAATATACAGCTTCTCCAGCGCCTTGTCACGCATGATCCGGATCAGGCTTTGCAGTTGCTCATGCTGCCCGTCGGAAAGATCGGAGCCGAATTCGGTAACCAGTTCCTTCAAGATCGCGATGCCGGGTTCGACTATTTGCTCACCCTTGGGTGTGATCTTGATTTCGGTGAAAGGCTGTCCTTTGCGCTTCGCATTTCGCTTTATCAGGCCGTCGCGTTCCATCCGGTTGAGTAAACCTGCTATTGTCTGGTTCTCTCTGAAAAGCAAGCGAGCAACCTCTGCCGGGATAAGGGTGCCGGGATAGTCCCTGCATGCCCATAGTACGGCGAGTTGTTCAGGTGTGAGTCCGATTTTTGCCAGTTTTGCCTCAATAGCCTTGTTCATGGCGATCCAGCCCTGGCGAAGCATGGAAAATGATGTCAGGGCTGCGCAGGGGAAGTAGAAATCATACACGAAACAAACACCTCCTGTATTTCTTGGATTCCGCGGACCTGCATGATTATTCCCGGGAGTCCTTCGTCGAAGATTATGCGGAAACCCCATTACAAATGTGTGAAGAAAATATTAAGAAATAATTATCTTTTTTCAGGGACGAGTATCGTAAACGACGAACAGGTTGGATATTTCCGGATTTGCAGTACTTTAGTCCTTTTCTTTAAGTCTGAAAGGACCATTGCCTGATACGTTAGCCATATGCTAATGTTCAGAATTATCGAGTGCGAGTTCAAGGGGGTTACGGTAGATGAGGGGCAAGGACCGGTTTGCCGGGGTTGAAACGGGCAATGCACACGGGCCAGGTGATTCTGCCATTTTGCTGTCCAGGAAGTTGGGTTTGGGCGAATTTGCCGCGCAGAAGCACGCCGGAACAAAACGTAAACAGGCTCTGAATCTCTTCGACTTTGATCGAGGAGTAAAGGGGTCATGGGCATTGAAGGAAAAAGCCCTTGAAGATTCGCTCTGCGCGATTGCCATGTCGGACATGCAGGGAAGGATCACATATGTGAACCAGGCCTGCGTGAGACTATGGGGCAGTGAGAAGAAAGAAGAATTGCTGGGCATGCCGTACTGGGAGTTGCTTAACACCGGCGAACTCTCGGTTGTCAGGGAAATCGTAAAGGCCATGACGGAGAAGGGCTCGTGGGAAGGAGAGCTCTGCGGGGCTGCGCGAAGTGGGAAAGCACGTTTCGTCCATGTCCTGTCAAGCATAGTGACTGATGACGATTGTCGCCCACTTCAGACGATCTCCTGGTTTATCGACATAACTGACAAGAAGCTTGCCGAGAAAGCCCTGCGCGAAAGCGAGGAACGTTACCGGCTGCTGGCGGAGAATGTCACGGACATAGTCTGGACGGCGGACACGAAACTGCGCGTGACCTACGTGAGCCCCTCCGTGACAACTCACCTCGGCTACACCGTGGAAGAGGCTAAAGGACTGACGCCCAGAATGATGATGCCGCCCGCCTACCGCAAGGCTGCAAAGGGCCTCATCCGGAAGGTAATGGTTGCCCGGGGAAGGAGCGGAAGCGGCTCGAAGCTGTGGAAGATTGAAACCGAGGTCTACCGCAAGGACGGCTCGACGGTGTGGTTGGAGACGACCCTCGATTTCCTCAAAGACCAGTCCGGGAACGTGAACGGTATTATCGGGGTTTCACGCGACATAGGGGACCGAAAGAGTGCAGAGGCAGCTCTGCGCGAAGCCGAGAGAAGGTACAAGGCCATCTTCGACCACCGCCTGCAGCTTGTATACATGATGGATGAGCGCGGGGTAATACTGGAGGCTAATAGCTCTGCTCTCCAGAAGTTCGGGTATACAAGCGACGATCTCGGGAAGCTCAGTCTGGCCGAAATCGTGTCCGCGGACGCTCTGAAAAGTGTCCTGGGGACTATTTCGGACTTGCTGAATGAAGGAGAAATGAAGGCTCCTATCGAAGTCCCGGTCAGAACGAAATCCGGCGATACCCTGTGGACGGAAGCGTTTGCGATTCCCCTTGAAAGGAGCGGGAGCCATCTGCTCGCTCTTGCAATTGCGCATGATATCACGGAGCGGAAGAGAATGGAACAGGCCCTTCAGGAGTCTGAGCAGAACTACTCCGCGCTGGTGAGCAACCTCGGCGATGCGGTGTTCAGGCTCAGGGAAGGGAGAATCGATTGGTGCAACAACAGGCTTAAGGAGATTCTGGGTTACAAGAAGAAAGAGATGCTGGGACAGCCTGTCGCGCGCTTTATCCCGGGCATCTATGAGCAGGCAACCGGTACATTAAGAGACGGAAATGTCATTCGCGGGACCGTGGAAGCCGTGAGAAAAAACGGAACCGTGCTCGATCTGGAGTACTCGATCTCGCTTGTCCAGGGCACTGATCCTGTCGAACTGGTGGGAATTGCGCGTGATGTGACTGAAAGAAAGAGCATGCTGGCCGCCCTTAAGGAAAGCGAGAATCAATACAGGCTCCTGTTCGAGAGTACGCAGGACTATATCCTTGTGGTCGATGCGGAATCCATGAAAATAGTCCTTGGTAACCGGCGTGCCGCGCAACTGTTCGGGATTGAATCTACCGAGGAGCTTATCGGGCGGAATGTCCTTGAATTCGTACACCCGGACGATGCAGAAAAGGTGATCCGGGGCTTCTGCGAAGACGTGTACAGTCACTCCAGGCGGAAGAGATATGAACTGAGGACATACACGATTGACGGCAGAGAAATGCAGGTCCATATCCTGGGTACGAGGATTGAGTTCGGCGGGAGGACCGCTGCGCTGCTTTCGGTGAGGGACGTCACCAAATTGAAGCAGGAGGAAGAAGAGAAGAAAAAGGCGGAGGCCGCCTTGCGGAAATCAAAGGAGCATTATTCGGCTCTTGTAGAGAGTCTGACCGAGGCTGTGTTTCAGTTCAAAGACGGCAAGATAGCCTGGTGTAACGACAGGGTCGAAGCCATATATGGCTATCCCGGACATGAACTTCTGGGAAAGACCGCCGATTTCTTTCTTGGGCCTTATGGTGACCGTGCCGGCTTCTTGCGAGAAGTCTCGAAGGCTGTGTCAAAAGCAGGGATGTACCACGGCAAGACAAAGTTCCAGAAGAAGGATGGCAACGTTGCGGACATCGAGTATACCGTGTCGTCGATACCCGGAAAGAAACCGGTGGAGATTGTCGCGGTTGCCCGCGATGTAACTGAACAGGTGAAGGCTGAGGAAGAGATCCGCCAGCTAAAGGAGGAGCTTGAGCAACGTGTGATAGAGCGTACGATCCAGCTTCAGGCCGTAAACAAGGAGCTCGAATCCTTTGCCTATTCAGTGTCTCATGATTTGCGGGCTCCTCTTCGCAACATCGATGGGTTCAGTCAGGCCTTGCTGGAGGACTACGAGGAGACGCTGGGTGACCAGGGCAAGGATCATCTGAAACGTATTCGGGCGGCAAGCCAGCGAATGGGGCAGCTCATTGACGACATCCTGGGTCTCTCTCGTGTAACCCGGGGCGAAATGGTGACTGAGAGTGTGAATCTGAGCAGGATGGCGCATGCAATCGCTGCCGAGCTCAAGCAGGGCGATCCCGAGCGCCGCGTCGAGTTTGTGATAGAAAATGGACTTCTTACCCGCGGAGATCCGCACCTCTTGCGGGCGGTGTTGGAGAACCTTCTGGGCAATGCCTGGAAATTCACCGGGAAAAAGGACCAGGCCGTTATCGAGTTCGGGCATACAATAGTTGACCGGAGGCATACCTATTTCGTTCGTGATAATGGGGCCGGGTTCAATATGGATTACGTAGACAAGTTGTTCCGCGCATTCCAGCGTCTGCATTCAACCAGCGAGTTTGAAGGCACAGGCATCGGGCTGGCAACTGCGCAGAGGATCATACATCGCCACGGCGGCACCATATGGGCTGAGGGCGCCGAAGGACAGGGCGCTACGTTCTATTTCACTCTACATATCGACGAGGTATCCTGATGAAGAACAAAGTAATACTCCTGGTCGAGGACAACCCGGATGATGAGGCGCTCACCCTACGCGCGCTTAAGAAGAGCAATATTCTTAATGAAGTTGTTGTGGCGCATGATGGAGTAGAGGCGCTTGACTACCTTTTTGGGAAGGGTGGGCAGGAGGGACGGGACGCAGGCAGGCTTCCCGAACTCATACTCCTGGACCTGAAATTGCCAAAGATCGACGGTATGCAGGTACTCCAACGAATTCGAAGCCATAAACGCACCAGGCTCCTTCCTGTGGTCATTTTGACTTCCTCATGGGAGGAGTGTGACCTCGTAAAGGGCTACAGCCTCGGCGCGAACAGCTATATTCGTAAGCCGGTCGATTTCGTACAGTTCGGTCAGGCAGTCCAACAGCTTGGACTATACTGGCTCTTGTTGAATATCTCAGCGCCCAGAGTGAGGGATAGCAGAGATGACTGCTCAGATACATGTGCTAGTAATTGAAGACTCAGACGATGACGCCGCGTTAATCATGCGCGAACTGCGTCGCGGTGGTTACGCCTCCGAATTCGAAAGGGTCGATACCTGCCAGGCTATGACGGCAGCCCTGGACAGGGAACCCTGGGACTTGATTATTTGCGATTATACGATGCCGCGATTCAGTATGCCCGAAGCCCTCGAGACAATCAAAAAGAGGGACCTCGATCTTCCCTTCCTAATCGTTTCCGGCGCGATAGGGGAGGAAGCTGCCGTGGCCGCGATGCGGGCAGGGGTGCATGATTACATCATGAAGGACAAGCTGGCCCGCCTGGTACCTGTTGTCGAGAGGGAACTCCGGGAAGCCGATGTCCGGCGCGAACGCAGGCGGGCAGAGGAGGCGCTGCGACAGAGCGAGCATAATTATAGGACACTGTTCGAAAGCGCAATAGACGGCATTCTCGCGATCGACCTGGAGACTCTGAGAATCGTGCTTGCCAACCAGACCGCTGCCAGGATGTACGGCTTCGAATCATCCGGGGAAGTTATCGGCCTTAACCCCCTGGATTACGTATCCCCGGCAGACAAGGACCGGGCGCTGCGCGGGCTCGTGGAAGGTCCTTCTTCGGCGCCGGGAGAAGTGGGCGAATTCCAGACACGGACCAGAGACGGCGCTGAATTGTGGGTTGATATTGCAGGAGGACCCACGCAGTACCGGGGCAAACCGGTTTGCATGATCTCAATAAGAGACGTTAACGAGCGCAAGCGTGCGGAGCGTGAAAAGAAGAAGATGGAGCACCAGCTCCAGCTAGCCGGCCGGCTGGCGGTAGTAGGTGAGCTTGCTTCGGGTATTGCGCATGAGCTAAGGAACCCCCTGGCAGCAATACAGGCCTACGCTGAGTTCCAGATAGCGAGGCAAGACCTTGAACAGGATGCCAGAGGAGACCTGGAAGTAATATTCAAAGAGGCTCAGCGAGCTTCCAGGATCACCGGGAATCTACTCTCTTTTGCAGGCAGGCATAAGCCGGAGAAACGCCTGGTATCGATCAATGATGCAATCGACAAGAGCCTGGAACTGCACACCTACCGGCTTCGAGTCAACAATATCGACCTGGTTCTTGAACTCGAGCGCGACCTTCCGCTTGTCAAGGCCGACCCGCACCAGATTCAACAGGTATTTGTGAACATCATAAGCAATGCCGAGCAGGCGATGACGGATGCGCACGGCAAAGGCCGGCTCACAATAAGGACTGAGAAGGCCCAGGACATGGTGCGCATACTGTTTATTGATGATGGACCCGGCATGCCCGAGGATGACCTTCAACGGATATTCGATCCCTTCTTCACAACCAAGGAAGCCGGACGAGGCACCGGCCTTGGGCTGAGCATTTGTTTCGGTCTGGTGCAGGAACATGGAGGACGTTTGTACGCGACGAGCGAGAGGGGGGAGGGTGCAACCTTCACCGTGGAAGTTCCCGTAGTCTCGGAGCAGGAACCGTCTTTGCGCAAGCGTACACTCTAGCCATGTTCTGCCCCCGCGTCGATTTCCGCGTCTCCTCTGCCTGCCGTTCGAACTGGCGAGCCGCTGTCGTACTAAGCCCGGATGGCCGGGTCCAAGCATGCCTGCCGCCCTTCAGCTGCGGAAGCGATGGGTAATGGGCAGTCTCCGGTCACGCCCGAAGGCCCTCGCAGTTATCTTGATACCCGGCGGCGCCTGGCGGCGCTTGTATTCGCTGCCGTCCACCAGCCAGGCAGCTCTTTGCGCGATGTCTTCTTCTATTCCCATTTCTATGATTTGTTCGACACTTCTGTCTTCCTCGATGTAAGCGGTCAGGACCCTGTCCAGAATATCGTATGGGGGCAAAGAATCGGTATCCTTCTGCCCGGGTCTCAATTCCGCTGACGGGGGTTTTGCAAGAACTGCGGCCGGTATCAGATCGAAGCCCGCGAGCTCGCTCCTGTACCTTGCAAGCTCGTACACCATTGTCTTCGGAACGTCCTTTATCACCGCAAACCCGCCCGCCATATCGCCATAGAGCGTAGTGTAACCCGTAGCCATCTCGCTCTTGTTACCCGTGGTAAGGACAAGGTGACCGAACTTGTTCGAAATAGCCATGAGCAGGTTTCCCCTGATGCGCGCCTGGATGTTCTCCTCGGTAACGTCGGACTCTGTTCCACTGAAGCAGTCCGCAAGGGTGTCCAGGTATGCCCGGAAAATCTTTTCAACAGGAATGGTGATCAACTCGATGCCGAGATTGCGAGCCAGGAGTTCGGCATCTGTGATGCTGGCGCCGGATGTATACCTTGAAGGCATTGATACGCCGGCTACCCTGGATGAGCCAAGGGCGTCCACGGCTATTACAGCGACCAGACTGGAATCGATCCCTCCGGAAAGCCCGATAACAACCTTTTTGATCGCATTCTTCACTACGTAATCATGAGTGCCCAGCACGAGGGCGTTATAGACCTCACCCGGTTTGGGCTGTTCCTCAAGTTTCACGGGTTCAAGGGGCGGCCTGGCAACAGCGCTGCGGGTCCCTGATACGAGGATATTGTGCACGGTCCAGAGACCTTCGACGGGTGGCGGTCCCTTGCGGCGTCGAGGATCGCGAAGGCGGGCTCCTAA
>JACUUS010000104.1 GCA_014859215.1 Dehalococcoidia bacterium | reverse complement strand
TTTGGCAGGCGGCGAGAATTATGTAAGCAGGCAGTTAAGCGGAAGGACAAAAACTTGAAAGAGCGAATTTCAAAGCCAGTCTGCCTATATCCGGCGTCCAAAGGGCATATTTCAGGGACAACTAGCTATCGAAACCGATGACCTGGAAGGCTGTTAAAGAGGCCCGGCGGAGACTTGCGAAGGAAAAGGGCGCTATAAAAAAGGACTGGGGCGGGCGCCTGCATTTCGCCCTGGTTTTTCCCAATTCCTACTATCTCGGCATGTCGAGCCTCGGTCTCCAGACTCTCTACAGGCACCTGAACAGCTACCCCGATATAGTCTGCGAGCGGGTGTTCTGGGAACCGCGGACTATGGGGGACAAAGGGCCTCTCAGCCTGGAATCCCAGCGGCCGCTCGGCGATTTCGACGTCCTTGCCTTTTCCATCTCGTTCGAGCTCGACTATTTCAATGTCGTGCAGGTACTCAGAAGCTCCGGAATTCCCCTAATCGCGGCGGAACGCAACGAGAGCCACCCTCTCCTGCTGGCGGGAGGCCCCAGCGTGACCGCCAATCCGGAGCCCGTGTCGATATTCTTCGATTGCTTCGCCATCGGCGAAGGCGAAGCAATCCTGCCGGGTTTCGTCGAGGCGACGGCAGGATCACTGGAGGCGGGAAGGCACGAAGTCCTGGAGATACTCGCCTCCGTTCCCGGCGTCTATGTGCCCGCGGTCTTCAAGGGTGAGCCGGTAAAGCGTGTGTGGCTTGCGGACCTCAACTCTACGAGAACGACGTCCGTCATCCTGACACCCGATACTGATTTCAGCGATGTCTACCTGATCGAGATAGCGCGGGGCTGCGGGCGGGGTTGCCGTTTCTGCCTGGCGGGCTTCTTCTTCCGACCATTTCGTTACCGGCCGCTTGAGTCCCTGCTCGACCAGGCACGCGAAGGCCTGAGCATGAGCAAGAGGCTGGGCCTCCTGGCCGCGGCAGTCACCGACCATCCGCAGATCGATGAGCTTGTCACCGTCCTCCGCCGCGCCGGCGCGGATATCTCGGTGAGTTCCCTGAGAATTCATCCGCTCTCAGAGGCCGTTATCCAGGCGCTCGCTGAAAGCGCCACGCAGACCATCACCTTTGCACCGGAGGCCGGCTCCGAAAGGCTCCGCCGCACCATCAACAAGTGCGTGCGAGAGGAAGACATCGTCAAGGCAGTTGACAAGGCCGCGGCGTACGGGTTGAGGAATATCAGACTTTACTTTATGATTGGCCTGCCCGGTGAAACTGACGAGGATATCGCGGAAATAGCACGGCTGGTGTTGATGTTGAAAGAACGCGTCGCAGCCAGGGGAAGCCGCATTTCACTTTCCATCGAGGCCTTCGTGCCCAAGGCGGGCACGCCCTTACAGTGGGCACCCATGGAGCACGAGGAGGTGCTGGCTTCCCGCCTGGCGCGTATCAGGAGCTCGCTTTCCAAAAGCGGAATCGAGTCAGGAGGGGAGAGCCTGAGCTGGAGCGCCGTGCAAGGAGTGCTTTCGCGAGGTGACGCAAGGCTGGGGCCGGTGCTTGCGACAATGCCCCGACACAGCCTGGCGGCGTGGAAAACTGCACTACGCCGGCACGGTCTCGATACGGCCTCCTACATCTACCGCGACCGGCTGCCGGGTGAGCCGCTGCCCTGGTCCGTGGTGGACTCCGGCGTAGCCTGCGGCTATCTGTCAGATGAGCTGAGGAAAGCGAGCGAGGGTATCGAGACAGGGCCCTGTCCGCCGGCGGAATGCGCCAGGTGTGGAGTATGCTGAGTGCGAGGGTATCCGCTATGAGCATAGACCAGAATATAAGGGAAACGCGGCAACGCATTGCAAAGGCCTGTGAAAGGGCGGGCCGTTCACCCGAAGAGATTACGCTGGTCGCGGTTTCAAAGACAGTGGACGCCGGCATGATCGAAGCGGCTTACAGGGCCGGCATAACCGACTTCGGCGAAAACCGGGTCCAGGACGCCCTCATCAAAGTCGAACAGCTGCGCAGCTTGAGGCCTGGTTTGAAATGGCACATGGTGGGGCACCTGCAGACCAACAAGGCAAGGACAGCGGCAAGCAATTTTGATATAATTCATAGTGTTGACTCCTTGAGGCTTGCGGAGACCCTGAACCGGTGCGCCGGCAAGATACAGGCCTTCGTCCAGGTAAATATCGCCCTTGAAGATACCAAAGGCGGCTTCCCAGTCTCGGAACTGGATGGAGCCATAAAACATATCACCAGTCTGCCCAATATTGAAGTCAAAGGGTTGATGACAATAGCCCCCCTGGCAAGCGATGCCGAACAGGTGCGTCCATATTTCCGTGAATTGAAACGAATCGGCGATGCCCTGGGTCTGAAAGGACTTTCAATGGGCATGACGGACGACTTCGAGGTGGCCATCGAGGAGGGAGCGACCTGCGTGAGGATCGGGAGGGCCATTTTCGGCGCCGGACCGGCGTAAGGAGAAAGACATGAAGATAGCTTTTATCGGCACTGGCACGATGGGCGAGGTCATGATCTCCGCCCTGCTCAGGCAGAAACTGGTTTCGCCGGCTGATATCTTCGCCTGTGACGTTGATGAAAAGCGGCTGGGCATCGTAGAGCAAGCCTACAGCATCGAGTGCGGCCCTGACAGCAGGAGCGCGATACGGGGCCGCGACCTGGTGGTGCTCTCCGTCAAGCCACAGACCGCCGCGAGTGTAGCCGGCGGTCTCAAGGGAGAGATCAAGGAGGGCCAGCTTGCGCTCTCCATCATGGCCGGGACGAGAATCGAGACTTTGAGGCAGGCGCTCAGGCATGAATCGATCGTCCGCGCCATGCCGAATACTCCGGCCAAGTTCGGACAGGGAATGACGGTGTGGACGGCCACCCGGATGGTGTCCCAGGGGCAGAAGGACATGGCCCGCGCCGTACTGGGCGCAATGGGTAAAGAGATCTACGTTGAAGATGAGAAGTATGTCGACATGGCAACCGCCGTGAGCGGCAGCGGTCCGGCATACGCCTTCATGATAATGGAATCTCTCATAGACGCCGGGGTCCACATCGGGCTTCCGCGGGCTATCGCTTCCGAGCTGGTATATCAGACATTCCTGGGTTCCGCGCACATGGCGCGAGAAAGCGGACTGCACCCGGCCCAACTGAAAAATCTCGTAACGTCGCCGGGCGGGACCACCGCCGAGGGCCTGCTCCGCATGGAAGACGGGGGAGTAAGATCTGCTCTCGCGGAAGCAGTGATCGCCGCTTATGAGAAGGCGCAACTACTTGGGAAAGAGAGCAGCAAGTGACGACCGTAATCCTGATAGTGGACCTGGTGGTTCAGGTATTGACGATTGCGATTTTCATCCGGGTCATCCTTTCCTGGTTCATGATAAGCACCAGGAATCAGATCGTCATAAATCTGTACCAGGCTCTTGCGGTACTAACGGAGCCGATCCTGGGGCCTCTTCGCAGGATCATACCCACGCTGGGCAGAATCGATATCAGCCCCATTGTGGCGATCATTCTCCTCCAGGTTATACGCACCGTCGTGATTCAGGCCCTGTCCTGAGCCTCCCCTTTCCCAGGCAATTCTCCCGTCAATCACGGTCATCTCCACCTGTATATCCTTGAGGAGTCCCTGTTCAACCGCCGTTGGGTCCGCGCTCAGGACAGCAAGGTCAGCCAGCTTGCCCGGCTCGATCGTCCCCTTGACGTTCTCTTCGAAGACACTGAAGGCGGCGCGGGCTGTAAAAAGGTCGAGCGCGGTCTCAACATCAACGGCCTCCTCCCCGGAAAGCACATCGCCGCCGGCGGCCTTACGGGTAACCGCCGCGTAGACGCCCGCGAGTGGACTGCAGGGGACCACGGGGCAGTCGGAGCTTCCCGCCACGGCCAGTCCTCTGTCTAGAAAGGCCCTCACCCGGTATAGCCACGGAAGGGATTGAGGGTCCACTTCCTTCAGGTACCTCTCCCCACTGTAGAAAATGAATGCGGGCTGTGTGACTATCACCACTCCCAGCGACTCAAGTTCCTCGAGCAGGCGTGGAGGGCAGACCGAGCAGTGCTCGATGCGGTGCCGGTGTCCTGTTCGGGGAGACTTCTCCAGGCAGTACCCGATCGCTCGAGCCGCCGCCTCCACCGTGTTCTCCTCGACGGCATGAATGGCCACCTGGTGCCCGGCCCGGTGGGCGCCAAGAGTGTCTTCATTCAGTTCAGCCTGGGACGGGTTGAGCCGCCCGCTGACCTCGTCCAGCGTGAGCTTGACAGGGCCCAATCTCAAATCATCGTCGCCCGCTCGGGGGTGAAGACCGCTTGCGGCCATTTCGCGAAGCGCGTGAGACCCGGTCATCATGCAGAGCCTGGGCCCGAACAGGCCTCTTAGTTTGATAGCCTGGAAAGTCTGCCATTGCTCCGGGCCGTTGCTCACGGTCGCGTCCTGCACGGAGGTGATGCCCGCGCGAAGGAAATCCTCACTGGCCAGTCTCAGCCCCTCGTGCAGTACCGCCTCCGTAAGCGGAGGGACAACGCTCTCGCTGAGAAAGGTCTCCATGCCAACCAGGAGTCCGTCAGGCTCGCCTGTGTCCAGCTCGCGTTCAATCAAGGCACCGGGGGGTTCCTCGGTCTCATTGCCAATACCGGCCCTGGACAGAGCGAGGCTGTTCAGGACGGAAGCGTGCAGCGAGCGATGCGTGAGTCTGACGGGATGGTGGGGAGCCGCCAGGTCCAGATCGTGCCTGGTGGGGTGTCGGCGTTCCGCGAGATAGAACTCATTATAGCCTGCGGCCCTGATCCATGTTCCCGAAGGAAGACGCTGCGCATGGCTCCTGATCTTTTCCTGGATTTCAGCGATGGACTTCACCGAGGTTGGGCTGCAATCCACGCTCACCAATCGAGAGGCGTGGGACATGATGTGAACGTGAGCATCGTGAAAGCCCGGTATAACCGTCTTACCGCCGCAGTCTACAGTCCGCCTGCACCCCTGGAAGTATTGTATATCCTCGTGCGGGCCGACGTGCACTATGGTCCTATCTCTGACGGCAACGAGCTGTGCGAAAGGATTCGTCGCGTCCAGAGTCAGGATTTTCGCATTGTAGAGGACAAGGTCCGCATCCGGCGCATCCATGCTGTCTCCCGCTTTCCATAATGGATTATAGCACGATGCGCTTATTGGTCCGGCACGCACAGGGCGCGGTTCAAAGAGGACCTAGCGGGCAAATACAAACTCGGTGCTTACATCAACCAGGAACGAGCCGGTAGTCCAGGCATCGGTCAGTCTTACCGTTACCTGGTTGCTCTCGGGAAAGAAAAGCCATTTGGTTTCAATACGCAGATAGTCTCCCGGCCGGAGGTCCTTTGCGATACTGTCCGGCACAAAGAACTCGCCTTCGTTCCCGGCCTGGTCTGTCGCGACCGCGCCGGGACAAAAGATGCTGTAAAGCCGGTTCGCCGCGAACGTCTTCTGTGACGGATTTCGTACAATCCACTCGGCAACCGCATAATCACCGGTCCAGGAAACCACGCTCAGTGTGATGGAAAGGTCTGAGAGACTCTTTGTACGATCGAGCAGCCTGGTAGAAGTCGTGGGTTGCGGTGAAGGACTCGGTGTCGGAGTGGGCGGCGGGGTCATGGTAGGCACTGGAATAGTTGGAGCAGGCTCCTTCCCCCCTCCGGTCAGTCTCTCCACGACCGTCAGCTTGCCGCTCCTTTCCACTTCCCTGTACCTGATCAAGTCCCTGGTCACGAGCACCCTGCGCGAGCTTTCCACAGATGCCGCCGGAGGCTCGACTGAGCAGGTGAACTCCTTTATGTAATCGCGGTCGAATCTTGCGAGTACACTCCTCTGCTCTCCGGCTGCCAGGTACTGCCACACAACCTTCGTCCTCGTCTCCCCTTCCTGGGTAATCGCATTGAACTGTACCCGGAATTCCCCGCCATGTGCAGACGTATTCTTGACCGGGACCGCGCAGTCAGATGTGCGCCGCCAGTACAAGTTGCTGATTGTCTTATTTCCCGTTTCGAATGTTAGGGGGGTTTCGTCGAGAAATATCTCTGTTGTGTAATAGGTCTCCGGCGTGGTATAGGCCTCAGTATACGTTTCGGTATAAGCTATCAACGGCACTCGGATGCTGACCAGGCCGGCCGCTACCAGCACTGTCAAGAGGAGCACCAGGCCAACTACCTTCAACACCGTACCTCTCAGGCTCACACCGCACAAGGGGCCCGCTTTGGTCCCCGGTACCAATATAGTGGCAAATTGTTCGGCTGGCAATCACCCAAACGTACAGGTACCAGCACACAAAATGGTCAAGGGGAAAACGCGTGGTGGATCAGGGTTTGCCAGCCAATCTTGCCTTCTCCAGGTGCACGAGCATAACCGCAACGTCGGCGGGTGTTATTCCGGGTATTCTGGAGGCCTGACCGAGGGTGGCCGGCCTGAACTGCTTGAACTTCTCCCTGGCCTCCCTGCGAAAGCTGGCGGCGCCGTCGTAATCGAACTCCTGCGGTATGGCCTTCTCCTCCAGGTGCCGCACTCTTTCGATCTCGGCATGCTGGCGCTGAATGTATCCCTCGTACTTGGCCTCTATTTCAACCTGCTCGCGGCAGGATGCGTCAAGGCCGCCATTGCCGTAGCCGAGGTCTGCAAGGAGTTCGTAGCCCGCTTCCGGGCGGCGCAGGAATTCAATAGCGCTTACGCTCCGCGAGACAGGCGGAAGGTGGTGCTTCGCCAGATCGGAATCAAGCTTTTCGCCGGGGCTGAGATAGGTCCTGCCGAGCCTCCCAAGCTCAGCCGCGATCTCGCGGCGCTTCTTTTCGACCGTCTCATACCTTTCCCGGGGAACAAGTCCAAGCTCATAACCGACGGGTGTGAGCCTGAGGTCGGCGTTGTCCTGGCGGAGAAGCAGGCGGTATTCGGCCCGTGAAGTCAGCAAGCGGTATGGTTCGGACAGATCCCTCGTAACAAGATCGTCTATCATAACGCCAATATAGGACTGGTTGCGGCGCAGTATGAGCGGAGGCCTGCCCTTGACTTTCAGCGCCGCATTGATTCCTGCTACAAGGCCCTGCCCGGCAGCCTCCTCGTAACCCGACGTGCCGTTGATCTGCCCGGCCAGGAACAGGCCGGGGATCAGCTTCGATTCAAGGGTGGCACGGGTCTGGTCGGGCGGCACGAAATCATACTCGATCGCGTACCCTACCCGCATCATCTCCACCTTTACCAGCGCGGGAATGGTGCGAAGCATGGCGATCTGCACATCCTCGGGCAGGCTGGTATTAGCTCCCTGGACATAGACCTCGTTTGTCTGCCAGCCTTCCGGCTCCAGGAACAGCCCGTGCGACTCCTTGTCCGCGAAGCGGACGATCTTGTCCTCAATGGAGGGACAGTAGCGGGGACCGATCCCGTTTATGAGCC
Source organism: Dehalococcoidia bacterium (assembly GCA_014859215.1). Classification (GTDB taxonomy): domain Bacteria; phylum Chloroflexota; class Dehalococcoidia; order SZUA-161; family SZUA-161; genus Kmv37. Next base: position 963 of record JACUUS010000104.1, on the reverse strand, counting down.
CCGTAAAGAGGGGCGCGCGGTGCAGATTGGCCCTTATTATGTCATGTGTCCTGTTGTTCGTGTATACCAGGTAGCACGGAAGCTGCTCACGCCAGCCGGTGTCCCTGCGCGGATATACCGGGCTCGGCGGCGGACAAGGGGTCTGGCCGTTCGGCGGAGTGAAGCTGAAAAAGAGAGGGACTTCGCTTCCGGGCTGGAGAACGGTCTTGCTGAAGTCTATTGTCCTGGCGTCCACCCGCGGCGGAGTGCCGGTCTTCAGACGGCCCAGCCTGAAGCCGAGATCCTTCAGGCTCCGGCAAAGGCCGTACGCGGCAAACTCACCCGCCCTGCCCGCGGGAAAGGCCGTGTCGCCTATGATCACCCTCCCGGCCAGCGAGGTACCGGTAGTCAGAACAACCGTCCTGCCTTCATAGACCCACCCGGTGCTTGTGACGACCTGGAATGACCCGCCGCAAAGCCTCAGTTCCTCGACCAGCGCCTGCTTGAGGTCCAGTCCCGGCTGCGCCTCCAGCGTATGTTTCATCGAGAGGCTGTACAGCTTCTTGTCGGCCTGCGCCCGCAGGGCCTGCACGGCCGGACCCTTCCCCGTGTTCAGCATCCTGATCTGGATGGAGGTCCTGTCAATGTTACGCGCCATCTCGCCGCCGAGCGCGTCGATCTCACGTACAACGTGTCCCTTGGCGGGGCCCCCGATGGACGGGTTGCAGGACATGAGCGCTACGTTGTCCATGTTCATGGTAAGGAGAAGGACACGGCAGCCCATTCTCGCAGCCGCCAGCGAAGCCTCGCACCCGGCATGGCCCGCGCCAACTACTATTAGGTCGTACATAGCAAACAGAATTTTAACACTCTCGCATGTGCCTTGTCGAATGAAGCTCAGTGCGAAGCAGGGGCAGCACCCCCTCTTTTGCTGTGCGTGCGTTTTCTCGTACTTGAAGGCAAGCTTGCTGAGCACCTCACGAC
>JACUUS010000103.1 GCA_014859215.1 Dehalococcoidia bacterium | reverse complement strand
ATCTCACGCCGGTCTCAAGACAAGCCCTAAGGCGTCCCACCGGGACGCCGCTACAAACCCCGATCCCCAGGCTAAGAGCACGTCCCGCCGGGACGCCGCTACAGGCCCCGATCCGCTCCCCGGTCATTCGCACGACGCCGTCTCAAGTTGTCTAGAATTTCGAATTTGTTCGGATTTAGTTCAGCCGTCGTCGATCAGCCCGAGAGGCACCTGAACAATGACCCGGGTGCCTTTCCCCGCCGCCGAATCAATCAAGAGGGTGCCGCGAAGGAGGTTTGCCCTTTCCTGCATGCCCACCAGCCCCAGCTTGCCCGTATCGCTGATCTGGCTCAACGGCACCGGTATGTCAAAACCCTTGCCGTCGTCGGCGATAACCATTTCAAGATGATCAGACGCGGCCCTGAGGGTGATCTCTACTCTGGAGGCATGCGCGTGCTTGCTTATGTTCAGCAGCGCCTCCTGGGCTATGCGGAAGAGGCCGAGCTCGATCTCGTGCGGCAGTGACTGTCCTCCGAGGTCGAGATTCGCTTCAACCTCAACCCCTTCGCGGGACAGGTTATCCGCCATCCACTCGAGGGCCGCTACGAGGCCCAGGTCATCCAGAATAGCAGGTCTCAGGACCTGCGCGTACCGGCGGAGTCCGGCTAGTATTTCCACCGCGTAATCATGCACCCGGGTAAGCTTCTCCCTGGCGTCGTCGGGGAGCCTGTTCTCCGCATCGTACGATATCGAGTCGAGGCGGCGTATCAGCAGCAGCAGCGACTGGGCGGAGTCGTCGTGCAGTTCCCGCGCTATGCGTTTGCGCTCCTCCTCCTGGGCAACGAGCACCTTCTGGAGGTAGAAGCGCATTCCGTCGCGCATTTTCCTTTCCTCCGTGATGTCGCGGGCTATGTTCTGGAAGCCGACCGGTTTGCCCTCCTGCTTTATCAGGCGGGTCGTCAACTGGACTATGGCATCGGTACCCTTCACTTTGTTCAGCAAGCGCTGTTCGTAACGCGGCTGCACAGGCTCGCCTCTTATGAGCTTGTCCTTTATTGTATTGGCCAGGACGTGCGCATCGGGTGAGAGAAATTCAACCACATTCATTTGCCTGAGCTGTTCGACCGTGCAGCCGGTCATTTCGCCCGTGGCCCTGTTAGCATCGATTATGTTCCCCTTGAGGTCGTGCACCCATATCGCGTCACTCGCGTTTTGAAATAATTCGCGATAATTCTCCTCGGAAATCGTGAGTTTGGTGATAACGTCTTCCGCCTTGTCCCGTTCAGCCCCGACAGCCCGGTAGGCCCGCACAGTGACGACGAGCATAACTCCAATCGCCGCTGCTGTGAAGCTCTCGAAAATCGCATCGGTAGGAGCGGGCGAGACAAAGACAGCTCTGGGGATCATGACAATTACACTCCCCAGGAGGACGCTTGCTCCAACCTTCAATCCGAATGCCCAGGTTGCATAGGTGACGATGAGGATATATATGAGCCGGTCCTCGGCATGCCGCTGCAACCCCAGGTATGCCCCGATTGAAATCTGGCCCAGCACCGGGATGCCTTCGAGCAGTTCGTGAAAGTGGCATATGGTGGTCAACAGGAAGAGAAGGATGATTATCCAGAAATGGACGCTCTTGACGAGAGACGAGGGTTGGGGGACTGAAAGTATTTTGCTCATTTTCCAGTCGGAGGATGAGCGGGCGTCAGACTTCGTCGCTGTGTGCAACATCCTCGAAGGTGAGCCAGCCCTCGCGGGAGCCTTTGACGACGGCTTCAGTGCGGGATGCCACGCCCATCTTACTGAAGATGCTCGAGAGGTGTGCTTTGACCGTACGAATGCTTACGCAGAGCTCACTCGCTATATCCTTGTTGCCGATACCCTTCGCCGCAAGCTTGAGGACCTCGATTTCCCTGTCGCTCAGCTGCTCCTCCGGCTTTTTCCCGACCGCTTCATTATGCATCCTGAGACCGTACTTGAGGGCTTTCGCTATTATGCTGGGGTGCAGCACTGACTCGCCGTTATTTACCGTCCGTACCGCGTCGACCAGGACCTGGCTCCGGGCGCTCTTGAGCAGATACCCGGCTGCTCCCGCTTCGAGCAAGCCTATTACGTACCGATCATCGTCATAGGCGGTCAGTATAAGGACCGCCGTGGCAGGGCTTACCTTCCTTATCTCCTTGGTCGCTTCGATTCCATTCAGCCTGGGCATGACGATATCCATTATGACTATGTCGGGGTGTAGCTCCGAGGTGAGATTGACAGCTTCCTGCCCGTCGCTCGCTTCGCCCACGACCTGCATATCGTCGTGCTGGTCAAAAGCGTTTCGCATCGCCTCACGGAGAAGCGGGTGATCGTCCGCAATGAGAATACGGCATTTAGCTCTGGCGGTTTCCAACATGCCTCCGGTCGGCTTCGAATGCCGCCGTCGTCCACGGCCTATTGTACAGTATTACGGTCGAACTGCCAACAAAATTGATTCGCATTGTACCTCAGTACATCTTTGCATTGTACTTCCGGCCATTCGGAGTTGCTACTAAAGGCCTTCTGAAATCGGGCCTCAGTCCAATGACTACATTCCGCCATGGAATTAGCATATAGACGGCGCAGTGGAAATCATGAGAGAAAAGGGGGTTGACATGAAGACGGCAAATCTGACGCCGAGGGAAACAGCAGAGCGAGGAAGGCATATGTCGAAGGAGTTCCTGAAAGGACGGGAGCTCATTCTCGCCGTGCTGGAACGGGCAGCTGAGGATACCGATTTCCAGGCCAGGCTGGCGGAAAACGCGACCGAAGCACTTGCGGACTACTACACGCTTACCTCCGAAGAGTGCGCGGCGCTTGCCTGCGGAGACATCAGGAAGATCGAAAAGTGGGTGGGCAAGCTCGACAAGCGGCTGAGCAAGTGGCTCTGGGCCCGGCTTCAGCAGGAGAGCTGGTAGTCAACTATATCTAAGATGACCGGGGTGCAATATGACTGTAACACAGGCGACCCAACCGGTTATGATCGTCCAGGACCCGGTAAAGGTCCGGGTCGGCGAGATTCTGGCAAGGTTCAAGGGTGATTCGAGTGAGCTGATCCCCGTACTCCAGAAAGTACAGGAAGCGTTCGGCTACCTGCCCGAGGAGTCGATGAAACAAATAGCAAGATTCCTCGGTATTCGTGAAAGCTCGGTCTTCGGCGTGGCTACGTTCTACGCGCAGTTCAAGCTTGTACCCACGGGCCGGAATATCATCAAGGTCTGCCGGGGCACCGGCTGCCATGTGCGCGGCGCGCCGCAGTTGCTCGGCGAACTGGAGAAGCGGCTCGGAGTCAAGGCCGGGGAGACCACACCCGACCTCGAGTACTCCCTGGAGACGGTGGCCTGTTTCGGTTCGTGCGCCCTCGCTCCGGTCGTGGTGGTCAACGACCAGGTGTACGGCAGGATGACGTTGCCGAAGGTCAGGAAGCTGGTGGAAGACGGCGGCGCCTGATGCCGCTCAGCGCAATCAAGGAGGCAACCGATGAGCTTCGAGAAACTCAGGTCAGAAGCAATCTCTCAATGGCGGGCTTTGCAGGACAGTCCTGTGGCCCGCATTTTCATAGGTACAGGCACCTGCGGCCTTGCGGCGGGCGCAGATGAGGTCCTCAAAGCCCTCGAAAGCGAGACCGCCGGGAGCGGAATCAAGGCGGACATCATTCATGTGGGATGCATAGGGCTCTGCTACGCCGAACCGCTGGTCGAGATTGTGAAGCCCGGCGCCGCCGGCATCTTCTATGGAAATGTAACGCCTGAGTTGGCAAGGGAGATAGTCAAGGATTACCTGGTGGGCGGAAACCCGCGGCCTGACCTGGCGCTGGGGTGCAGGCCGGGTGGGTCATTTGAGGGCATAACCGACCTTCTCGATCAGCCAGTACTCAAGCCCCAGGTGCGCATCGCCCTGCGGAACTGCGGAAACATCAACCCGGAGATTATCTATCACTACGTGGCCAACGGCGGTTACAGGGGCTTTGAGAGAGCCCTCGGTATGACGCAGCAGGGAGTAATAGACGAGATCAAGAAGTCCGGGCTCCGCGGCCGCGGTGGGGCAGGCTTCCCAACGGGGATGAAGTGGCAGTTCTGCCACGATGCCCCGGGCGCTCAGAAATACATTATCTGTAACGCGGACGAGGGCGACCCGGGAGCGTTTATGGACAGAGCGCTGCTCGAGGGCGACCCGCACGCCGTGCTCGAAGGAATGCTCATCGGTGCCTACGCGATCGGCGCCTCCGAGGGCTACATCTACATCAGGGCCGAGTACCCGCTGGCGATCAAGAGGCTCAGGACGGCCCTGGAGCAGATGGAAGACCACGGCCTGCTCGGTGATGACATAGTGGGCTCGGGCTTCAACTTCCATGTCAAGATCAAGGAGGGCGCAGGCGCGTTTGTCTGCGGTGAAGAGACCGCGATGATCGCCTCCATCGAGGGGGGCAGAGGAATGCCGCGGTCGCGACCGCCCTTCCCCGCGCAGTCCGGCCTGTGGGGCAAGCCCACGAATATCAACAACGTGGAGACCTGGGGCAACGTATCCGCGATCCTGGAAAAAGGTGGTGACTGGTACGCGGGCTACGGCACGGAGAAGAGCAAGGGTACCAAGACCTTCTCGCTGGTAGGCAAGGTGTTGCGGCCGGGCCTCATCGAGGTCCCGATGGGCATCAGCCTGCGCGAGATCATATATGGGATCGGCGGAGGAATCCCCGACGGGAAAGAGTTCAAGGCTGTACAGACCGGAGGACCGTCCGGCGGCTGCCTGCCTGCGAGCTTCCTCGATTCGCCGGTCGACTACGAGTCACTGGCTGCCGCGGGATCGATCGTCGGTTCCGGAGGGATGGTGGTGCTGGATGAGAGCACCTGCATGGTCGATGTAGCCAAGTACTTCCTGACCTTCACCCAGTCGGAGTCCTGCGGGAAATGTATCCCCTGTCGGTGGGGGACGAAGCAGATGCTGGATATTATGGAAGAAGTGAGCAGCGGCGAGGGCAGGGAAGGGGACATCGAGCTGCTCCTGGAGCTGAGCGAGTCCGTGAAAAACGGATCCCTCTGCGCCCTGGGCGGCACGGCCCCGAACCCCGTGCTCACGACCATTCGGTATTTCCGGGACGAATACGAGGCCCACGTGAACGAAAAACGGTGCCCGGCGCTGTCCTGCAAGGACCTCATCAACTACTACATCATTCCCGACAAATGCGAAGGCTGCGGAATCTGCGCCAGGGCCTGCCCGGTGGAGGCGATTCTCGGCGGCAAACGTATGGTCCACGTCATAGACCAGGCGAAATGCAGCAAGTGCGGGACCTGCCTTGAGGTATGCCCGGCCAAATTCAGCGCTGTCGCCAAAGCCTCGGGAGAGGCGATAACCGCGCCGGTCGAACCTGTTCCCGTAAGCAGCAGGGCCTGATTCAGTCAAGGGCAAGAACGGAGGATATCATGGCCACAATAGCGAAGCCCGTCGCGGACACGAAAACGAATACGATCGCCCTGACCATCAACGGCAAAAAGGTCGAAGCTCCGGCGGGCGTCTCGGTGCTGGAGGCGGCGCTGGGAGCGGGCGTTTACATTCCGACACTATGTAATGACCCGGACCTGAAGCCTTACGGCGCCTGCCGGTTGTGCATCGTCGAGATAGACGGGATGCGGGGTCTTGTCACGGCCTGTACCACGAAAGCTGTGGACGGAATGGTGGTGCACACGGAGACCCCGAAGGTCAACCAATCGCGCCTGATGACCATCGAGCTCATCATGGCCAACCACCACGGCGAGTGCCTGACCTGCGCCAGGAACCAGGCCTGCGATCTTCAGACGGTCGCACGATATATAGGTATTGACGACGACCATTTCAAGAGAATGCGCAAGGGCACGCGGGTCCTGCCCATCGACCGCAGCCACCCGGCGTTCGACCGCGACCCAAACAAGTGTATACTCTGCGCGAAGTGCGTGCGCGCCTGCCACGAAGTTGTCTGCGTGGGGGCGATAGACCTCGCCTATCGAGGCTACGACGCCAGGGTCAGCACCTTCGGCGATAAACCGATATCGGATTCCATCTGCAAGTCCTGCGGCGAGTGCGTCGATCGATGTCCAACCGGAGCGCTCCTGCCGAAGAAGGCCGTGCTGCCAACTCACGAGGTCAAGACCATCTGTCCTTACTGCGGAGTGGGCTGCGCGCTGTACCTGGGCATTCGCGGCAACGAGATCGTCAGCGTCCGCGGGGACAAGGAAAGCCCGGTCAACCAGGGCGGACTCTGCGTGAAAGGGCGCTTCGGGTTCGACTTTGTCCACCACGCCGACCGGCTGACGAAGCCGCTTATCAGGAAGGAAGGCCGGGGCAAGGATGTCAAGACAAACGGTAACCTGCGGGACGTGTTCCGCGAGGCGACCTGGGATGAGGCGCTGGAGCTGGTGGCCGGCAAGCTGACCGCGATCAAGGAAAGGTCCGGCCCCGACAGCGTGGGCGTTCTGAGCTCCGCCAAGTGCACAAACGAGGAGAACTACCTGGTCCAGAAGTTCGCGCGGGCCGTGCTGGGCACCAATAATGTCGATCACTGCGCGCGCCTGTGCCATGCTTCGACGGTGGTGGCGGCTTTGGCCGCGTTTGGCGACGGCGCCATGAGCAACTCCATGACGGACATCGCGGCGGCTGACCTCCTGTTCATCATCGGGTCCAATACCACCGACTGCCATCCTATTATCGGGAGGACCGTCCGGCAGTCGATCAAGAACAGGGGGACGAAGCTGATTGTCGCCGACCCGCGTTCGATAGAGCTAACGGCCCTTGCCGACGTGCACCTGCAGCACCAGCCCGGCAGCGACGTGGCCCTGCTTAACGCCATGATGAACGTGATTATCAGGGAAGGCCTCCATAACCGGAAGTTCATCGAGGAACGCACGGAAGGCTTCGAGGAGCTTGCCGCGATGGTGGAGAAGTACACCCCCGAGAAGGTGGAGAAGATCACCGGAGTCCCGGCTGCCGAGATCGAGAAGGCGGCCCGGATGTTCGCCGGCGCCGGAAAGGCAGCGGTGCTCTACGGGATGGGCATCACCCAGCACACCACCGGCACGGACAACGCGAAGAGCGTAGCGAACCTGCTGATGCTCACCGGCAACATCGGCCGCGAGGGCACCGGGTTCAGTCCTCTCAGGGGACAGAACAACGTGCAGGGTTCCTGCGACATGGGCGCTTTGCCGAACGTACTGCCCGGGTACCAGCGGGTAGACAATCCGGAAGCGAGGGCGAAGTTTGAGCAGGCCTGGGACTGCACAATCGGCGATAAGCCCGGCATCCCGGTCACCGAGATGATAGACGCCGCGATCAAGGGCAAGATCAAGGCGCTGTACATAGTGGGCGAGAACCCCATGATGAGCGAGCCGTCGCTGGACCATGTGAAGAGGGCGCTGAATGCGCTTGAGTTCATGGTGGTCCAGGACATTTTCCCCACCGAGACGGCCGTGATGGCAGACGTTATTCTCCCCGCGGCGGCGTTCGCGGAGAAGAGCGGCACCTTCACCAACACCGAGCGACGGGTCCAGAAGGTGAACAAGGCCGTGGAGCCGCCGGGCGAGGCGAAGCCGGACTGGGAGATAATCACCCTGCTGGCGCAGAAGCTGGGCTACCCGTTCGCCTACGAGAGCGCGGAGAGCATCATGGAGGAGATATCCTCGCTGGCGCCGATATACGGGGGAGTCCACTATAACCGACTGGATGGTTACGGCCTCCAGTGGCCCTGCCCGACCAGGGAGCATCCCGGCACGCCGATACTGCATCGCGAGAAGTTCACGCGCGGCCTGGGTAAATTCCATGCCGTCGAGTACCGCCCTCCCGCGGAATCAGTCTCGACCGAGTACCCGCTGATACTGACTACCGGGCGCGTGCTGGAGCACTGGCACACGGGCAGCATGAGCCGGCGGTCGGAAATACTGGACAAGATAAACCCGGCCGCGTGGGTTGACCTCCACCCGGTCGACGCGCACAAGCTGGGCATATTGGACGGCGACATAATAATAGTGGCGTCCGAGCGCGGGCAGATCGAAGCGCCCGTGCGCATAACCGAGGAGACTTCACCGGGGCTGGCCTTCATGGCCTTCCACTGGAAGGAGTCGCCGGTTAATATCCTGACCAACGACGCGCTCGACCCGTCGGCGAAGATTCCTGAGTTCAAGGTGTCGGCGGTGCGCGCGGTGCTGGCGGTGCTGGACCGGGCGGCGCAGGACAACGCGTTCTTCGCGCGGCTGGCCGCTAACCCGGCCGAGGCGCTGAAGGAATACGACCTGACCGCGGAGGAGAAGGCCGCTATATTGAGCGGCGACATAAGGAAGATAGAGTCCTGGGTAGGAAAGCTCGACGAAAGATTGAAGAAGTGGCTTATAGCCAGGCTCCAGCAGGAAAGCTGGTAGAGTTAGCTCTGTTCCTA
>JACUUS010000102.1 GCA_014859215.1 Dehalococcoidia bacterium | reverse complement strand
TGATTTCGCCCTCAGCGAAGAGCAGGAAATGTTGCGCAAATCGGCCCGCGATTTCCTTACTGCTCACTGTCCCAAGTCCGTCGTCAGGGAGATCGAAGAATCCGACGCCGGGTACTCGACCGACCTCTGGAGAAAGATGGCTGACCTGGGCTGGCTGGGGCTCAACCTTCCCGAGGAATACGGAGGAGCTGGACTAAGCCTTCTGGACCTCGCAGTGCTTTTTGAGGAATTCGGGCGGGCAGCTTTGCACGGTCCGATGTCCTGCACAATGGTGCTGGGGGCCTTGCCGGTGATGGACTACGGCGATGGTCCGCAGCGCGAAGGCATCTTGCCCGAAGTCGCCAGAGGGAAGATGATCCTTACCATGGCCGTATCGGAGGCCAACGCCAGCGAAGAACCTCGATTCAGCGCCACGCGGGCTGCTTCAGAAAAGAACAACCTCTTCCTCACCGGGACCAAGCTTTTCGTTCCGTACGCACATGTAGCGGATAAGATTCTCACACTGGCGAGAACTGAGGGCAATCCAGGTGACAGCGACGGGCTTACGTTATTCATACTCGACCGGGATCAGCCGGGCGTCAGTTTATCGCCCATGGTGAATATAGCAGCCGACAGGAAGTTCGAAATGAGGCTGGAAAGGGTGCCAGCCGGCAAAGATATCATTGGCGCCCGTCACGCGGCCATGCCTGTAGTCAGGTCAACACTGGAAAAAGCGGCAGCCATACAGTGCGCCGAGATGGTAGGCGGAGCCCAGCAAGAACTGGAGATTACTGCCGAGCATGCCAGGACGCGTGTCCAGTTCGACCGTCCGCTGGGCAGCTTCCAGGCAGTGCAGCACCGCCTCGCGGACATGTTCATTGATGTAAACGGCGCCCGCTGGGTAACCTACCAGGCCATATGGCGGTTGAGTGAGGGGCTCCCGGCAGAACGGGAGGTCTCTATTGCCAAAGCGTTCACGAACCTGGCCTGCCTGCGCGTCGCCGGCAGCGCTCAACAGCTTCATGGGGGCATAGGAGTCGATAAGGCATATGACCTCCATTTCTATTTCCGGCGGGCAAAAGCGTTTGAGCTGAGCCTCGGCGGCACCTATCACCATTTGCAGACCCTTGAGGCAGAGCTCGCGCAGCAGCCGCGTGCTCATTGAGCAATGCACTCAGGGAGGAGTTCGACTTCACCAGCAAGGAGGACAAGAAGTGGATACCAGGACAAGACCCAGGTCGCTTCAGGCTTTTCGCGACGCGGCTGCTACGCTTGTCAATCCCGCCATGCAGGAATGGAAGAAGCAGGGAGGCAGAATTGTAGGCTATTTCTGTTCGGGCGTGCCCGAAGAGCTTCTCCTCGCGGGCGGCTTCCTCCCTTTCCGCATGAGGGCCACAGGCAGTACCAGCACGGAGCTCTCGGATGCCTACTATTCCAGCATAAACTGTAGTTTTCCACGCCACTGCTTCAACCTGGCCCTGATGGGCAGCTTCGATTTCCTAGATGGGATCGTATGCTTGAACAGCTGCGACCACGTACGGCGCCTGTACGATAACTGGAAACGCTTTGTCAAGCCCTTGTACCTGGAAATGATGAGCCTCCCCAGAAAGACAGAGGCCCCGCAGGTAGAGTGGTACCGCGACGAAATAAACAACCTCAGGAGAAGCCTCGAAGACTACTTCCAGATAACGATTGCGGACAGCCAGATTCGGGAGGCGATCAAGCAGCGAAATGAAATTCGCGGTCTCCAGCGACAGCTCTACGGGCTTAGGAAATCGTCGAATCCTCCCATCTCAGGGTCCGATGCCCTGGCAGTTGTCGTAGCGGGGACCGCCTTACCACGAGACCGGTACCTTGAATACCTGCGCGACCTTGTGAACGAACTGGGACCTATGCGCGGCAACGGGGACTACCGCGCAAGGATCATGATTGTAGGTGGCATACTTGATGATCCGGCATATATCGATGTTATCGAGGAGCAGGGAGGCCTTGTAGTAACCGACTCGCTTTGTTTCGGGGCCAGGACTTTGTGGAAAGACGTCGACGAAAGTATCGCCGATCCGGTTACAGCTCTGGCCCAATACTATGTCGCCGATCGCCTGTCCTGTCCCAGGACTTATGGAGACCATGAGCGACGTTCCGAATTCATCCTGAACATGGTCCGCGAATTCAAGGTGGACGGGATTATCGGAGAACGACTGCTTTTTTGTGACCAGTGGCTGGGAGAAAACATTATGCTGAACCATGATTTCAAGGATGCCGGTATCCCGTTCCTTGAGCTGGACAGAGAGTACACGCTGGGCGGGGTAGGCCAGTTACGTACGCGTGTTCAGGCCTTCCTGGAAACCATTGAGAGGTAGGATGATATGGACGACAAAGTAAGAAGTCTGGAAAGATACAAGGCGGAGCGGGATTGGTTTGCATTTCTGCACGAGACCGTCAAGATGGGCGCTGAGCCTGAAGACAGGCTGCAGGAAAAACTGCTGACGGTGCTCGTCGGGGCGAAGAACCGGATTGTCGAATGCGCGGAAAATGACAAGCCTTTCGTAGCAAGCTACTTCTGCTGCGCTCCCGAAGTCTACACGGCCATGGACCTGCCATGGTTCATGCTGATGGAAACACCTTTTCTGGCGGCCTCAGTCCCGTACCTGCTCGACGACATAGATGGATCAGTCAAGGTCGGCGCTGGGACGGACCTCTGTACGGCGATCCGGCTTCCCATCTACTACATCGAGGCGGGCCTCATGCCGCGCCCGACCGCAATTCTGGGTCTTCTATATCCGTGCGATGGCGCGCCCATGCTTCACCAGGTGGTGTCGCATCATAAGGACTGGCGCAAAATCCCTCAGTTCGCCTGTGATCCGCCGTACTACCACGATCAAAGGAGCATTGATTACTTTGCCGAGGAGCTTAAGCGGATGACTGCGTTCATCACGAAGCATACCGGGTACAAACTCGACCTCGACAAACTCCGCGAAGCCATATCCGAATCGAACAAGGCCTATACGCTGTGGCAAGAATACAACGAGCTGCGGCGGGCTGTGCCCAGTCCTCACGGATGGGCAGTAGGAGGAGCTCACTGCTTTGCGATGAGCCAGTGTTTCCGCGCCGGTGACCCCGTGGCGACGGAATGGTTCCAGCAGCTCGTCGACATCGCCGAAGTCCGGGTCCGGGAGAAGAAGGGCGCGATAGCCGAGGAGAAGATTCGCCTTTTCTGGTTCGATATCCTTCCCTATGGCTGGGTCTTTGAGCTGTTCCCGTGGCTGGAGGAAGAGTGGGGCGCCGTCATCGTTATGGATATGTTCGCGAACTACAACTATTCCTTAATTGAACCCTCGACCGAGGACACCATGTACAGGGGCCTCGCCAAGAGAAACCTGCTGGATGCGCCCATGATCAGGCAGGCGCGAGGCGTGGCTGACAACTTCGTTAACGATATCACACGTATAGTCAAAGACTATAAGATAGACTGCGTCATCTGGCCCGGCCACATGGGCCACAAGGACGGCGCCGCCACCGTGGGCATCATGCGCGAAACCTGCCGGGACCTGGATGTCCCGTTCCTGCACATAGGGCTCGACCTTTTTGACAAACGCTACACAACTGTCGACGAGGTGAAGGACAAGATATCCAAGTTCTTTATGGCTATGGGCCTCGGCTAGGGATCACGGTTGACGCTCTTCAACACATGGCCTGAGAGGAGTTCACATGTTGGTTGGAGGCTGTGACGTCGGCTCTGCTACAGGCAAAGCCGTCATCATGCAAAACGGCAGAATCGTGTCCTACGTAATCATCTCGTCGACCACCCGGCCCGAAGTGACCGCACGCAAGGCTATGGACCAGGCGCTTGGCAAGGCAGGCCTGTCCTCACTTGATGAACTGCAGTTCATCATTGGCACGGGATACGGCCGGCTGAAAGTGCCTTTCGCCAGTGAGAACGTCTCGGAGATTACCTGTCATGCGCGCGGCGCTCAATGGATGTGCCCCACAGTGAGAACCGTTGTGGATATAGGCGGCCAGGACTGCAAGGTCATGTCTATAGACGCAAACGGCAAAGTCATAGAATTCGTCATGAATGACAGGTGCGCTGCCGGTACAGGCAGGTTCTTCGAGGCAATGGCGAGGGTGCTTGACTGCGGGCTGGAAGGCCTGTCCGAGCTTTCGCTTCGCGGCGAGAAACCGTCCAGCATTACGAGCCAGTGCAGTGTGTTCGCAGAGTCGGAGGTCATTACCCTGGTGAACGAGGGAACGGACCTGCCAGACATCGTGGCGGGCCTGCATAATTCGATAGCCGGTAGGCTCAGCTCAATGGTCCGGAAAGTGGGACTCATTGAAGATGCCGCCATAACAGGCGGCTGCGCCAAGAACGAGGGTCTGGTCAAGGCTCTGGAAATCAAACTCGGTGTATCGGTGAAAAAGCTGTCCGAAGACCCGCAGATCGCCGGGGCAGTCGGGGCGGCGATAATTGCGGGAGAAAAACTGGCCAAGCGGTCTTGAACGGGCTTCTCAAAGCTGTCATAACGGCCTATCTCTGTAATTGGAGGGCCCTACGCCCCGGAGACGTTAGGGCCCCTCAATTTTTTCAGGAGGACTCGCGGTGTCGCTACTCGATGCATACCTCGGCAAGATACGTGAGTACGTTGATGATATGCGGCAGGGACAGAGGCAGGTAAGACTATTTCGCTGTCACACCTCGCTCAACGGCATACAAGAACACCTGCCGGTCCGGGTAGGACCTGGGGCCAGCAGGGATATAATAATGAGAAGCGATACCTTTGTTGAACTGGGCAATCCGGAAGCCGGCTCATGTTCATTCGTTGTCTGGACCGACAAGACTTCGATGGTCGACGATGGCAATATGACCCTGGTCGGATCAGATATCCCTGAATCACGGGGGGCAAGCCTGCCGTTCGGCCAGGTACTGCTGATCGCAGGAGAGGCTTTGACTGATGCAGACAAGACCAGACTGGAGCAGCAGCAGTTCATCGCCGACCAGATAGAGGGCTACATGCTCAGGAGCAAACCTCAGAGCATGTGGGCCAGGGTCAGCAACGCTGCCGCCAAGCAGGGCTTCGATTTCAAATCTCTGGGCCAAGCGTTCGCCCTTATCTACAAGTCCCAGGTACCTGGAATTCAGGCGTTTGAAGCGGTCTTTGTTACCTCCAGCAAGAAGGACGTCGAACGGCTGGCCCCTATCGCTGAGCAGGTACAGAAGATCAGCAAGGATATTCTGAGGCAGGTGTGGTTGGCGAAAGGTTACGATATTCTGGAGTGTACAACCGGCTGGGACTGCAGCTCCTGTACCGACAAATCAGTCTGCGACGAGATAAAGGAAGTGATAACCGTGCGCAAACGCGTGAACAGGCCCCGAGGTGAACAATGAGCGCAGAAGCAGGTACTGCCAGGAAGCTGATCGCTGTTTGCGGAAAGGGAGGCGTGGGAAAGACGGTTCTAACCGCGATGCTGGCGAATATCCTGGCTCAAAGCGGCCGGGCAGGCCGTTTGCTACTCATTGATGCCGACCCGGCCATGGGCCTCCCAGCCACCCTCGGAGTGCGTGTGAAACGCACCATGGGACAGGTCCGCGAAGACATAATAAGGACCGCGCGCAGAAGCGATCCGGAAAAGACCGCCAGCCTTGTCAATACTCTTGACTACATGGTGCTCGAAGCTCTCATGGAAAGTCAAAATTACGCGGTCCTCGCCATGGGCCGTACGGAGACACTCGGATGCTACTGCCCCGTCAACGACTTGCTTCGCGCAGCGATCGCGAGTCTTTCGGGCAGCTTCGACACTATTCTTATCGACGGAGAAGCCGGCCTCGAGCAGCTTAACAGGCAGGTGATACGCGATATCGGCCTTCTCATTATCGTGAGCGACGCCACATCCAGGGGCATAGAAACCGCGCGTATCGTGAAGAGCCTCGTTACGGACGAGAAAGTAATTAACTGTGAGCGGCTGGGGCTGGTCTACAACAGAGTGCAGGACAATCGGAAATTACTGGAAGACTCCGCCCGGGTGGTGGGACTGGAAGTCATGGGTTACGTTCCGCTCGACAGCAACATCGCACATCGTGATTTGATGGGCCAGCCAATTACGACGCTGCCCGCTGATTCACCCGGCCTCCAGGCTGCTCGCCAGATTGCAGAACGTTTCATCCTACGGTGGCACACAGGATAACCCGCAGACCGCCTGCCTGCCGGTTCGCTGTTTGTGACTTTGCAGTCCCTACCTGGCCAGCGTCGAGCTGATCTTCTCCTTTTCCTGCATATAGTTCTTGAGCAGCATTTCTGCCTGGGTCTCAGGTATGACGCTGCGCGCGCTGTCAAAGATCTTGCCCTCTTCTACCTCGATATGATGCTCAAGCATGTCTTTCAGTACCATCAGTTTCGCCGTCCACTCGTCCTGGTTCTTCGGCATCGAGTCCAGTTCATTCAATGTCATCTCCGCGGCATGGTGCTCCTCGATTGCCTCCAGAGCATCCATCCTGGTCTCCGGGTTCTGCTTGAGAGGTGGATAGAACACTGCCTCTTCGCCCTTCATGTGCGGCATCAGCTCCCGCTTCAGGGTCATAAACTTCTGTTCCTTGTCTGATGACTGCATGATTTGCTGGATAATGCTTTTCACTTCGGAATGTTCCGTTCGAAGTTGCCGGAAAAAGTCTTCGTGTGCCATTTTGAGCCCCCTCCTGGTACAGTTCTCGATCTTTCCCACTTCGGTCCTGCCGACCCGCTTTGGCAGATTCATCGTACAGGCTGGCTTCCGGTTTGGCTATTCGTATGCATACCTAATCTTCCTGGGAACACCTCTACCTGAAATACGATTTGATGGTCGGACGCCATATCGCCGTAACCACCACGATCGCTAACACATCCGGCCAATGGTCTGTCTGAAGCGCCTCTTTGCTTAGCTGGGATCGCGCAGGACGGGGGCCAGTTCCTTTCAGCTATCCGTGTTAACGTCCGACACCACATGACTCAGGTAGTAGGTAACTATAGCGTCAAACTTGGGGGACAACTAAACATAATTAGGTACGCTTGCGGATTTCAAAGAAATAAGGACTTGGTAGGATTAGATAGACACCCGGTGAGGGACGGATCGTGTCACCATTGAGGAAGGAGGTGAAGCTATGGCAGAAGATCCTGCGCGCAAAGGAGGACAAGCCTCTACCCGCAGCGAAAAAGTCAGCGCAGCTCAGATACAGGTGTACCTTAAAGGTATCGATTACCCCGTCAATAAACAACAACTCGTAGACCATGCAAGGTCTAACAATGCCCCCGAAAACGTGATGTCCTTTATCACCCGGTTTCCCGAGCGGACGTACACCAGGCCAAATGAGGTCCAGGAAGAGTTCGGCAAACTCAAGTAACGTCAATGCTTCGAGCACAGTCATAAGGAGGAATCCATATGACCGAAGACCCGGCAGTTAGAGGCGGACAAAAAGGTGGGCGGGCTTCTTTGCGGAGCGAAAAGGTAAGTGCGGCTCAAATACAGGTCTATCTCAAAGGCATGGATTACCCCGCAACGAGACAGCGGATCGTGGACCATGCGAGAGCCCAGGGCGCTCCAGAGAACGTCATGCATTATCTCGAGAGACTTCCCGAAAGAGAGTATGGCAGGCCCAACCATGTCGAGGAAGAGTTTGGAAAGATGAAGTTAGTCTCCACGTAACCAGCAAGGATAGGAGGAACACAATGTCAGAAGACCCAGCCGTTAGAGGCGGCCAGAGAGGCGGAGAGGCTGCGCTCCGCAGTGAAAAAGTAAGTGCGGCACAGATTCAAGTCTACCTGAAAGGCATGGACTACCCCGCTAACAGGCAGAAACTGGTCGACCATGCCAGGAAAATGGGCGCGCCGGAGAACGTCATGTCCTTTATGGAGAAGCTCCCCGAAAGGGAATACCGTTTCCCCACGGACGTGGAGCAAGAATTCGGCAAGATGAAGCACTAGGTCACTACGAAAGGTTAAGGGTCAGGACTTCCTGGCCCTTTTCTTTCGCCTGCTTAATCGCGTTCCCATAAACCAGTTTGGTCATCCTTGTGGTACTTCTGCTTCACCGCTGCCCAGGCCACCTTGTGAGCTGTCTCTTCTCTTGAGGCATCCCCGCGCCTTTCCTCCGGGTCCTTGTACTCCTCCCAGGCGCTGTTGTAGGCATTCAAGTATATATGCTGAGCGTGCTCGGGCAATTTTTCACGCACACTTCCCGGTAGGTCTTCCACCCTTTCATAAGGCATGATCAACCCCCCAATGCAGTCACTATTTTGCCGGTTTCGGGCTTATTTCCCAAATACTGAAAACGAATTCCACCAAGCCCACCTTCACCAGGCCTTATCTGGTCACCGGTCAGCTTATACCAGCTTTGGCCCTGCCTTCTTCGATAGCAGCGTTCAAATCCGCATCCGACAGCAACCTTGTATCGGGATCTGCCGTCTTCCGCCCTGGCTCGAAGTGCAGCTTCCCTCGTCTCCTCGGGCCATCGTTGAAGTACTTCATTTGCGTTCATAGCGCTCCTCCAAAAAGGATAGT
>JACUUS010000101.1 GCA_014859215.1 Dehalococcoidia bacterium | reverse complement strand
CCCCTTTTCATTACCCGTTTTCCCTATGCGGAAGGACGTTTCGCGGAAGGCTCTGACTGCGCTTATACTTGACATTTGGTGTTCAGGCTATTATTCTTTTTGACCACATAACGGCAGGACGTGAACCATGCAGAGTCTCACATTGGCGATAGTCGACAAGAACTCGTTTTCTCGCTCGGGTATCAGGCAGATGCTGGCCCAGCAATCGAGGCTTCCCCTCAATAGCATAGTGGAAACGGACCCCGGTGAGGATGGTAGGGATGTCGTGAGGCTTATAGAGGAAGCTTCCCCGGAAGTGGTTTTACTCGATATCGATTACCCTTCATTGAGCAGTCTCGACCTGGGAAGGAAGATCACCCGCCATTTCCCTGGGACGCGTTTGATAATCCTGAGTTCGAATCCGGATGAAAACGACGAAGAGCTATTCGAAGTGATCAGGACCGGGGCTGTAGCCTACCTGATGAGCAGGAAATGCACCTCGGAGGAACTGGTAGATACTATCGAGAAAGCGCTGGCCGGAAAATACCCGATTAACGACATGGTCAATACCAGGCCTGCCGTTGCTCGCAGAGTGCTCAGGCAGTTCCAGGATATGGCTGCAATGGGCAAGCCGATCGAGCACGTGACCGCACCCTTAACGGCCAAGGAGGTCCAGGTACTTACACTGATAGCGGAAGGCAATTCGAATAAGCAAATCGCCAGGCTTCTTGGTATCAGCGAGCAGACAATCAAGAATCATGTCAGCGCTATTCTCCGCAAGATAAACGCCAACGATAGAGCCCACGCAGTGTTCATTGCGGTTCGCGACGGGCTGATATCAAGCCAGCCGGGTCGAGAAGGTCAGACGAATTAGCTGCTCTCAGGCAGGGTCTTGCGCCGCCATATCACCGCTGCCTGCGCCCGCACCCAAAGCGCTTCCGGACACGATCCCGGTCAATACGCTCAGCTGGAGAAGCCTGATCACATAAAATCCGACCAGATAGTCGCCGGCATAGGTACTCCATCGAACGGGCGTTTCGAAGCCCGACAGGTAATTGCCGGCGGCAAAGGCTAGGATAAACGCCCCGAGCCCGCTCGCTATGTAGACCAGTCCCGAAATCCCTCCCAGAGACAGAGCGAGGTAACGCCTGCAGGGAATGGCCGTCCATCTGCCGAACAATAAGCTCCCAACGAAAGCAAGAAGCACGCCCGCCAGGCTGAAGATGGGGGCCGCAATCCAGAACCACCTGTGGTCGTTAGTGAATTGGAGCGACAAAGCCAGAATAGCCGCCAGGAGAGTTAACAGGCCTCCAGCGACAAGCAATCCTGTCCTTCTGAGGACACGCCTGCTTTCCGGCTCTTGACTTCTCTCTCGGGCTCGAATGAAAGGGACCACACCTTTCCGCACCCTCCGTTTACATAATACACCAAGTACTATCGTACTGCCAGGGGCTGCACGAAATAACCGTTGTTGCTCGTTCGGGACTATGCTAGTCTTCGGGATAATCGCACTGCTGAGCTCAGTTCATGCGACCAATTGACAATGGACCCACTCCCGTGAGAATGAAGAAGAACTCCATCAAACCGAGATCAGCTACTCGCGAGCGTAGAGCGCCGGTGTCTTGCAGGGGCGACGAGGATCGTGATCGATTCAGGGATCATTTTTCTATCCTCGCCGAAAACCTGCCTGACGGCGTCCTTGTATCGAGAGGAGCAATACTATGGTGCAACGACGCGGCCTGCAAGATTCTGGGCTACGAAAAGAATGAATTAGCAGGCAAAGGACCGGACTTCTTCTTACCGGAAGGCAATACTGGGGACCAGGTTGAACGGGTCTACCGGGCGGCGAACGAAGGCGGCTATTTCCGGGGGGTCACCAGAGTCAAGAGAAAAGACGGGAAAATCATAGATGTGGAGTATACAATAACAAGGATTCCGGGAAAGGAGCCCTTCGAATATGTCACCTCCTGCCGGGATGTTACCGAGCAACGGCGCATCGAGAGAGTCCTCAGAGAATCGGAGCAGAAGTACAGGAATATTGTCGAACTCGCCCCCGATGCGATAATCACCATCGACCTTAAGGGTCGGGTCACATCATGCAACAGCGCTTTCACGAGCCTTACGGGCTATTCGAGGGATCAGATTATTGGCAAGTACATTACCGAACTACCGACGGTGCGGATAGAGGACACGCTCCTTTACTCAAAGGGTCTCGCATCAGTCGTGCGGGGACAGGTTCCCCGGCCCATCATCGAATTCGCCTGGGTGCATAAGGACGGTTCGCGACGCCTCGGCGAAGCTCGCGTTTCCTTGATGAAAGTCGGAGATGAGGAGGTGGGAATCCAGGTGATTGCAGCCGATATCACCCAGCGCAAACTTCATGAGCAGGCGCTGCGCGACGCCCACGATGAACTCGAAACCAGGGTGAAAGAGCGGACCTCGGACCTTGCCAGGGCTAATGAGCAACTTAGCCGCGAGGTACTCGATCGCAAGAACGCGGAAACGGCCTTGAGACAGTCCGAGCAGCTGTACTCGGCCTTGCTAAGTAATCTCACCGATGCGCTATTTCTATTTCAGGATGACCGGATAACCTGGTGCAATAGCACCGCATCCCATTTATTTGGCTATTCCAGGGAGGAACTTATTGGCAAGGGTGCGGACTTCTTCTGTATCGGTGTCGGCAACCTCAAAGAGTTCGCTAGAACGGTCACCGATGCCGGAAACGGCGGCACGGCCCGGCGCGTCATGCGTTTCGTGAGAAAAGACGGAAATACGGCTGACATCGAGTATTCCCTCTCGCGCATTCCCGGCAAGGACCCTGTGCAGACCATCATTGTCGCCAGAGATGTAACGGAGCGTAGGAGGGCAGAGGAAGCCGTTCGCGAAGCTGAACGGAGATATCGCGCAATCTTCGACAATCGTCTGCTCATGGTGTATGTATTCGATGAAGACGGGACTTTCCTGGATGCGAATGCTTCGGCTCTGGAGAAGCTCGGATACAGTCAAAAGGACCTTGGCAAAGTATCATTTTCAGACCTGCTTTCTCCTTCGATCCTGCAGCCCGCAATCACGGGCATTACCGAAATGCTGCGGCATGGGCATATGCAGCACGGCATGGAGTATCCTCTTAGAGGAAAGGGAGGAAACACAGTCTGGGTGGAGACCTTTGTCATTCCTCTGGAACGCACCTCCAAAGGATTTGTCGGGCTTGGAATTGCGCAGGACATCACTGAGCGCAAGAGGGTTGAGGACGCACTGAGGGAATCGGAGCATAACTACTCGGCACTGGTCAGCAATCTTGGCGACGCGATTTTCAGGTACCGCGACGGAGAACTTGACTGGTGGAACGACAAGATCGAGGAGATTACCGGTTACACGCGGGAGGAACTGGGACAGCAAGAAGTCCAGTTTTTCATGCCGCCGGAACTTGACCTGCGAGCGATGTCGAGAGCTGTGGGAAAGGGGTTGGAGGAGAAGGATGTCTTTCGTGGAGTAAGCAAAGCAATACGAAAAGACGGGACCGTCCTCGATATCGAGTATTCAACGTCGCTGGTGCCGGGAAAGGACCCGGTAGAACTGGTTGGCATTGTGCGTGACGTCACGGAACGTAACAGGATGCAGGCAGCGCTCAAGGAGAGTGAAGAGAATTACAGGCTGCTTTTTGAGAGCACATTCGATGCGATTGTTGTTGTCGATGCGGAGACGATGAAGATAGTCTTCGGCAACCGGCGCGCCGCCCAATTATTCGGGTTTGGGTCAGTCGGAGAAGGGATTGGCGCGAACATCCTGGACTTCGTACATCCGGAAGACAGAGAGGAAATAGCCAGGGGTCTCTTGGAGGAACTCTACGTACTCGAAAGGCGGAAGAAATACGAGATCAGGGCCTATACCGTAGATGGCGGAGAGATGTGGATTCGCGCCCTTGCCACCAGGATAGAATTCCAGGGGAAACCTGCTGCGCTCGTGTCCGTACGAGATGTGACCAGACACAAAATTGAAGAGGAAGAAAAGAGAAGACTCGAAGAGCAGCTACAACTCGCGGGCAGGCTTGCGGCAGTCGGCGAGCTTGCGGCTGGAGTCGCACATGAATTGAACAATCCTCTCGCCGCGATCCAGGCCTACGCGCAGTTCCTGGTAGCCAGGAAAGACCTTGAGGAGACCCTTCGTCACGACCTGGAGACAGTCCATTCCGAGGCGCTGCGGGCGAGCAGGATAATTCGGAACCTGCTTTCGTTTTCCAGAGCGAGCAAGCCGGAGAAGAAGATGATATCTTTGAACGGAGTCCTGGAGCGAAGCCTCGAACTTCATGAGTACCGGATGAGAGGCAATAATCTCCAGTTCCGGAAGGAGTTGGACGCCCGGCTACCTGAGGTCATGGCTGATTCCCACCAGATTCAGCAAGTCTTTGTGAACATAATCACAAACGCCGAGCAGGCTATGGTTGGAAGCCGCAAGGGGGGAATGCTCACTGTCAGGACGGAAAAGGTTCAGGACAGAGTGCGGATATCTTTTGCCGATGACGGACCGGGAATACGGGAAGAAGACCTGAAGCGCGTATTTGACCCATTCTTCACTACGAAGGACGTGGGTAAAGGCACCGGGCTTGGCCTGAGCATATGCTACGGCATTATTACGGAGCACCAGGGCACTATCCGCGTCTCCAGCAAGGTCGGAGAAGGAACGACTTTCAACATCGAACTGCCCTTGCCGGAAGCACAGCAGTGACAGTGTACCGACGGTACCTGCATTTAGCCGATATGCTCGACGGTATCGGGATGGGTCTCTTCAGTTAGCAGAGCGATTATCTCTTCTCGCTTGAACATGCGGTGCCCGCGGATGCCGACCCTGTATGCCTTTATTATTCCTCTCTCACTCCACCGCCTGAGTGTGTTGCGGTGAACATTGAGGAGACGGCTGGCATCCCTGATGGTCAACATGCGATTCGCTCTTTCTTCTCTTCTAGATGTCTTTCTCTCTAAAGTCTTCACCACTCCTCCAGGAAGCCACGTTCGAGGTAAGGTTAGATTAACCGCGCGCTTTTGTATGCGACGTTAGTCACATTTATGCAGTCCTCCCGGCAAAGAGGCTGTATAATGTCTGTCGGACTGCGGCACTGACGGTGCCGGCAGGATTCTCCTGCCGTTGGCAATGATCTGCGAATACAGGAGTTGACAAAGGAGGGGGTAATTTGGACCAGGAGGAGAGAGCGAAGCTGAAGGTCTTGCTGGAATACTGGATCAAGCATAACAGGGAGCACGGCGAGGAATTCGAAGAATGGTCGGAAAGAGCGAGAGGCCTGTATGGTGGTGTAGTGTCTTCGGGGCTGATTGAAGCCCGCGATTGCATGCTAAAAGCTAGCCAGTCGTTGTCCAGGGTAATGGAACGGTTAAGGGCTGACCAGTAACTGTCGTCGAGCCGCACAAATGCGCGGAGATAGCCGTCACTATGCTGGTGGGCCCTGGCCGCGGCTATCTCCGCGGAGGCTCAGGTGGGAGAGAGCGACCCACTTTCCTCCCCCCTCATTGTCGCCCCACCCGGTCCTGGAAGAGGCCTCTGTTGACCTGATGGTAGCAAGAATAGCATAAAGAAGTCATAAAATCGTATATGCTGAAAATCAAAAAACTGTTACATTTCCTTGATAAGACCTCATTGAAACGAAAAGGCGAGAGTCTGATTCAAAGCTGGCCAGACAGAAAAGCCCTGTGTAATCGTTTTAGCGCCAGCAACTCCTCCTGGTTTCCCAGTTTGGCTTGCAGTACCGCGCGAGCAAGGATTTCCGTGCTGCGGTCGTAGCTGCTCCGGTCTACCGGATATGGGATTCCATCTTTCCCGCCATGTGCAAAACTATACCGCGCCGGGTCCTCGTAACTCGGAGCGACACCGTACACCAGCTCTGATATCAGGGCAAGAGAGCGTACAGTCTGCGGGCCGACGCCGCGCAAGCTGATGAGCTCTTCGAAAGACTGCGGTTTTCTCTCGTAGGTTTCCACAAAAATCTTCTCAAGCCGCTGTGGACTAATGTCTCCCGCAGTGATCAGATGGCGGGAGGGAAGATCTAGCGTGCGAACCCGATGCAGTTCGCTGACAATCTTCTCAGGTCTCTCTTCGGCTGCAACTCTGGCAACGATTGAGCGGGCATTTTCGCTCTCTGCGTCGACCATGTTCAGGGCTTTGCCAAATACCTGCGAGCAGATCGCTGAGTGAGGGTCGCAGACAAAGTCCGTCACCCTCTCGCCCAGCCAGTGATAACGGCGCGCATACCTGGTATTATCGTTCATTCCCTGCTGGACAACAGCCCAACTCCCGTCCGAAGTGAAGAAGAAAGTATGATGGTAGAGCTGGTAGCCGTCCTGAACCGCGCAGGAGTCGACCTTGGCGGACATCCGGCTGGCGTAGATAAGGGGAGCCGGATCCCTGGAGATCCTTTCAGCATTGAGCTCGATTTGCGCTGGGGTCTGTCGTGAGGCCTTGCCCTTGCCGCCGGCAACGAAGAGCCCGAGCTCACCTTCAATGCCTCTCAGGCCTTCCTTGAGAGCGCCACAGACCGTGGTCGTGACGCCGCTTGAATGCCAGTCGAAGCCCAGCACACAGCCCAGCGCTTGAAACCAGAAGGGATCGGACAACCGGCACAGCATCTCGCGTGGACCGAACTCGGACACGATAGCTATCGAAATCTCGCGGGCAAGTCTCGTCATCCGTTCGAATAGCCAGTGGGGCGCTTTGCCTCCGTGCAGCGGGAGGTTGGCGACTCCTGTCCTGTTTCCGTGCATTAGATCCTCTCCACATTATTAAACCGCATGCGCGCACTTTGCGCAATCGAGGTTTTCGCAGTTCGTGGGGCTCTGCCAAATTCATACGAATGCCGGCAAAACGTTTCATGCACTGGAGCGCTCCTGTATAATAGAGAGAAGTTTGGTCCAATTTGGAGAAATCTCGTCCCGGCAGGTGAGCATGCGGATAGGAATTCCACGAGGTCTACTCTACTACCACTATTTCCCCATGTGGAAGACCTTTTTTGAGTACCTGGGTTGCGAGGTCGTTGTCTCCCCCCGGACCAACGAGGAAATTCTTTCGTCCGGTTGCTCAAGTGTTATTGGCGACATTTGTCTGCCCGTAAAAGTGTATTGCGGTCATGTGCGCTCGCTCCAGAACAGTTGCGACTACCTTTTCATTCCCTCGGTGCATAGCATGCAGGAAAAGGTCTACAATTGCCCGAAGTTTATCGGCCTGCCCGATATAGTAAGGGCCAGTATTCCCAAATGCCCGCCCATACTCGATCCTGATGTAGATGTGAACAAAGGACCGAAAGTCATCAGTCAGACTGTCGAAACATTTTCACGCGTATTCACGCAGGATTCTCACCAGGCCCGAAAAGCGGTTGGTAAGGCGCTGAAGGCCCATCACGAGTATGCGCGCCAAATGGAGCTGCACAATCTCCGCCCGCCGCACGGAATAGGAAGAATGTTCCCGGAGCTTCACGAGGAGCCGGACTCGGACGGCGCAAAAGCCGCGCTCACTATTGCCGTAATCGGGCATCGCTATGTGCTCCATGATCCGCACATCAGTTACCGGCTTGTTCAGCGTCTGCATGAGCTGGGTGCGAAGGCTGTCTTCGCGGAAGCAGTTGATGAGTCAGTTCTGCGGGAATCTATGAAGGAGCTTGTCGATCAGAAATACTGGGGTTTCGAAGAAGAGATTATCGGGGCGGGCGCTTACTATATGCGAAGCAATGTCGACGGCATCATCGCGATGGAATGCTTCGGCTGCGGCCCGGACTCTTTGATGGTACATTTAATCCAGCGTGGGGCAAGGCGTTTTAATAAGCCGTTCCTTAACCTTGTGCTTGATGAACACAGCGCCGAAGGCGGGCTGGTTACACGCATAGAAGCATTTATTGATATGGTGAAACGGGCCAAGAGCAGGCCTTCCACGAAGGCTGTCGTCCCTCGGTTAATCGGAGAAGAGCAGGATGGCATCAAGGCCCTGGGTCTGCCGAACATGGGGGTGATCGGCCCTGCTTTCAGGGGGCCGGCGAAGCTGCTGGATGTGCGCCTGATTATACCTCCTATCACAAAGCGGACCATTGCGCTGGGAACACGCAATTCTCCCGAGTTCGCTTGTCTTCCTTTCAAGGTAATACTGGGAAGTTTCATCGAGTGCCTTGAAGACGGCGCTGATACTCTGTTCATGGTAACCAGTTCCAACGCTTGCCGGATGGGCTACTATTCGAAGGTGCAGGAACAAATACTTCGCGATATGGGATACAAGTTCGCCTTCCTGCGACACAGGAGCTCGGACAGGGGATTGCTGGGAGTGCTGCGAACCATCAGGAGATGCACGAACAGAGCACCCTGGTCAAGGGTAATCAAGGCTTATCGTATTGGGACAGCGAAGTTGAAGGCCCTCGATGACCTGGACCGGAAGGCCTCCCGCGACCGGGCTGTGGAGCTGGAAAAGGGGCAGATTGAGCGTATCCGCCATAGCGCAGTCCGGGGAATTGAGGAGGCCGAGACAATTCCTGAGCTGAAACGCGTTCTGC
>JACUUS010000100.1 GCA_014859215.1 Dehalococcoidia bacterium | reverse complement strand
GGCTTTCATCCTTTGTGGTGCTGGTTGTCCAGCATGAGGGTTTGCGAGGAGGCCGACGGAGGCGGTTGCGCCGACGGCGGACGACGCGGCAATCTTGCTCGTACTGGGAAAGCGCCCGACGTCATCAAAGTGTCCCGTGCTAATGACCGTAAGATTGCCGCGCCCCGACTGCATCGGGGCTCAAAGACGAGCTTGCACAGGCGCTCTCAGAGGCACGGCCGCGTTCAACCCTCATCCCAAAGCTCTCGCGCTCTCGGGAGAAGGACATACCCTCGCCCGCCGCAGCGGGAGAGGGAAGGGTGAGGGTCCCTGGCGGCTAGAGCTCGATCTCCTTGAGGTCGGGGGCCGGTATGAGGACCGGCTCGGTAAGCTCCTGGACTTCCTCGAAGGTCCAGCCGGGGGCGATTTCCTTTAGCAGCAGGCCGCCCAGCTTGACTTCGATTACCGCGAGATCGGTAATAATAAGGTCCACGCATTCCCTGGCCGTAAGCGGGTAGGTACACTTATTCACGATGCGGTATTCGCCCTTTTTCGTGGTATGCTCCATGAGAATGATCAACCGCTTCGCACCGTGAGCGTGGTCCATTCCACCGCCGATGGTGCCGCCGAGAGCATTCCCGCCGGTATTCCAGTTGGCCAGGTCTCCATTTTCCGATACCTGGAGTCCCCCCATGATAGAGATCAGGCGCTTGCTGCGGGCCATCAGGAAGGAGGTGGTCACGTCAAAGACTGCCGTTCCGGGAACCGGAGACCAGAAGCGGCCCTGCGAGTCATGATAATGGAAGTCGGCCTTGTCGATCTCATCAGAAGTGAGCAGGGGGCCGTAGTTCAGTGCGCCGATATCTATGTGGAACATAACATCCTTCGGGGTATGGAGCGCGCAAAGGCCGGGTATCCCGAGCCCCAGGTTGGCGTAATCGCCTGACTTCAATTCTTTCGCGGCGCGCATGGCTATGGCATCGCGGTTAAGTCTTTGCTTTTTTCTCTGCTTGGTCTCCACTATCTCCCCTCGCGGAACATCAGTCTTTTTGCGTCCTCGATTTCTGCAAGCGCCGTTATCAGGTCCTTGAGCTTGCGGGCTGTCCCATAGCCGCTTTCCGGAATCTCGACAATCCGGTCAACAAAGATGCCCGGAGTCACGATACTCTCGGAATCCAGCTCACCCGTTTCGACAATCCGGTCCACCTCCGCGATGGTCACGTCGGCGGCCATCGCCATCATGGGATGGTCCCCGCGGCAGATTCCCTGGTAAACCAGATTCCCCATCCCGTCGGCCTTGTGCGCCGTTATGAACGCGTAGTCCACCCTTATCGGCTTCTCCAGGAGATACTCCATGCCGTCGAACACCCTCTTTTCCTTGCCCTCTTCCAGGACCGTACCCACGCCAACGGGATTATAGAAGCCCGCGAGCCGGGCAGCGCCCGCGTAAAGCCTCGACGACAGTGTGCCCGTGCTGGTAAGCTCCACCTCCAGTCCGCGTTCAATATGCTCCTGGAGAAACGCACCCGCACCCAGCTGCTGGATGCCGACCACGCTGGTGATCACCTTCTTCACCTGGGGCAGGAGGACCGAGGGGCTGACGGCCTTGTCCTCGGGCCATATCACGGGAATCAGGCAGTGGGTTACGATCGTCAGGTCTTTCACGCCCTTCCTTCTCAGGGCGTGGATCAGGTTTTGCGGTGTGACGGCGATAGCCCAGGAGTCCATCCCGATAGAAGCGCCGTCGGGGATATCGGCTACCGCCTCATCAAAAGTCTGGAATACCTTGTTCAACCTATAGCTCCTCCACTATGGAAATTGGGTCTGAAAAAAGGCCGGTGGCTAGCACAGGATGGGTGAGTCCGCGAGAGCCGGGCAGCAGACAGGCATTCTCTTTACCAAAGTGGCTATTATTTTAGCACAGGAGTCAATTTGAGTGGACTCGTGCAGGGACACGTGCATGCATATTCTTTCGCGCAGGGATGCGGTTAAGTCAACCTGGATTGTGCTTGACAAAGACGGGCAAATCCTCTACTCTCTGGTTCAAAATTTCACAGTCGAGTGTAGCGCGCGCGGCCGCATCTCGCCCGGTTGGAGAGCGCATAGCAGCGGAGGGCGGAGAATGAGCATTGAACCTGACAAAGGGATGCTGAACAGCTTTCGGGTGCTCGACCTGGCCGACGAGAAAGGCCTTTACTGCGGGAAGATACTCGCCGATCTCGGCGCGGACGTTATCAAGGTCGAGAGACCGGGCGGCGACCCCGCCAGGCGGCTGGGTCCCTTTTACGACAACCATCCTCACCCTGAGAAGAGCCTGTACTGGTGGGCCTATAATACCAGCAAGAGGGGCATAACCCTCAACCTCCATTCGGCTGACGGCAGGAAGCTCTTCCTCGAACTGGTGAAAACGGCGGATGCCGTGGTGGAGTCGTTCGCCCCCGGTTACATGAACGACCTCGGCCTTGGCTACGGCGCGTTGTCGGAAACCAGAAGGGACATTGTTCTCACCTCCATCACCCCTTTTGGCCTGACCGGACCGTACCGGGACTGGAAAGGCCCCGACCTCGTGGGCTGGGCGCTGGGCGGACAGGTGTTTGTCACCGGCGATGAAGACCGGCCGCCATGCCGCATCAGCTTCCCCCAGGCCTACCTTCACGCGGGGAGCCACGCCGCCTCGGCCACACTCGCCGCGCTTTACCACCGTGAATTCACCGGCGAGGGACAGCACGTTGACGTCTCCATGCAGGAAGCGGTCGTCTGGACCCTCATGAGCGTGGTCCAGTTCTGGGACATGATGCAGTTCAACATGTTCCGCGGCGGCTCCACCCGCCGCATGGGCGGCCCCATCGCGCGCATTGCATTCCCCTGCAAGGACGGCCATGTAGCATTCCTCATCGCAGGCGGCCAGCTTGCCTCCATCTCCATGCCTGCCCTGATCGGGTGGCTTGCCGAAGAGGGGATGCTGGGAGCCTTCGCGGACAGGGCGGGCTGGACGCCGGAGGACTGGGCGACGAAGGTGGACTTCTGGTCCCTTACACAGGAGGAGCTTGACGCGCAGGAAGGCACGCTGAAGGAGTTCTTCATGCGCAAGACGAAGGCCGAGCTTTACGAAGGCGCGCTCAAGAGACGCATCATCCTCTACCCGGCCAGCACCACGAAAGACCTTGCGGAAAACCTGCAGCTTCAGGCCAGGCAGTTCTGGGCGGATGTGCCGCATCCCGAGCTCGGCAGGACCGTGATCTATCCCGGCATCCCCTACAAGAGCACCGGGGCGTCCTGCGGAATTTCCAGGCGGGCCCCCCTTATTGGCGAGCACAACCGGGAGGTCTACGCAGAGCTCGGGCTTTCCGGCGAGCAGGTACGCACGCTGGCTGAAGCTTCCGTGATCTAGCCAGCATCCGTGGAGGACTGAGACATGGCGGCGAGACGCATATTCGAAGACGTGAGGATAGCCGATTTCACCTGGCTCGGCGTCGGCCCCATCACGACCAAGTTCCTGGCGAACATGGGCGCCACGGTCATCCACGTCGAGTCCGCCGCGCGGCCCGACCTGACCAGGGTCTCCTATCCTTACAAGGACTTCCAGGCGGGCCTAAACCGCAGCGCCTTTTTCACCCTCTACAACGACAGCAAGTACGGGCTCAGTCTCAACCTGAAGCTGCCGCAGGCGCAGGAGGTCGCCCGAAGGCTTGTCCGCGACTGGGCGAACGTGGTGGCCGATGCCCACCTGCCGGGGAACATGGAGAAGTGGGGCCTCGACTACGCCGCTCTCAGCAGGGACAGGCCTGACCTGATCCACGTCGCGACCGCGCTCCAGGGGAAGACCGGCCCCTACAGCGGCATGCCGGGGCATGGAATGGCCGGCGTATCTCTGGGCGGCTTCAGCGAGATCACCGGCTGGCCGGACGGGGAGCCCGCGGTGCCGTTCGGCGCCTACAGCGACTTCGTCACCTTCCCGCACATGGTGTCGGCGCTTATCGCGGCGCTCATTTACCGCAAGAGGACCGGGAAGGGGCAGTACATCGAGCTGTCCCAGCTTGAATGCAGCGTCCAGTTTCTCTCTCCCCTGGTGATGGACTATATTCTCAACGGACGGGTGGCGAAACGGGCAGGCAACACCGCGGTCAACGCCGCGCCCCACGCTGTATACCGGTGCAAAGGAGAGGGCGAGAAATGGTGCGCCATAGCGGTGACTTCGGACGAGGAGTGGCAGAGCCTGTGCAAGGTGATGGGCAGTCCCGACTGGACCAGGGATGAGAGGTTTACGACGCTGAAGGGACGCAAGGATAACGAGGACGCGCTGAACGCCCTCGTGGAGCAGTGGACCGTGAACTATGAGCTTCGCGAGCTCATGTACCTGCTCCAGTCCTCGGGAGTGCCCGCCGGGATGGTCTCCAGCGGCCAGGACCTAGTGGCGGACGCACAGCTGAACCACCGCGGCACTCACTGGATACTTGATCACCCCGAGATCGGGCCGCACATCTACCAGCCCCCGCCCTACAGGTTCTCGAAGACACCTGTCGAGCTTACAATGCCCGCGCCCTGCATGGGAGAGCACAACGAGTACGTGCTGAAAGAGGTCCTGGGAATGACCGACGAGGAGATCGTCGATCTGCTCATCGCGGGCGCGCTGGAGTGACGCTGTTCGACGGTCTCAAGGTACTTGCCGTTTGGGGAGGCTGAAGGGATTTGGGAGAGAACAGGTAGCGATCACAGGTTCTTATATATGGAGCTTCGATGCTTAACGGCATACAATGTCAGGACCTGCTTATCGTGGTCTACCCAGAGGAGCAAGCGATAGTCACCTATTCTATACTTGTGCAGGCCTTTGAGGTCGGAGGGGACGTGTTTGAGAGGAAATCGCAGAGATTCGGGATGGTTGCTGAGCCACTCGGCCTTTGAGATTACGCGAGAAGCCGTATCGTTGTCCAGTTGTCTGAAATCATTGTCAAACTGCCGAGTGGTTACTACTCGGTACAATGCTCAGCCTTCAGATCAGACAGCGGACGCACCTTGCCGGAGACATGGTCGGCCCGTGCCTGCCGCAATCCGGTTATGAGTTCGCTATCGGAAGCGAGGAGGTAGTCCTCCAGCTCATCTTCGAGCTCCTCGAAGGCTCGAGCAGCTTCGGCAATCTTCTTTAGCAGAGAGACCGGGACCTCCATTGTTTCTGCCATCGTGGAGTCATCTCCTGGGCACTTTTTGTCTCAAGCGAGATGGTAACCAAACAGAGTTGCATTGTCAAATTCGACCTGCGATCCTGCAGAAGGACGGACGTCGTTGGCGCTGCATGCGGAGATTGCCGCGTTGTCCGCCTCCGGCAGGCCTCCGGCGGACGGCCTCGCAATCTATCATGCTGGCCAACCAGCACCACCAGGTATGAAAACAGGGTTTACGCCAGCGTCTGAACCGACGCAGCGAGCTATTTTCGGGGTAATGAGTGGGAGGGGGCCTGTAGCGGCGTCCCGGCGGGACGCCTTCAGCCGTGTCCTGAGACCGGCGTGAGATTCCTCGCCCCGACCGCGTCGGGTCGAGCAGGAACAGAGTAAACGTCCGCGTGTCAATGGCGGGGAGATTGCCGCGTTGTCCGCCTCCGGCAGGCCTCCGGCGGACGGCCTCGCAAATGACGTGACCATATATATCGCAGGCCCTTCCGGCGCGCGGAAGTTGACAACCGCAGCCCGGGGCCGTAATCTTTCACAACAACCCGGTCAAGAGCGTTGAAAAGCAACAGGAGGCAGGCCATGCCCGCGATCATTGACCTCAGTGTTCCCCTCGAAATGTCCCCGAGCGAACCCCTTCCTGTCAGCGTCGTCCATGAAGCGCACAGGGACAGCGTAAAGGTGATGTCCCGGTTCTTCCAGTGCAGCGGGGATGATCTGCCCGGCGGGCTGGGCTGGGCCAATGACAGGGTCAATATCATCGCTCACGCCGGGACGCATGTCGACGCGCCGTGGCACTACAGTACCGTTTGCGGAGGGAAAAGGGCGAGGACCATTGACGAGATGCCGCTTGAATGGTTCTTCCATGACGGCGTCATGCTCGATATGAGACACAAGCCGCGCGGCTCGGGCATAACCGTCCAGGACCTGGAAAGCGAGCTGGCGCGGATAGATTACAGGCTCAAGCCCTGGGACATCGTGCTGCTCCAGACGGGGGCCGACAAGCTGTGGGGAAGCGCGGAGTATTTCGAAGCCGGTTCCGGCATGACCGGGGATTCCACCCTCTGGCTGATCGGGCAGGGGGTGAGGGTGATGGGGATTGACGCCTGGGGATGGGACCGGCCGTTCTGGGCCATCAGGGAAGAGTTCGGGCGAACAGGGGACAGGAGCATCCTCTGGGGAGCTCACTACGCGGGCATCCAGGAAGAATACTGTCACATCGAGAAGCTCGCCAACCTGGACCTGCTCCCCCGGCCGTTCGGCTTCAAGGTCGCCTGCTTCCCCGTCAAGCTGGCCGGTGGAAGCGCGGGCTGGACCCGCGTGGTCGCCATATTCGAGGACTGACAGCGGTATCCTCCCGGCATCCAGGCACCGGCGGGTAGGCCGGATACCGGTTCTCGCAGCCCTGTTTGTTCTCAAGAATCCGGGACGTTTGCCTTGACCTTCGGCAGGGCTTCTGGTATGCTTCGCGCGCAAACAGCGCAGGGGAAGTTCCTGCGAGAAGCCTCGCTCTATCAACTCTCAGTCAGCCGGACTTATCATCTTTCGCGGGAGGTGTCCATCGTGAACAAGATTTGCCGCAGTCTCGATGAAGCGGTCGCCGACATCCCGGACGGCGCTTCCATCGCCATGGATTCCTGGGCGATAGCGGCGACTGCCCAGAACCTGATAGCCGCCCTGAAAAGGAAGGGGACCAGGGACCTCACCGTTATCACCCACTGCTTCATACCCATGATTTTCGGCGAGGACACGGCCGTCATGCCGGCGGTGCTCCTTCCCCAGATGAAGAAGCTGATAACGCCTGTCGTGGGCATACCCCACCTGGGCGGGATCGCCTTCGTCGAGGAATACGTGAACAACGGCCTGGAGATCGAGCAGACGACCATAGGCACGATGTCGTCCAGGCTGTATGCCGGCGCGGTCCGCATGGGCGGCTTCTACAATCCCGTGGGCGTGGGCACGGTGATCGAGAATGGAAAAGAGAAGAGGGTGATTGAAGGCCAGGAGTACATTTTCGAGAAGCCGATCAAGCCTGACTACGCCTTCATCCGGGCGCGCAAAGCCGATAAGCTGGGCAACCTCATCTACAAGGGGGTATTCCGGGGAGACCAGCCGGTCATGGCGATGGCGGCGAAATTTACCATCGCCGAGGTGGACGAGATAGTAGAGCCCGGCGAGATCGACGCCGAGAACGTGGTCACCGCCGGTATCTTCGTGGACCGCGTGGTGAAGATACCGGAGGACGGTCTGGGCACGGACCGCAAGCTCAAGGAAGTGGTGTACGCGCTCTATGAGATCGAGCCGGCGCGCAAACTGATGTGGGGCTAGAAGGAGTCTTGAAATGAAGCAGCGTTTGGACAGGACCGAAATAGCAAAGAGGGCTGCGCGGGAGCTGAAAAGCGGCGACTACGTCAACCTGGGGTTCGGCATGCCCAACCTGGTCGCCGATTATGCCGATCCGGGCGTGATATTCCATACCGAGAACGGGGCGATCGGCTACGGTCCCCTTGTCCCCTCCACGGACAAGGAATCGGCGGACTTTCACTACCACGACGCGATAGGGAGGTTCTGGGTGCCGGCGCCGGGCATGGCGATATTCGATGTTCTCACCTCTTTCGCCATGATAAGGGGCGGCCGCATGACCGCCATACTGGGCGGCCTCCAGGTCTCGGAGAAGGGGGACCTGGCGAACTGGAACACGGGCGGCCCCCAGGGCGGCATCATAGGCGGCGCCATGGACCTGGCCTTTGGCGCGAAGAGGGTGATCGTCACCATGGCGCACACCACGAAGGACGGGAAATCGCGCATACTCAAGGACTGCACCCTGCCCCTCACCTCGAAGGGATGCGTGGACCTGGTAGTCACCGATCTCGCTGTCATGGAGGTCACGCCGTCCGGTCTTCTGCTGAAAGAGACAGCCCCCGGCTGGACCGCCGCCGACGTGCAGGCCCTGACCGGGGCAAAGCTCCAGGTCGCGCCGGACCTGAAGGAGATGGTGGTGTAGATTCTCTTACCCTGGCTCTCCCACTGCGGCGGGCGAAGGCAATTCTCCTTCACCCGAGATCGGGAGAAGGTTGGGATGAGGGTTGAAGGCGGCGGTGGGCGGGGCGTTCGCCCTGCACGCCTTCCCGCGTCATTTCCCCAAGTTCGTGGAAACAAGACTCAACCTGGCAAGTGCCTTGTGTTATAATTTGCGGAAGTATCGTAAAGGAAGAAGCTGGAGGTTTTAGGAGATTATCCACAGTACACAGTCCAGATATCCGGCCACTTCGCAAATCCCTGTGCCCGGCCTACATTAGTGAAGCCTTGAGGGTTGCCTGGCGAGCCACAAGGCCTTTATTTATTATTGGAGTCAATGCTGAGTTGGAAAAACACCTTCTTCTCATCTGGGCAAAGAAGACCAAGATCTTACCCGAGGAGCGTTATTGGCGAAGGACCCCCAGCCTGTGAACTATAACTTGATCCTCAAGTTATGGGCCAAGACGGGTCAAGACGGTGAAGACTGTCATTATCAT
>JACUUS010000099.1 GCA_014859215.1 Dehalococcoidia bacterium | reverse complement strand
CTTCTCTGATCATGGAGAGGACCCTTCCCGGCAGGCTTGACCCGGTTATGGACCTGAATTAAAGAAGCGGATGGGAAGTGTGGCGGGAGATCGCTGCCAGGTTACACTGGCAGCGATCTCAAAGGGCTAAAACAGGAGTAACGGCATGGAACAGCGAATCAACGCGCTTGAAGAAGAATTGAAGGTGCTGAAGAGCCAGATCAAGGCTGTGCTCCTGGATATAAAAGAGTACCTGGCCAGCGGGGATGGCAGTCCCGGTCTGGCGCCGGCGATGGATAACGTCGCCCTGTCTCAGGCCGGACCTGAAAAATCACCGGGGGCAGGTAGCGAGCTGCATGGAACCGACTCCGGTACTGACTTTGCCGACAAGCCGCTCAAGGGTAGTTCGGTCTCTGATCTTGCAGGATATGCGGACTTTGAACACGGGGACAGGAAGGCTCTTGATCTTCTCACCGTCTCTGTTCTGGCCCAGTGGCTATCTCGCGCTATGCGGGAAATTGGACGGGACCAGATCGGCAAACTGATTGAAATTTACGATATTACAGGCAACCTGTCCCGGCGACTAAAAGACACACTGTTGCTGCTGGTTGAACTGTGCTCGGACGACGGTCAAGCGGTTTGCGAGAATACATCCATTTCTGCATCGGCGGGTATTCAGCTGCTGATCGAGCTCGACAGCCTGTTGCGATACCGCAAGAACGCGCTTGAATCGGTTGTACTCTCCATGCTTGCGGAAGGCAGACCCGCCGACGGGAAGGGCAAGAATGGATAAGGTACTGAGTACCATCATGCTAATAGTCGCGGCGGTAGTGTGCGTGACCCTTGTCATCAACGCGGTTTACCCTGCTATTACAAGCTCCAGCGGAGCACTCGGAAGCGCGTCGGCCCTCATGAGCGAACGGATGCGGTCCCAGGTCAAGATAATCCATGCGACGGGCGAGCTTGACCAGTCGGGAGCATGGCAGGACGTTAACTCAAACGGATATTTCGAGATCTTTTTCTGGGTCAAGAATATAGGATCTGAGACGGTTGTGGATATCGGCTCATCGGATATCTTCCTGCAATCTGAGGACACGGTGTGGGCCTGGATTCCCCACGCCAGTTATGCGGAAGCCTCACTTCCACAATGGGACTATGCGATAGAAAATGGGACTTCCTGGAGGACGGCAACGACTATCAAGATCGACATCAGTCATGACACTCCCCTCCCGCCGGGAGAGTACCGGATCAAGATGCTTATTCCGAACGGGGTTTCTGATGACTACTATTTCAGCATGTAGGGACAATGAGCAACGCACTTGTCACTCTGTTTGTGCTGGCGCTGATGATAACAGCGGTCCTTACCTGGTCGATGGTTTCCATCGGCGCGGTGGATTCGGGCGCGGAGTCCTGGAAGGAGATGGTGAACACCGCAGTCGAGGTGTCAAGGACTGATATTCGGGTCAACGGTGCCGAGATGCGGGACGGCCTTGTGGAGGTGCTTGTACACAATCGCGGCGAGGTACGGCTCGCCGATTTCCATAAGTGGGATATTATCGTTTCCCATTACGACGAGGCGGGAGCTCTCCACATCAGTTCGCTCAGCTATGCCGGCGGCGAGCCCGTAAATGGCGAGTGGACCGTAGCTGCAATTTATACAGATACTTCACTGTCCAGGCCCGAGGTTTTCGAGCCCGGCATTCTGAATCCGGGCGAGGCGGCCTTGCTCATGCTTGACCTCGATCCTGTACCGGCGACCGGCACAGTAAACCAGGTCATAATATCCACCCCGTCAGGGGTAGTAGCGTCAAAGCAATTTCAGGGTTAGGAGCTATTCATGGAAGCAACCAGGCCGAGGAAAGTAATCTCCACGGGGAATAATGAACTTGACAAGAAAATGGGCGGCGGAATACCTGCTAAGTCCTTGAGCCTTGTTGAAGGCCAGGCCGATGCCGGCAAATCCGTCCTTACCCAGCAACTGGTCTGGGGCTCGCTCAGGAGCGGCCTTTCTGCCATGGTGTTTACCACCGAGAATACTGTCAAGAGTCTTGTCTCCCAGATGCAGAGCCTCAATCTCGACATACTCGATTATCTCCTGCTTTCAAAGCTTCGGGTTTATCCGCTGGATGCCAAAAAGACAAGGAGGAGTTTGAGCTCGGGACTGATGCCCTTGCTCTCGATGTGCGCAAACAAGGGGATCGACCTCGCAGTGGTAGATTCCATAACATATTACGTAACTCACGCCTCGATTGAGGAAGTGCTGACCTTTTTCGAGGACTGCAAGGTGCTTTGCGGCCAGGGTATGAGCATCATATGTGTGGCGCACAGCTATGCGTTTGATGAAAATGTAATGGTCCGGCTTGGCGCCATGTGCGATGCGCATCTCAGGATGCGCATAGAGACGATGGGAAGCAAGATGATAAAGATTATGGAGGTGGCAAAGGTGCGGGGCGCCGAAATGAATACAGGTAACATCGTTTCCTTCGACGTTGAACCGGGCCTGGGCATAAGAGTGATACCGTACTCCAAAGCTAGAGCCTAGAGGTTGCGATGCCGAGAACCCTGTTACCCTACCAGCAGAAAGACCCGGGTTCTACGCGGCGCAAGCCGGGCGATAAGGACGAACTATACCGTTTGCTGCCTGAGCTCTTGCAGGAAGCATGCCGGGAAAACAGGCATTTATGGGACTATCTCTGCCGGCTCCCGGTAGACGAGATACCTGTTCCCGAGTACAGAACGGAGCTTAAACGGGCACACAGCGAACAGCCGTACTATAACCTTATCTATCCGGTAGGCGGCGGGGTATTCATCCATGTCTACACTCCCCCCTCTGGCGGCAGGCCGAACTATATATCTGTAGAGCCCTGTCTTACTCAGGACCTGAGCATAGTACTGCCGGAAGTTGAGGGAAGACTTGTGGACGAAGCTGTCGGCCTCATGGAGAGGGAAACAGACAAGGACCGGACGGAGGCGCTCACCAGGCTCGTAGAGAAGGTATGCACAGTTCACCGCAATGGTAATACCAGTACGACCTTGAAGCTCCAGCTTGCGAGGGCTGTGAACGGGAAATCCAGGAATGACAGAGAGAAGATTCACGTAACAGCCGGTCAGATGGAAGCCCTCAAATACATGATCATCAGGGACAAAGTCGGTATGGGCATTCTGGAACCGATGATCAGCGACCCGTATATAGAGGACATAAGCTGCAGCGGAATTGGGCCCATATTTCTCGAGCACAAGATTTTCAAGAGCGCTCAGGCAGCCATCGTCTTCGAATCTCATGAAGATATCGACGACTTCGTCCTGCGGCTCTCCGAGCAAATAAGAAAGCCTGTCACGTTACGGAGTCCTATCGTGGACGCGACCCTGCCGGACGGTTCGAGAATAAATATCGTCTTCGGGCGAGAAGTATCACGGCGGGGCAGCAACTTCACTATCAGGAAATTCAGCGAGGTCCCGCTCAGCATTATGGAGCTCATCGAGTTCGGAAGCCTGAACTACGAGATGGCTGCATATCTGTCCATGGTAATAGAGGACGGGATGAACGTTTTTGTAGTCGGGGAGACGGCGTCCGGTAAAACAACGCTTATGAATGCCCTGACCACGTTCATGCCGCAGAACCACAAGATAGTGAGCATCGAGGATACCCCGGAGCTCCAGGTGCCGCACGCCAACTGGATACGCGAGGTTTCCAAGAACCCTGCTCCGGGGGAAAAAGGCGCGCACGTGAGCATGTTTGAACTGCTGAAAGCTGCATTGCGGCAGCGCCCTGATGTGATAATCGTGGGGGAAATTCGCGGCGAGGAAGGGAATATCGCCTTCGGAGCGATGCAGACCGGGCACCAGGTAATGAGCACTTTCCACGCGTCAAACGTGGAGAAACTGATCCAGCGTCTTACGGGCCATCCGATTAATGTTCCCAAGACCTACATGGACAACCTCAACGTTGTCGTTTGCCAGAACGCGGTCAAGTTAGCCAGCGGCAAGAAGGCGCGCCGGGCGACCAGCGTTAATGAGATCGTCGGGTATGACTCGGTATCCAATACGTTTTCCTACGTGGAAGTGTTTCGATGGGACCCGGCCACGGATACGTTCGATTTCGTCGGGAAACGAAACAGTTACTTGCTTGAGGAGAAAATAGCCATTAGGCGGGGTATCCCGCCGGCCCAGAAATGGAAAATCTACGATCAGGTAGAGAGGCGCAAGAGGATCCTGGAGAAACTGCACATAGACAAGGGAGTAAGCGATTTCTATGAACTTCTCAAAGTTCTCGGAATGGCTGGCCGGGAAGGGCTCTTCTAACAAGAGCGAAAGCAAGGCAAACAAGAGCAAGAACGGCTCTAAGGACGCCGAATACCTGACTTATGACCTTTTCTATCAGCTCGCCTACATGTCAACAATCGCCGCTGCCGGGATTCCGCGCAGCCAGATCTTCGCCTTTGCCAGCCAGCTTTCCTGTACCTCTGCCAGGTATTTCGCGGAAATACACAGCCTGGCGAAGCAAATGCGCTACGACTATGCGGTGGCCTGCCGCATGGTGGGAGAGTCGGCAGAAGAAGAGCCCGCCAAGAGCCTGCTGTTAAGACTGGCGAGCTCACTGGGTTCGGGTGAGACTGAGGCTGATTTCCTTGCTCAGGAAGCAAAGATCCAGGCGCAGGCTTTTGAGAATGAGTACGAGCGTGGGGTAGAGTCTGTCCGGAAGTGGACAGAGGGTTATGCGGCCCTGATCGTTTCCGCGGCGCTTATCGTTATGGTCGCGGCTATCGCCATGCTTATCTATCCGGTCGCTACGTCCTTCACTGTGACCCTGGTCGGTGTCACAATCTGCGTCGCTGTCCTCGGAGCATGGGCGATACACAGGATAGCCCCAAAGGAGGTGCGGGTGCATGCCCCTGCAACGAAGTGCCCGGGGTACAACAGGGTTACCTGGCTTACGAGGCTCCTGTTGCCCTGCGCTCTTGTGTGCTTCTTGCTCATTCTCGCGTCTGGCGCGGGCCTGGGTTGGGGATTGATTATAGTATCTCTGTTCCTGGTCCCGATAGGTTTTGCCGGAATATTATTCGAGCAGCAGGTCAAGAAAAAAGACGGTGATATAGCGACCTTCCTGCGCTCGCTGGGCAATATTGCCTCGGCTGTAGGCATTACCGTTTCAAATGCACTGGAGAGGGTTGACATGAGGTCGACTTCGAATCTGGCCGGGGATGTCAAGCGGCTTCGTTCGAGGCTTGATTCCAGGTTAAAGCCTGAGGTGTGCTGGCAGCGCTTCTCTCTGGAAACGGGAAGCGAGACTATCTACAGAAGCGTGAAGATGTTTCACGACGCTACAAGGCTCGGCGGCGACCCGGAAGAGGTGGGGGCCCGTTCCTCGATGCTGGCTATGACACTTGACTTCCTCCGCGCGAGGCGAGGCCAGGTATCTTCATCCTTCACTTTTCTCGCCTTCGCCATGCACGCAGCGTTGATCGCCCTGCTTGTGTTCGTGGTCCAGGTCATCATCATGTTCGGGGACATCGTGGCAGGTGTGTACAACGAAGCGGTCGCCGAGGCGCAGGTTAGAGCACTGGAAGTATTCAGCTTCAATTTCCAGAATGTGTACCTGCTTGAAACCCTGACCATGCCCTGCATCCTTGTGCTGTCGGTAACTACCGCCTTCGCCGTCAAGGCCGCGGAAGGCTCGGGGTTTCACAAAATGCTCGGTTATGTCGGCATAACCCTGGGCTTGTCCGGCTTTGGACTTGTAACCGTGCCTATCATGGCCGATAAGATTTTTTCATCGATTCCCGCTATGTAAGTGGAAGGGGGTGAGAATATGGGAAGAGCACAACCCGGCCTGCCGGGTGCCGGTATTCTGGCGAGGTATCTGCGTGTTCTCTCCCGACGGAAGGAGGATGACGCCCTCCTGGAGGCGGACCCTGTAGGAGATTTCCTTGCGCGTAAGAAGGCTGGCTTTGTTGAGCCGGTCGCAGAGGGGGCAAAACCGGACTTGCCGCCGGTGCTTGTCGGGCTCGACAGTGATTCATCTGACGAGGATCGGGGCAGGGCGCCGCAGGATGTCACAACCAAATCGGAGGAAGCCGCTGCCCAGGGAATGCCTGTTGGCAGTTCAGACGAGGATATGCCCTCACCCGTACTGGAAGCGACAATCCCTGATGAAGAAGCAGGTGAGGAAGGCGTCGTTCAAAACGAGTCAGAAGGACTGGTCCAGACTGAAGAGAGGTCCGAATCCACAGTGGAAAAGGGTGAGAATGATGAGAGTATTAAGAGGCTGCTGGAGGTATTCAAGAACGAGCGACTCTCCGAAAACCCGATAAGTACGCTGTCAAAGGACCTGAGCGATACGGATGTGTACGCCCTCCTGCAGGAAACCAAGGAGGTAGCCCAGAAGTTCAGGCGGACGGCGAATCTTCATCAGATAAGCTGTGATTTCATTCCGACGGATGAAGATGATTGAAAAGCGGTATCTTCTAAAGATGGAGCAGATTATTGACCAGCACGGCAGTGAAGAGCAAAATGAGGAATACCTGACAGCCTATCATCGGTTTATGATGGGTGGTCCTGCCGGCCAGCCACCAGAAACCAAGTCCTATCCCACCCGTGACCAGGACTTTGGCCCCGTAAAAAAGAGCCTCGTTGAAGTCGAGCAGTCCCCGGGCGAATGGATTGCCTTCTACATTGGCTTCGTTCTGAAGGCAGACATAGGTTAGAACCGCGTCAAGCAGGGACAGCAGAATCCATGCTAACGCGAGCGACCTCGCAACAATAACTGGAGTCCGCCTTTCATTTACACTACTTCCGCTTACCATGACTCTGCTGCCATAAGGTTTAACGTGCTCATGTCTGCACTAATGTACCGGTACTTTGGTTAAATCGTAGGCCAG
This sequence comes from Dehalococcoidia bacterium, assembly GCA_014859215.1. Classification (GTDB taxonomy): domain Bacteria; phylum Chloroflexota; class Dehalococcoidia; order SZUA-161; family SZUA-161; genus Kmv37. The sequence goes on along the minus strand of JACUUS010000099.1, from coordinate 1,799 downwards.
GTCTGGAGCGGAAGTCAACCTGACTTCTTTACAGCCCTGTTAACCCCACCTCCAGAAAAAAGAGGAGTCGTAGATTTCTATTGAAAGAGAGGCCATGGTGAGGCATATCCGGGCGGGATTACTTGCTGTACAGTTCGAGACTTCGGAGGTACGCCATGAGATTGTCCCTCAGGTCGGGCCTGTCCAGTGCCATCTCCAGGCTGGCAAGAAGGAGGCCGAGGGGCGTACCGGTGTCGAACCTTCTGCCCTGGAACGCGCAGGCAAATACAGGCTCGTCGTCGAGCAATAAACGCAAGCCGTCTGTAAGCTGTATCTCTCCGCCCTTGCCAGGAGGCGTCTTCCTGAGCATCGCGAAAATCTCGGGCGTGAGGATATACCTGCCAACTATTCCGAGGTTGGACGGCGCTTTCTCGGGTTCGGGCTTTTCCACGAGCCCGAGAACACGGAAAATACGTTCCTCGACATGTTCTGGCTCAATGATTCCGTAGGAAGCGGTATCGTGCCGGGCAACCGGTTCAACGGCCACGACGGAGCATCCATAGCGGTCGTATACATCCAGCAGTTGCTTTATAGCCGGTACGTCCGCTCGTATAATATCATCGGGCAGAAAGAGCGCGAAAGGCTCGTTTCCGACGCAGCGCTCCGTAATCAACACCGCATGGCCGAGACCGAGCTGTTCGCTTTGCCTGACGTAACAGATATCCGCAAGCTGGGAGATAGCTTGAATTTCGTGCAGAAGCTGCGAATGGCCCTTCTGTTTCAAGAAATGCTCCAGTTCAAAGGAACGGTCGAAGTGGTTCTCAATAGCCTGTTTCCCAGAGGCTGTGACAATGACAACGTGCTCGATTCCCGAGGCGGCGATTTCCTCGATGATATACTGTAAAGCGGGTCTGTCTACAAGGGGCAGCATCTCTTTTGGCTGCACCTTTGTAGCCGGCAGGAACCGCGTACCCCATCCCGCGGCGGTAATGACCGCTTTGCGTACCTTCATCGAACCTCCCAGGGTCATTCTACAGGAAGCGGAATTGCTTTGACAAGGCAGGGTCGCTGTGGCCTGGGGGCGCGTCTCCAGCGGAGGACTTTTGCCCCGTTGCCTGGGCCTGAGCTAAGGAGCGGCCGAAGCGCGGTCTGCGAGGCTGCGAGCTGATGACGTTTCGAGGGCATCCGCGATAAGTTCGAGCAGCCGCTTGAGACCCCAGCTCCTTGACGCTGAGATTAGCGCCCCGGTCCTTACCCTCGCCCCGATCTGCTCAACGTAGCTCTGGACTTTGTTCTCACCACCTGGCTCGATGTCTCCCCCGAGCAGGTCGATCTTGTTCAAGGCGACGAGTCTCGGCTTCTCGGCCAGGCCAAGCTCACCAAGCACCTGCTCCACCGTTTCAGCTTGCTGGAAAGCGGTATTGCTTGCAATATCTATGACATGCACCAAGAGGTCGGCCTCGGCCAGTTCTTCGAGTGTGGCCTTAAAAGCGGCTATCAGGGTAGGCGGCAGTTTCTGTATAAAGCCGACTGTGTCAGTCAAAAGCGCCGCCTTCCCTCCAGGCAGGACCAGCCTGCGGGTAACCGGGTCCAGGGTGGCGAAAAGTTTGTCTTCCACAAGAACACCGGCGTCACTGAGAGCGTTTAGCAACGTGCTCTTTCCCGCGTTTGTGTACCCGACGAGGGCGATTACAGGGATTCCCCGCTCACTGCGGCGGCGCCGGTAGAGCGCCCGGTGCTTCCTTAGAGCTTCGATTTCGTCTCTTAGACGCTGTATCCTCTTGCGGACTATGCGGCGGTCGGTTTCCAGCTGGGTCTCG
>JACUUS010000296.1 GCA_014859215.1 Dehalococcoidia bacterium | reverse complement strand
TATCGAGCTCAGCTAAACCTCCAACCGGGAAAGCCATTTCTTGAAAATTACGGGGTTGGTGAGAATCTCCTGCGCCGTCGCGTATGGATCGATTTCCCCGCTCCCCACTTTGTTCAGTAGCTGCGCCAGATTGTCATCTCTGCGCATGAGCCTCTCCAGGCGTTCGCTGACTCCTTGTTCGATTGCCTGGATAAGCTCCTTCTTCAGCTGCCCGCGGCGCTGGACTGCAAGCTGCCCCGTTGATTCGAGCATCCTGCGATGGTCGTCGATGGCGCCGTAGAGTTCCTCGATTCCCACGCTATTGACTGCCTGTGCGGTAAGCACGGGCACGCGCCAGTCAGAGTTCCTTACATTCAGGGACAGCATGGTTTCAAGTTCAGCGACAACCTGGTCCGCGCCCGGACGGTCGGCCTTGTTAACAACGAATATGTTGGCGATCTCCATGAGCCCCGCCTTCATGGTCTGGATCGCGTCTCCCCCTCCCGGGTACAGGACCACAACCGTCGTGTCCGCGGACTCCACTATATCCAGCTCAGTCTGGCCTACACCAACTGTCTCCAGAACAACCAGGTCTTTGCCGAATGCATCCAGGAGCTTGGCCACTCTGCGCGCTGCCCGGGGAAGGCCGCCCAGACTGCCCCTGGTGGCCATACTGCGAATAAACACGCCGGTGTCAAGGTAGTGCTGCTGCATCCGGATCCTGTCACCGAGAACCGCGCCCCCGGAAAAGGGGCTGGTAGGGTCCACAGCGATTATCCCAACTGTCAGCCCGCGGCTGCGTGCAACCGCCGTGAGCCTGTCCACAAGCGTGCTCTTGCCGCTTCCCGGCGGGCCCGTAACACCAATCCAGTACGCCTGTCCGGTCTTATGACATATCTCGCTCATTATCTGGGCTACTTCTTTCGAATCTCGCTCCACGAGCGTTATCAGGCGCGCCAGAGCGCGTTCATCGCCGGCAAGCATCTTCTCAACCAGTTCCATTGGCAGTCTCCCGTCTGAGGGCAATTGAACGTGTCTATATTACCATCCTTCACATCTCTCACGCAACCTCGACGGCGCGCGTGGCAAGGCGAGGCAGAGACGGCTACAAGGCTACAAGGTAACCGGCTCGTGCCTCGCCTTCTATTTGCCTGGCGGGATTGTCAGGCAGGTACCTGCGGCAGGTCTTTCAGAGCCGCTTCCACCAGCTCTTTCGGATAATCGTAGTCCTCCAGCTGGCCAGAAAGGTACTTCTCGTAAGCTCCCAGGTCAAAGTGGCCGTGCCCGCTCAAAGCGATCAGGATGGTCTTTTTCTGTCCCGCCTGCTTGCACTTGAGGGCCTCGTCTATGGCAACCCTCAAGGCATGCGCGGGTTCGGGTGCAGGTATGATCCCCTCGGACCGGGCGAACTGTATGGCCGCCTGGAAGGTCGCAATCTGGTTTACCGCCCTGGCATCGACAAATCCCAGTTTCACCAGGTGGCAGACCAGCGGGGCCATGCCGTGATAGCGCAGGCCGCCGGCGTGGACCGGAGGCGGGACGAAGGAATGGCCCAATGTGTACATCAGGGCTATGGGAGCCATTCCCGCGACGTCGCCGAAGTCCCAGGTATAGGGCCCTTTTGTAACAGTGGGGCAGGCAGTAGGCTCGACGCTGATAATCTCGAGCTTGGGCTTCTTGCCCGTGATCTTGTCCCGCACAAAGGGAAGGAACATTCCGGCGAAGTTCGAGCCGCCGCCTATACATCCCACTATCATGTCGGGGTACTCGCCGGCCATTTCCATCTGCTTCATCGATTCCAGACCTATGACAGTCTGGTGCAGGAGCACGTGGTTCAGTACGCTGCCAAGCGAATAATGGGTATCGTCGCGTCCGAAGGCATCCTCAACGGCTTCGCTGATCGCGATTCCCAGGCTCCCGGTATTATTTGGGTCTTTCTCGAGTATGCTGCGCCCGATCTGAGTGTCAGGGCTCGGGCTGGGCACGCATTTCGCACCCCATGTCTCCATCATTATGCGTCGGTAAGGCTTTTGCTCGTAGCTAACCTTGACCATGTAGACTTTCAGTTCGAGGCCGAAGTACTGGCAGCCCAGGGAAAGAGCGCTGCCCCACTGGCCGGCCCCTGTCTCGGTCGCCAGCCGCTTGATGCCTTCCTTCTTGTTGTAGTAGGCCTGGGCGACGGCGGTGTTCAGCTTGTGGCTGCCCGCGGGACTCACACCCTCGTACTTGTAGTAGATGTGCGCCGGCGTGTCCAGGGCTTTCTCCAGGCGGTGGGCCCGGTAGAGGGGCGAAGGCCTCCACAGTTTGTAGATTTCCTGCACTTCCTCCGGTATCTCGATCCAGCGTTCCTTGCTGAACTCCTGGTCATTCAGCGCGGATGAGAAAAGGGGAGGGGGCAGTATCGTCGGCTCCTTGGTTGCCGGATGACGCAGGGGCGGCAGAGGTTCCGGCAAGTCGGCCTGCACGTTATACCATTTGGTCGGCACTTCCTTTTCCGTCAGCAGAATCTTGGTCGCGTCCATTGTCTCCTCCTCAAAGTGGCTTTCTATTTCAAGCATTGAATGCGGAATCGCCCGTTTACATAGAGACCTCCTCATCAGGAAGCTCGGAATGGCACGCATCTGACAGGGCATGCCTGAGTTCGCTTATGAAATCGCGAACCAGGGTAAGGCGCTCTGGAGCTTCAAGTACTTGCACCAGGCGGCTTCCGATGATTACGCCGTCGGCTATTCTCGCCACTCTTCGCGCCTGCTCGGCGGTGGATATGCCGAAGCCCACGCACAAAGGCTGGCTGCACCTTGCACGGACTCTCGCCACGAAGCTTTCCAGTCCGTCCGGCAGGGTTTCGCGCGCGCCCGTAACGCCGGTGAGTGAGACAAGATATATGAACCCGCGAGACCGTGATGCGACCAGGTCTATGCGTTTCTCCGTGCTCGTGGGAGCGAGCAAGTAGACCAGGTCGAGGCCGCAGTCCCTCGAAAATTGCTCGACGTCCTCGCTCTCTTCAGGCGGGAGGTCCGGTATGATAAGCCCGCTCACCCCGGCCCCGGCGCAGTCCCGACAGAAAGCGTCGACTCCGTATTTGTGAACGGGATTGAAATAGGTCATGAAGACCAGGGGCACGTCTACCTGGCGGCTGAGCCTGCCTGCGAGCTTCATGCATTCGGCGGGCGTGACCCCGTTCCTCAAAGCGTGGAAGGCTGCTTTTTGAATTATGGCTCCGTCGGCCAGGGGGTCTGAGAAGGGTATGCCCAGTTCGACTATGTCGCAGCCCGAAGAAGCCAGCAGCGGGACCATTTCCAGCGTCGTCCCGATGTCGGGGTAACCGGCGGTAAGATAGGTGATGAGAGCCTTGCGGCCAGGTGAGGCAAAAAGAGACCCGATGCGGCTCACAGGATTACCCCCAGCGCGTCAGCCACGATGGCGATATCCTTGTCGCCCCTGCCGGAGAGGTTGACCAGTACCAGTTTGTCTTTGCCCATCGAAGCCGCTACCTGAGCCGCATAGTAGACGGCATGAGAGGGTTCGAGCGCGGGCAGGATCCCCTCAGTACCGGCCAGGAGCCGGAACCCTTCCAGGGCCTGCTTGTCCGTGACCGCTACGTAACGGGCCCGGCCGGTATCCTTCAGATAGCTGTGCTCCGGCCCGACTCCGGGGTAGTCGAGGCCGGGCGCTATGCTGCGTGTGTTCTTCACCTGCCCATTCTCGTCCTGGAGAAGGTAGGACCTCGTTCCGTGCAGGATTCCTGGAGTACCCTCGGAGAGCGTGGCGGAATGCTCGCCGTCGCCCGTTCCGGTGCCGGCTGCTTCCACTCCGACAAGCTGTACCTCGCGGTCGCCCACAAACGAATGAAAGATGCCTATCGCGTTGCTGCCGCCCCCAACGCAGGCGATAATCATGTCGGGAAGTCTGTCGTATGCCTGCAAGACCTGCTGTCTTGCTTCCCGGCCGATTACCGACTGGAAGTCTCTCACGATCATGGGGTAAGGATGAGGCCCGACCACCGAGCCAAGCATATAGTGAGTAGTGCTCACGTTCGTAACCCAGTCACGGATCGCTTCGTTTATCGCATCCTTGAGTGTGCGGCTGCCGCTTGACACGGTTCGCACCTCGGCGCCGAGGAGTTTCATCCGGAAGACGTTCAAGGACTGCCGGTGTACATCTTCTTCGCCCATGTATACAACGCAGCCCAGGCCCAGCATGGCGCAAACGGTTGCCGCCGCAACCCCGTGCTGTCCCGCCCCGGTTTCAGCAATGATGCGTTTCTTGCCCATGCGCAGGGCGAGCAACCCCTGGCCGAGGGTATTATTGATCTTGTGTGCGCCTGTGTGGGCGAGGTCCTCGCGCTTCAGCAGAATACCGGCGCCGCCAAGCTTTTCGGAGAGCTGCCGGGCATGGTAGAGAGGAGTGGGGCGCCCGACGTAGTCCCGGCACAGATCGTCGAAGCTCTTGAGAAATTCGGGATCGGCGCACGCTTCCGCGTAGGCTGTCTCAAGCTCGCTCAAGGCGGGCATGAGCACTTCCGGCACGAACTTGCCGCCGTAGGGTCCGAACCGACCCCGGGAATCAGGCGTTTTCAAGGTTGATTCCATTAGAACCTCGCCTGGCTGATATTATGAAGGCACGCAATCGGGCGTGGTCCTTTCTGCCAGGCCTGCTTTCCACCCCGCTGGATACATCTACCGCATACGGTCTGGCAATCTTGACCGCTTCACTCACATTCCCGGGTGTGAGCCCTCCGGCCAGTATAAGGAGGCCGTGATCTCGCAAACTCCGGACGGCCCTCCAGACGTCCTCTGAAGCGCGGGTATGCCGCCGTCCTTTTTCCCTGTCCAGCATGTAGGCGGCTACGCGGTAGCTGCTCAGGTCTTCAGTATGAGGAAGAGTCGACACAGTGAAGGCCTTTATCACTCTGGGAAAAAGGGCGGCACATGCATCGGGCCCTTCGCTGCCGTGCAGCTGCGCCAGATCAAGGTGACAGTAGGACAGCGTCTCCTTGATCGAATCGGCGTCCATATCCTGGAAGACCCCCACCTTGCAGATGAGAGGAGGAAGCTTCTCCACTATTTCCCTGACAGCCCCCGGGGTCATCCTCCTGGGACTGGGCGCGAACACGAAGCCCAGGGCATCGGCGCCGCTCCTTACCGCCGCCAGGGCGTCCTCGAGGTTCGTTATTCCGCAGATCTTGACCTTAACCATGGCTTTGCCCTCGCCTCACCGACGCCTGGAGTTTGCAGTTGACATCCTCACCCAATAATTCCCGGACCTTTCGAGCGGGATCGGGGCTGGTCACAACGGCCTCCCCGACAAGGACGGCGTTCACGCCCGCATCCCGCAGCTTCACGATGTCGTCTCTGGAATGAATGCCGCTCTCGCTGACCAGCAAGAGATTTTCAGGGACGAGCCTCCGCAGCTTCAGCGTGGTATTCAGGTCTACGGTGAAATGAGTCAGGTCCCGGTTATTTATCCCGACTATATCCGGCTCACATCCCAGCGCCCTTTCCAGCTCAGTCCGGTCATGCACCTCCACGATCGCGGCCATCCCCAGAGCCCGGGCCACCTCGTGAAGACCGGACAGCGACCGGTCATCGAGGATAGCTGCGATCAGAAGCACCGCATCGGCACCGAAAGCGCGCGCATAGTACACCTGATAGGGGTCTATGAAAAAGTCTTTGCAGAGCACGGGCAGGCCTGAACTCTCACGAGCGGCCTGAAGATCGTCGAAGCTTCCCTTGAAATACGAGGACTCCGTAAGCACCGAGATAGCGGCTGCCCCGTTATCCCTGTAGATACGGGCCAAGGTCACGGCATCGAGGTCCGGTCGCAGTGGCCCCTTTGCCGGAGAGACGCGCTTTATCTCCGCGATCAGGGCCGGATTGCCAGTGGACAGGGCTCCCGCGAACTCTCGCGGCGGCTGTCGCCGGCGGGCGGCCTCCTCCGCTGCCTTCGGCGGCATCTCGCGCATCCGGCGCTCCAGCGACTTCCTCGTAGCGTTCACGATCTGTTCGAGCAAAACGCTATCCTCTGTCTTCGCTTTGTGTGAATTCGACAAGCTGCTCCAGCTTGCGAAAGGCTTTCCCGCTGTCGATGGATTCAGCGGCCGCTATGAGCCCCTCCTCGAAACTGACGGCCTTCCCTCCTGCTATGAGGACGGCCGCCGCGTTGAGCAGGACTATATCCCGTTTGGGGCCGCTTTGACCCTGGAGAATCGCTCTTGTGATGGCGGCGTTTTCACCCGCTTCGCCGCCCTTGAGTTCCTCCACGGAAGCGAGCGGCAACCCGAAGTCCGCGGGGTCGAGGAAGGTAGTCTCAATGGAGCCTTCGCGTACCAGGGAGACTTTGCTGACTCCAGCGGTGGAAAGCTCATCAAGCCCGCCGGCGCCGTGAACAACCATCGCATGCTCCGCGCCCAGCGCGAGCAGCACGCTGCCAATCAGCTCAGTCAGCTCTCCGTCATAAACGCCCAGAAGCTGCCTTCTGGCTCCGGCCGGGTTTGCCAGAGGGCCAAGAAGATTGAAAATCGTGCGAAGACCGATATCGCGGCGCGGTCCCAGTGCGTGCTTCATCGCCGGGTGCAGCAGCGGCGCGAACAGGAACCCGATTCCGACCTCGTCGATGCAGAGGGCCGCCTTCTCGGGGCCTATTTCGAGATTCACACCCAGGGCCTGAAGAAGGTCCGCGCTGCCGCAGCGGCTTGATACCGACCGGTTCCCGTGCTTCGCGATCGGGACCCCGGCTCCGGCGGCCACGAACGCCGCCGTAGTCGATATGTTGAAGGTCCCTGCTCCATCGCCGCCCGTTCCGCAGGTATCTACTATGGCGTCATTTTTCGTCCGGACCTTTACGGCGCTGTTCCTCATAGCCTCAACGCACCCCGCGATCTCTTCCACCGTTTCACCCTTCATTCGGAGCCCCGTCAGGAAAGCACCGATTTGTGCGGCGGTCGCCTCGCCGCGCATGATCTCGCCCATAACCTCCCTGGCCTCCTGCCGCGTGAGGTCGTTGCGGGAAACGATTCGAGACAGGGCTTCTTTGATCATGGCATGCTGTGCTCGGTTTCCGGGACCGAACGCGCGCGGCGTTCTTCCTCCGCTGCTTCCACGGCCGCTTCGAGCACCCTCAGCTTGTTCAGCGTCTCCCGGTACTCACTGGCCGGGTCGGAATCGTAGACTATGCCTGCCCCGGCCTGGAGATAGACGGTGTTTCCGACCATGACTATCGTGCGAATGGTAATGCAGGTATCCATATTGCCGTCATAGCTGAAATAACCGACGGCTCCCCCGTACGGACCCCGCTTGAGGTCCTCCAATTCGGTTATGATCTCCATGGCCCTGATCTTGGGCGCCCCGGTGAGCGTGCCCGCTGGGAAAGCTGCCCTGAGCAGGCCGAAAGCGTTTTCGCTTTGTTTCAACCGGCCTTCGACCGTGGAGACCATGTGCATAACGTGGGAGTATTTCTCGACCTTCATCTGTACCGGCACCCTCATCGAGCCTGGCTGGCACACCCTGCCGAGGTCGTTCCTGGCGAGGTCGACCAGCATCGCGTGTTCGGCCTTTTCCTTGGGATCGGCCAGCAGCTCGGCGGCCAGGGATTCATCCTCTTCATCGGTGCGGCCTCGAGGCCTGGTGCCCGCTATGGGGCAGGTCTCGGCCACCCCGTTTTCTACCTTCACCAGCATTTCGGGGCTCGAACCGATTAGCTGAAAATCGCCCAGGTCGAGGAAGAACATATAGGGTGACGGGTTCAGCATCCGCAGGGCGCGGTAGATTGCCAGCGGCTCGGCGGATGTCTGCCGCTTCAGGCGCTGGGACAGGACGATCTGGAAAGCGTCGCCGGCGGCGATATACTCCTTGCAGGCAAGCACCGCCTTCTCGAAACCATCACGCGTGAAGTTGGACTCAAGTCCTGTGCCGTCAGCGGGAGCCTTGAGGCCGTTTATCTTCGGCGGGCGGACGGCGGGAGCCTTTGTCAGCCTCGCGGCGATGGCGTCGATCTTGGCCATCGCCTTCCTGTACGCGCCCTCCACGGGCCCATCCACAAAGGTATTGGCTACGATCTTGATCTTGTGCTGGACATGGTCGAAGATGATCATTGTATCGGTGAAAACGAAGACGCATTCGGGCAGGCCCAATTCGTCGTGGGAGCACTCAGGAAGCTTCTCGAAATGCCGTACGGTATCGTAGGAAACGTACCCGACGGCGCCCCCGTAGAACCGGGGTAGACCGGGCACGCGAACAACCTGTCGCTGAGCGAGGAGCTCTTCAATCACGTGAAGACAGTCGCGCCCATTCAGGTCGACTTTCTGCCTCTCGCCTTCCCGGTAAATGATCGCTCTCTTGCCGGATGCCTTGACCAGCAAATTATGGCCGACGCCCAGGAAGGAGTAGCGTCCCAGTTTCTCGCCGCCCTCGACGCTCTCCAGGAGGAAGGTCGGCGCCGGCTGGCCCAGTTTCAGGAAAACAGACACGGGCGTATCCAGGTCGCCGGGAAGCTCCCGGTAGACCGGGACTAGGTTACCCCTGTCCGCCAGCTCTCTGAATGTGTCGAGCTTCGGGAAGTACTCGATTTTCATGATCACGCTCAAAAATGGGCAAAATTAAAACCCCGCCCGAAGGGGCGGGGTCAAATCCGCGGTGCCACCCTTGTTAGCCGCTAAATGAACAC
>JACUUS010000098.1 GCA_014859215.1 Dehalococcoidia bacterium | reverse complement strand
GACGCCTGTCTGGCCGCGCGCCTGGACCATATCGATGACAAACCTCGCCCAGGAAGGGGCCTGCTGGTGCAGGACAGCGGCAGCCAGCGCGTTCCCCGCCGCCACCACAGCAAGTGTGCGCCAGTTGGCATCCTCAAGTGCGGGGATTAGCCTTCGTCGTAGTCCCACTTCTCCAGTGCGTTGCTGATAAGCAATAGGCAACCTCACGACGAAGTAAACCGCGATGACCGTAAGTAGCAGGAGGGCGCCGATGTAGTGCCATTCAAGATATAGCAGCCCCTCAGCCAACAGCACAGCCAGACCTGCTGCGAGCCAGCCGACCTTGCGATTCCTGATCCGTCCCGGCAGGGTGCTGGCGAAATAGAAGGCGAGTGCGCCCACCATAATGAGGAGCATGGTAAGCCCGTCCCGATCGAGATATCCAGCCCCCCCGTAATGGACCGAATGAAGCATTATGGCCCACGCGAGAACCGCGAAAAGGGCGGTGCGCCGATCGAATACTTTTATCGCAGCGAAGTAGATGATGGCCATAGTCAGGAGGGCCAGTGCCGGCGGCAGCAGTTTGCCTGACAGGTCCACAGCGGCTGCGGGCGAAAGCCCGAAAACGTGCTGTAGCGCCTTGCCTGAGTAGGCAAGGGGATAAGCCAGGCCGCTATGAAGCGCCCATATGGCACCGTCAGGCGCATCGTGCGAAGGTCCCTCACCGGAAATTATTCGGAGGGACAGCCAGCGGAAGAAGTGGGAGTCGGCGTTCAGGATGTAATGGTTATCCGGGTTCAGGAGGTGGACGCACCGCATTAGCAGCCCGAACGCCGCCAGCAGGCAAAACAGGATTGCTCCGTACACATGGACCGGGACGGATGCCAGTCTGACTCGCACTGGTTTCATCCGGACTGCTGATATGGCCGGCCACCAATGCAGGCGCGATCGTCCAATATCGTGAGACATTGCGGACAGTCTAGCACGTGTGTCTCGTGTGTCAATTCAATTAATTAGAGGCCGGGCAGCCGGGTCCTGGCTTATCCCGTCTGGAGCCTAGCACCGGAGCCAGCGCGTAGCCGAACTCAGTTGCCGCTGTCCGCATCGCCGTGTTTCGGCTTGCGGACAGGTGTGCGCGAAAAATGAGAGGAAATGATAGTAAAAAGGTACTAACTTCCCCAAATTTCTATAGTCTCGGAATTGAACTTCTGTGCGTCAGTCGTTATGGTTACTCTAGTACGAAGGTCCTGCTATAGCTCCCGGCCCAAGCGGGAGCTATGCGGACACAAGAAAGGAGGTGATGTAGAATGGGTTCTGAATTCGGTGTTGCCTATTTTTTCGCTCAGATCCTGGCGCTGGTTAAAGCTGCTTTCGGTTTCCTGTTTCAGACCGATGGCTACATATACTGGACGCAAAGCCTCGATGGTCAGTGGGTCCTGAGTGGAAATCTTCCCAGCCTTACTCCAAAGGCCGATGACATTCTGGCGGCCGTCATGACGATTATCCACAATGGAGCAGTCTTCGCAGCCCAGTTGAGCACGCTGCTCCCGGCCAACGTTGTTGTCGTCCCCTAAGGCGATCAAGGAACCCGGAAGTCGATTCATATTGTATCCATCTTGGGCACTGGATACTCAAGGCAGTATGTAGCGTTTGAGTGGTTTCATCAGGTGGGGGGGCGGACTAAGAGCCGCCCTCCTCCTTATCCAGACATCTACTCGCGGGAGCGGCTATTCAACCGGGTGGTCCCGACCCTGAACCGGTCCAATATTCGCTGCCACTTCTAGTTCTGACACAGCAATCGTACATTTCGAGAGTGTACCTGACGACACTTGAAACAGGTGTTGGACTGCCATGGTCATGAAACCTGTACGAAAGGTGCTTGCCCCGGTCCTGCTAGGCACAGCATTCCTGCGCCCGACTACTGTGCTGGCGCAGGATGAACAAGCAGCACATCTGCTCAGCGATATAACGGGAAAACTTCTGCTACTGGTGGACCATCTCCTTGACTTCTGGATAGTCGGTTATGCGCTGACTGAACCTAACGGCGTCCAACTCACGGCAGCGATCGCGACCATTGTCCAGAACCTGACAGTTTTCGTGGCGCAGATATCCACTTTCCTGTAATGGCAATCGCCCCGGCCATTAACCTCATAACGGCAGCGTGAAGCGGATGAGTGAAGTTTGCGGCAACTGTGGCTACTTCAGGCCCGATGAGGGCATGAAGTTCTTCAACTGTGTTTCTGCGCGCCATGGAGGCCTCGGTTACGGCATGCAGGTGCGGGGCGATAGTACGGCCTGTGAGGCCTTTGCAATCCTGGACCCGGACCCGACTGTGCCCGTAGCCTCGGTGCAGGGGCGGCAGCCTGTCGGGCTGTGCGCGCGGGGTAAGGCCATCCTTGCGCTGGCAATACTGTTGATCGTCATCCTCCTTTCGTCGTTGCTCTGGACCTGCGCGTCCGCCATCTTCTCAGGACCGGCACCTTCACCTACGCCGACCCCCACGTCCACCCCCGTCATACCGACTCCTGCACCGACTCCTGTGCCCACTCCGGTCATGCTTTACCTGGAGCCGGACGGGTCGGGATGGGCCATAGGCACCGACTGGAGGATTCTTCTTCACACGCCGGAGAGGTTGGCGTATCTGACATGGGGGCCGGGCACAAGACAGAACGCTCCCGTCGGCACCGTCTATATACGTGTTGCTCTCACAATCGTGAATACCGGACAGTCTACTCGAGGGACGACGAGCGCCCCCTTCTCGCTGAGAGACTCGGAGGGAACTGTTTACAGTCCCCAGGGCCCCTATTACCAGATAGGCAATCCATTGGAGGGAACGCTTGCTCCAGGCAAGACGAAAGAGGGTCGCGTTCTCTTTGTAGTCCCCACCTATGCTTCGGGGCTGGAAGTCCGCTGTCTGTTGGATGGATCCAGTATATCGCCGGTTACAGCCATATGGCAGCTTCCATGGTAAGCAGGTGTTCGGAAGCCAAACGAAGAATCAGAATGAGATTAGGACTGAGACCCAGGGGTGCCAGGAAGCGCCGGTCCGGCAAGAGCCTGGCGGCGACGGCGGGGGTGAGCCTTGCTCTCTTCCCGAAGATGGTGTATGCCGAGTCGTCTTCTGGAATTCCTCCTCTCGTTGCTTCGATAATCACCAAGCTCTGTGGGCTGGTTGATAATGTTCTCGGCCACTGGGTCTCCGGCGGTACGGTTACCGACCCCTGGGGCGAGAAGCTGCTGGTGTCCCTGGCGACAACAGGGATTAATACTGCCGATTACCTGGACCGGCTATTGGCGCTCTCGACGCCGCCATCGATTGGCAGGAAGGCGACTGTGCTGGTTGATGGAGTGCTCGGGCACTGGGTAGACGGGCATGAGTTGACGGAATCTGGCGAGTTGCTGGTTATTTCACTTGGCACAATTGCTGTCAACACGGTCGATTTCCTGGCATGCCTCCTAATGCCCTTCAGGTTCTCCTAAGGGCTGGCTTTCCGGTGGCACCCTTTTCCAGAATTGCCCCGGTAGCTTTGACAATCGTGGATGTTGTTATGATAGGCGATACTTCGAAAGGGTGGGCTTAGGATAAGTGAGCAGGTACTGTGCTCAAATTGCACTGTTTGGCGTACTCACTTTGCTGTTGCTGACAGTCGCCGGCACTGCCGTCGCGCAGGGGCCGGCTATTTCGCACGTGGGCGCTGTCAACATTGACGACTCCACGGCGGACATTATCTGGACAACCAATGTGACCGCGGACAGCAGGGTGAATTACGGCAACACGACAGCCCTGGGACTGACTGAGTATGACTCCAGCCCTGTGACCAGCCACTCAGTAACTTTGACCGGCTTATCGCCCGCAACCGTTTATTACTATGAAGTGACGTCGGAAGACGGCGGCGGCAATTCCACCGTGGAGAACAACAGCGGAGCCTACTATACTTTCAGCACGCTCGCCGGAATGGAGCTTGAAGGGTGGATATGGACGGCTAATAGTGGCAGCGTGGTCCAGGCGTCGTTCAGCGGCCTCACATCCATGGTCGAGAGGTCTCATACAGAGCGGAGTTTTTCTATGCATGCGACTGGCAATTTGACGGTACACTATCCCGCCGGCGATGAGGTTATTCAACTCGATCTGTACGGGAACAGGGCGAGGTCGCTTTTCTACCTGCGACAGGAGGTTACCGGCACATCAGCCAGCTTTGCAGGAGCATGGCTTGACGATGGCACGGGAGGCTGCTATGTGAGCTTGAGCGGCATGCTCATACTGCCGAACCCCGGCGGCCAGGGGCTCAAGTCGGCGAAAGTCTGTTTCGTTGCCCTACGCACTCCAGGAGTGGACGTACCCCTTGCGGAGCCCGGTTCGTTTGTTGAGACTATCGACTCCTTGCTCACCAGGATGGTGAAGCTTGTAGACAGGGTGCTGGGCAGTCTGACCGGGGTTGGATTCCGGGACCTGCTGAGCTCAATTTTGACGAAGGTGGCCGTGCTGGTGTCTGCTCTCCGAAACTTGGGCACACCGTATATTTCTTAGGGGTGAGATGGAAGAACTTCTTCTCATGGCTTTGCTCGCCGCGGCGGCAGGCGGGTCCCTTGTTTTCAGCTTCTTCTTCCTGATCGGACTCGCCGCGTTTGTCTATGTCTGGACCAATTCGCTGCCGTGGTTCAGAAAGGTGAGCGCCTGGGCGGCAAGGCCTGTCAATTTCATCGGACTTGTAGTCCTGATTATCATTCTCTTCGGCGCGCTCGTCGTTCTGCTCTTCCTCCTTCTCAATTCCTCGGGTATTATGATATTCCTTTTCGCCTCGATTATCCTGCTGGTGATAGGGGCAATCGCTCTTGTGAATTTCCCGATTGCGTTAGGGTTGATCAACTATATCTTGCGGCTCGGCAGGTGGATCTATTGCGGGTACCGCTCATGGATCGACAGTGCATACGGGTCAAGCCGCCTGGCGGTGATGCGAGCAAAGATCAAGGTCGATACCGTCAAGGATCCTGGAATCAAGAGCAAGTTTGAAGACTTCAAGGATGAACTCCGCCAGGATATTCAGAAGGCCAGGCGCAAACTCTCAAGGCGGGCTGATAAGGATGATTAGAAAGGTAGATTAATAGTGAAAACGATAGGCAACAGATGATCATACCTGTCGTGCTCAAGATAATGGTGATCTCAAAGGCATCCTCCGTCTGCCCAAGGCGAAAGTCGAGCGGCAGCGGAAAGACCCAGACCCTCGCGTCGTCCCCTGTTTCAATCCAAAGCTAACAGATGTTATGAATTTGTTAGCTTTTCTCCACCCTTTTTATGATTTCTTTACTGGCGTGTCGCTATAATTTTTGCTGTGGGAAGAGTCCATTATTCGGGGAAGGGGTGAAGGGACCATGGTAACCGAAGAAAAAGGCACCGAGGAACTTGAAAGGCTTAGAAAAGAGGTCGAGGCACGCGGAGAAACGGAGATTAGCGACGATGTAATAGCCTCGATAGTCGGCGTAGCCGCGAAGGAGGTCCAGGGAGTCGCCGGTCTGGGCACGAGCTCAATCAGGAGAACAATATCGGAACGACTGGGTAATGCCGAAGAAAGAGCCCGAGGAGTAACTGTCGAAGCCGGCAAGAGAGAAGCAGTTGTGGAACTCACTCTTAATGTCGTATACGGATTCAGTATACCTTCAATAGTAAGACAGGTCCGGGACAGGGTCTCCAGCCGGCTCCTCGAACTGACCGGGTTGGAGGCAAAAGAAATCAATATTCACGTTGTCGGGCTCCAATTCCCTGAACGAATGCCTGGCAGGCTCGAATAGGAGGGGCCCAAACAGACTTTGGCGCGGGAGGTGATTCTGTGAACACTTTCAATCGTATTGTGGTAATTATCCTGGCGCTGGTGTTCCTGGCGGCTGCGATTATTACGTTGCTCGTGACCTTTGAGGTACTGGCTCCCGATTTTCTTCCGGCTGGTTGGTTTGAGAGTCAACTCGAGAGTGCTGCCGGAGCTACGGGCGGTCTACTGGCAGCCATCATAGCAGCTGCGGTTGTCCTCGCGCTGCTCATGCTGGCGCTGCTTCTCCGTGAGTTTATGCCATCCGGTGAACGCCGCCGCGAAATGATGGTCGTCGGTTCTACCGAAGAGGGTGAGGTCGCTGTCGATCAGCAAAGTGTGCGGATGCTGGCCGAGAAGAGTGCCGCATCCTCGCGCAACGTGCGTGACGTGACGTGTGATGTGAACGAGACCAGGGGTGGTCTCATCGTTTCGTGCAACGCGGCCCTGGCACCTGGTACCAACATGCAGGAATTCAGTGACGAGGCAAAAGGTAGAATAAAAGAAGCTGTGGAGCAGGGGACCGGCATGGAAGTGGTAAAGGTAAACCTGAGGTCCCGGTACGAGTCCGGCGGCGGCAGGCGGTCGCCTGAACACAGGTAAGGAGGAAGGGATGTGGAATGCAAAGACCATAGGTATCATCGTAGCATTGGCCATCGGTTTTGCCTGGATATGGCTTGGTCCGTTAAACGCTTTCTTTCTGGGATTATTTATCCTCGGAGGCTGGCTGATTGCCAAAATTGTAACTGGCGAGATTGATATCCTGGGGTTTGTAGAACGGCAATCGCGCAGCAGAAGACGCGGGTAACCTTTCTAACGTACCGCAGGTACGATCCACCGATGATGTTATTAGCTCATTGACCCTGTGAGCGCAACGGCGTCGAATGGCTTTCCATCAGGGAGCACGATTCAAGTAAGCGCCGAAAATCGAAGAGGTAGAAGGAGGAAGAAGATGGTTAGCGGAATTGAACAGATGGCTGGAGAGACCACGATAGCTGATGATGTGATCGCGACCATAGCGGCTGTGGCCGCTCGAGAGGTGCAAGGAGTCTCCAAACTGGGAACGAGCTCTATCAGACGCAGCCTCACCGAACGGGTCGGGGTAGGCGAGCCGAGAGCGAGAGGGGTCTCGGTGGAAGTTGGCAAGAAGGAAGCGATAATCGATCTCACCTTCAACGTGACTTATGGCTATAGCATACCCAAGATCATATCAGAAGTGAGAAGCAGGGTCGCCTCCCGAATTTCCGAGCTTGCCGGCCTTACCGCCAAGGAAATCAACATCAACGTTGCCGGACTCGAGTTTGAGGAAAAAAGAGAGTCTCCCGTCGCCTGACACCAGGTTGCCTTTCCCAAACGCGTAGTTCTTGTGGAGGAGAGACGTGTTCGCCTTCAACCGGGCTCTTGTAACAATAATAATTCTGTTCATACTTGCTGGAGCCGTGATTACCTTCCTGGTAGTGATCCAGGCAGTGTCGCCCGATATACCGCCTTATTCGTGGATGGGCCTCGAAAGAGCGGCCGAAGCCAGTGGCTGGAGCGCAGTAGCCATAGGCGCCGTCAGCATCATAATAGCCCTGTTGGTGCTGTTCCTGCTCTTGCTTGAGCTCAGACCGAAGCGTGCTGAGAAAATAGACCTGGTTCTGGATGACAGCTTCGAAGGCAGAACAACCATCGATCAGGACCTTGTGCGTGAGCTGGCCGAAAGGACCGGGGCTGCCTTCGCACCCGAGGTTAAGCGACTGACCTGCGATATACGTAAGAGACGATTCGGAATCGCCGTCTACTGTAATACCCTCACTTCCCCAGCAGGCGATATTCCCCGAATCGGAGCTGAGATACAGCGACGGGTCAGACATTCTATAGAAAAAGAGACCGGCCTTTCAGTACGCGAAGTCAGAGTGGAGGCCGCATACGATACAGGGGAGAATGTCCGCCGCGTAGCTTGATGCCAGACTGCAGAGAGTTCAGTGAAACATGGTGACCAAGAGGGGGCTCACGCAGGAATGCGCGGGCCTTTTCCTACCGGCGACGCGGCGCCTGGCTCGTCGCAACACCTATCTTCCCTTGAATATGGGCTCCCTCTTCTCCCACAGCGAGCGTATTCCTTCCTGGAAATCCTCGGTCCCGAAGAGAATGTTCATGATGTAGACCTCGTAGTCCATGTGTGCGGCCAGGTCGTGTTCCTGGAGTCCCCGGTACATGGCTGCTTTGGTCATTGCCACGGCCAGTGGCGCGTTTTGGCCGATCCTGGCTGCCATATCTCTTGCTGTCGGCATGAGATCGTCATGAGGAACAACTCTGTTCACGGCGGCAATCCTTTCCGCCTCTCGAGCATCTATGAGGTCGCCGATCAATGCCAGCTCCAGCGCCCTGGTAAGCCCCACAGCGCGAGGCAGGAGGTACGTACCCCCACCGTCTGGTATCAGTCCTCGTTTCACCTGGAGCATGCCAAACTGCGCCTTCTCCGAGGCGACCTTCAAATCACAGGCCATCGCGAGAACGAAAACACACCCAGCGTGATGCCGTTAATTGCCGCTATCACTGCCTTGGGTATGCTCTGCATTTTGAGCAATAGTGTCAGGAAGCTCCTCTCGTTGTGAGTTACCGAGCGGCCCCTGACCGTGCTTGCCATGGGCGGCAGGTTCTCCGTATCCATGGTCGCTGCCCAGTTAAAATCAAGGCCGGCGGAGAAAGCGGTACCGGAACCCGTAAGAATGATCGTCTGGATATCCTTGTCCCTGGCGGCCTCCTCGAACGCCATATCCATCTCACCCATCATCTCCATATTGAAGGCATTGCGCTTCTCGGGACGGTTGAGGGTGATTATGGCTGTTCCATCATCTTTGTCCAGCAGCACCATCTTGTAAGGCATCGATGGCCTCCTTTGCAGGTTAGGGTTTGAGGATATTGCCTGTCCTTGGGAGCTCGCTGCACATTCTGAGCAAATGCCGGATGTGTGTCAAGAGTCGGGGTGGCCGCCGCAACA
>JACUUS010000097.1 GCA_014859215.1 Dehalococcoidia bacterium | reverse complement strand
TGCTCGCAGTATAGACTATGCCCGGCTCGCGGTGCTTACCGGGCTGTACCCGCTGTTCGAAATCGAGGACGGCCGCGTGAAAGCTCAGCGAATACCAGGAAAGATGCCCGTAACCGCGTATTTGAAGGACCAGACCAGGTTCCGGCATCTGTTCGGCAAAGGGGGCAACGCTGAAGGGGTCGAGCAGATTCAGAAAGTGGCCGATTATAACATCGACAAATATGGCCTGCTCGGTTAAGGAGTGACCTTTCAGCGCAGGAAACTCAGACGAATACGCCGGATTGTGAAGAGCAGTCCGGCGTCTCGTTTCTTGCTCGTCCGCTGCCTTAGGAGGCGGGATACATGCTGGCAGACCGACAACCGGGTGTGAAGCTGGTTGACACTCACGCCCACCTGGATGAGATAGAGAATATTGACGAGGCAATCGAGGAAGCGAAAAACGCGGGCGTAGCGGCCATAGTGGCCGTGGGGCAGGACCGTAGTTCGAATAGTAGGGTCCTGGAGCTTGCGGACCAGTACGATGGTTTTGTTTTCGCCGCGCTTGGCCTGCATCCCTGGACCCTCGGCGCCATGACCGAAGCGGAACTGGATCGGACGCTTGATGGAATCGAAGCAAACATAGAGCGTGCCGTTGCTGTCGGGGAAATCGGACTCGATTACCACAAACGAGTGAAAGAGGTCTCAAGCAAAGAGCGCCAGGTGGAGGCATTCCGGCTTACTCTTGAGCTTGCCAGGAAGCACAGCAAACCGGTCAGCATTCATAGCAGGTATTCCTGGAAGGACGCTTTTGACCTCACGCTGGCAAGCGGCGTTTCCCAGGCTGTCTTCCACTGGTATACCGGTCTTGCCGGCGTTTTGCGTGAGATTATCGAGCGAGGCTATTGCATCTCGGCGACGCCGGCTGTCGAGTACCATTACGAGCACAGACGGGCGGTGAGAGAATGCCCGCTGGAGAATCTACTTCTGGAGACGGACTCGCCTGTCAGGTATGGAGAGCAGACTAAATGGGAGGCGCGGCCTGCGAGTATCGCCAGGGTCCTGGGTCCGGTCGCCGAGATCAAGTGTATGGAGCCTGCCCGGGTTGCGAAGGTTACCACGGAAAACGCATACAGGTTCTTCGGCCTTGGATAGTCAGGTCATTGATTTGCGCTGGTAGACTCAGTCATCCCACAAAGGATTGAGGACGAGTCCGGCAGGCGTTTTGGGAAAGAAATAGGTTGTCTTGGGCGGCAAACGTTTCCCCATATCCGCGGTATTGAGTATGCTTGACACCGGGGTGGGGTTCAAGAAGAAGGCAAACTGGAATTCTCCGGAATCAACCCTCGTCCTGGCTTCGTGAGGGTCTCGAGTATACTCAATATTAGCGGCGTTACCGTTTTCACTGTTGAAACTCAAGACACTCTCGATAACCAACCGGTGAAGCAGCACGACATCCAGATTTCCCCACACGCGCATTTCCCGATCACTCATGACACCGGCCAGGTTGGCATCTCGCCGTAACTTCAGGATCGTGAAGTCTCCGCTCCCGTTGTAGAGCCCGATTACCGGTGCGGCATGCTGATGGAATCCCCGGAGCCAGCCACTTTCGCCCTGTTCGTTTTCCGGCAAGGAAGGTACCGGTATGGCTGTGAAATACAGGGAGATTGCCTCTTTGAGCCGTCTCGCTGAGATCGGGTCCAGGCCTCGGATCAGCCGGTGGGTTGGATACATGACTATCCCGGAATCAGTCGAGTCCATCAAGGAGATCATCACGAAGTTGACGGCCTTATTTTCACCGGCGTCCAGAGTTCTGTGCTCCTTCATGAACTGTAGGGCAGTCTCATACCTGTGATGGCCGTCTGCGATGTATACGGGCTTTTCTCGGAAGTGGTCCGTTATCTGCCCTACGGTCTTCTCTTCGTCCACTATCCGCAGAAGGTGTTCAACCCCGTCTCTGTCCACAGCAGCGAAGTCGGGGGCCTTGCGGGCTGTGTCTCGCAGAAGCGCCAGCATCTTGCCTTCATCTGAGCGGAAGAGTCCCATTATAGGACTGAAGTTGGTCCGCGATGTGCGCAGCAAAGTCAGGCGGTCGGCAGCCGGCTTTTTGGTGGTCTTCTCGTGAGGGCGCACGTTTCCTGAACTGAAGTCTTCCAGCCGCAACCTTGCTAACAGGTCCCAGCGGCTGATTGCCTCACCCTGGTGGAGGAACCGGTGTTCGATAACATAGAAAGCCGGCTTTTTATCCCGAACCAGGACGCCTTCGCTAATCCAGCTGCTTAGCGTGGACGAAGCACGGGTGTATTTGTTGTTCCCTGAATTATCTCCGGGTTCATCTTCACCCGATTCAAGCCTGATAATGTTATAGGGGCTGGCTCGGTGGTAAAGGGAACGTTGCTCGGGGGAGATGACATCATAGGGCGGGCAGATTACCGAAGAAGGATCTTCGACTCGCTGCAAGTTGTAACGCAACCCGCAGAACGGTCGAATGTCGCACACACCTGGTCTCCTTCTATCTAAGCGTATCACGCCTCTGCCGGGACTGTCAACTTGCTATCGGGCTTGCGCGTTGTTTATAGTTAGGTGAGATGCTACAATCTTCCTTGCTGAAGAGTGACTGTGCAGGGTGGAATGGAGGTCTGACATGAGTGAGATCAAGAGCGCCTTCGAAAGGGCGATGGAGCGGGCCGAGAGACTGGGCAAGGCATCCGAGGAAGACCTGAACAAGTGGAGGTACATACCCGAGGGCGAAGGCCTCGCCGCAAGATGCCTCAGAGATGACTGTAACATACGCATTGAGATAGACAAATATGATCTGGCCGTGCGGGAACTGGTCAGCCAGGGTGCCCAGAAGGTACTCGTGCGGAACCTCGATTTGCCCAGGAATGAGCATGCGCGCAGGATGAATAAGAAGGTCATGGAGGCTGTCAAGGAGCTCAAGCAGGACAAGGTCAGCACGGAGAACGTGTACACCAGGATGAGGCGCATCTTCAGCCACTACGAACAGGAAGGCCAGCAGCAGCGTCAGCAGGCAACTGAAGCGGTCAAGAGAGAGATGGAGACCAGAATGCGGGCAGCCGCCCAGCAGCAACTGGGTCCGGCAGCGTCACCCAGGTTCAACGTTGAGGCCCAGCCTGAGTTCCAGCAGGAACTGCGCCGTGTATTGGCCCATCTGGATTCGCAATATCTTCACGTGCTCGATGAGTATAAAGAGGAGATCTTGAATATCCGTTAGTCGTGCCGCCCGCGCGGCCCGAGAGCGGGATGGATGTATGCCAGCCAATTTGCCTCCCCAATATTTCGAAGCTGAAAAAGTCTACCGGCAAGCAAGAACCCCGGAGGAGAAGATAGAAGCTCTTGAGACTATGCTTGCCATCATGCCCAAGCACAAGGGCACGGATAAGCTTCGAGCAGAGCTAAGGAGAAGAATAGCCAAGGCATCTGACGAGGCCCAGAGGAGACCCTCGACCACACGTAAAGGTAGTGCTTATAACATCAAGAAAGAAGGAGCGGGGCAGGTTGTTCTCGTCGGACTTCCCAATAGCGGAAAATCGCTCCTGGTCTCGACCACAACTGATGCCGTTACAGAGTCTGCAGACTATCCATACACTACCAAAGCGCCCGTTCCGGGCATGCTCAAATTTGAGAACGTCCAGATTCAGCTTCTGGATATGCCTCCGATTACCGCCAGGGAAGCACGGCCCTGGTTTTCTCATCTCCTTCGCAACTCAGATCTTCTCGCGCTCACAATTGACCTCTGTGAAGACCCTGTTGTACAGACCGAGACGTTGTTGGCTGAGCTCGATGGAATGAAGGTAAGGCTGGAGGTGCAGGAAGAGGACCAACTCGTGCCGGGAATCGCACTCAAAGAGGGTATATTCGTCGGGACCAAGAGCGATCTGGACCCCGAGGGGGAGAGACTATCCAGGCTAAAAGACCATGTGCGTTTATTACCCGTGGTGGCCGTATCCATTCTGGAGGAAAAAGGCATGGATGACCTCCGAAGGACCATTTTCGAGGCGCTGGCAATAATCCGCGTCTATACGAAATCTCCGGGCACGAAGCCTGATTTCAATGAACCTGTTGTGGTTCCCAGGGGGAGTACGGTTGAAGATGTCGCCGAGTCTGTCCACAAGGACTTCCGCCACAGGCTCAAATATGCTCAGATCTGGGGTTCGGGCAAGTATGAAGGGCAGAGGGTGAACAGGAACTACGAACTTAAAGACGGCGACGTAGTGGAGTTGCATACATGAGCCACGCTTTCCGTTGTCTAAGGCGAATCGGATGGAATCTATGAGCACATACGATGAGAGGATTCAATTTGCCATCGCCAATACAGTAGTGATGCGTCCTCCCAGGCAGCAGCTGGCCACTTTTGGAAATACGAACATCAGCTACTACCTCGTTTCCGAGCCTGCTTACAGGGATCTCGTCAGAGGAGAACAGGAAACGGTTATCAGGGAGGGCCGGGTCCTGGCGGAAAGGCCCAGGGTCGTCACTCCTACATACCTTATAAACATTGAAGGCTTCAGCGAGCATGCGCGCCGGTACATTGAACTCGTTCAGCAGGAGCAGGGACCGAATATTCCCGGTCTATTTTACGGCTATCGCAATGAATTCAAGGAGCTGAATATAGTCTCATCCGACATTGCTTCCGTCGTCCACAAGCTCGAGGAAAGGATCAATTCGGAGGGCAACCCGCTGTCCGCTATCATCAAGGGAATTGACGAACTCTGGGATGTCTCCCTGCTGAAGTTTATCTTTGAAATGACCGAGTTCTCCCTGGGAAACAATGTGTCTGAATTGCGGAGAAGAGGGCTTCTTGAAGTAGACAGCAGCGGTGTCCCCATGGATGCCCGAGTCAACATTGAGAGGCTGTTTGCTCTGGTAATGAAGGGCGAACTGGACCCATCCACGCTCAAGCTGGAATTGGAGAGATGGGGCCTCTTCGAAGAGTACGAAGACCGTTTCTTGAGACTGTTTAAGAGATAGCTGGTTGCTCCAGGAGATCGGCCACGGTCTTTTCGGTTAACCTGTCAAGACTGTCCACTATCAGGTCTGCCTCGACCAGCCGCTCAGTTGGATGAGTGTTAGTTACCGCGATACACTTCATTCCCGCTGCGCGGGCAGCCTTCACGCCGGCGACGGCGTCCTTGATGACTATGCAGCGGCCGGGCGGCACCTTGAGCATAGAAGCCGCGAGCAGGAAACCTTCCGGATCAGGCTTGCCCCGCCTCACGTCCCGTTCGGCTACGATCGCTTCAAAGAACCCTGCGATACCCAGCTCCCGCAGGACCACGTCGATATTCTCTGGAGGTGTGGATGTCACCAGCGCCATCTTCCAGCTCGCGGCCTTCGCAGACCGCATCAGGGACAGCACGCCGGGGAAAGCCTCGATATTTCGTGCGATGAGATCGCGAAATCTCTCTTCTTTCCTGTTTGAAAGCCTGCGGACTTCTGAAGACGGGAGTTTAGCGGGGACTTTTTCCGCTATTATCTCGGCATTTCTTCTGCCGAAGGTCTGCTCAAAGTCGGTCCTGGTGAATGCAAGGCCAAGTTCACCCAGGAGTTCCTGCCATGCCTGGAAATGGAAAGGCGCACTGTCGACTATGACTCCGTCCATATCCCAAAGGATGGCTCTGGCAGACATAGCATAGCTCTTTGGCAGGGGTTGGCCTGAGTTCTGATTCCCTAGCACTCGGATTTTGGCGGGGCCGCCTTTTCAACACCCTGGAGACGTTCAAGCAGGGCGTAAAAGTTTACTGCCCATCCCACTCCAAATCCATGTTCCGTGAAAATGCGGGGGTCGTCCGGGTTCCAATATTTCTCCTGGATGCGCTCCAGTGTCGGCAGGCGGAAATCATAGGGAATCAGACCGGCAATCTTGCCGTGCCAGTCACGTTCGCCGGGCGGCTTTCGCAATTCCTGACAGACCGCCGCAACGACGAGCGTTGCTCCGAGCATTCCAGCCAGTGTGCCTGCTTCGATTCTCATTCCACTGCTTTCCTAAGGGCTTCTGTCAACGGACCAGTGTTGACAGGTGCTTTATGCGCTTAAGCATGTTGGGATGAGTCCCCATCAACTCCATGAACTTCTGGGAATTGCTGACACGGACGGTCTTCGATCTCAGGGCCAGGAGCTCTGAGGCGTCTATGGTGCCGCTCAGATTGAGGTCAACCTGCCGAAGCTCCCTGATCTCGTTCCAGGCCCTTGACGGGTCGTTGACGAAGAATGCTTTGAGTCCTTCAGCCTGCCCGAGCGATTCCTTGGTCACCCGGGCATTGCCGTAAACCAGTTTGTATAATGCGGTTGCAAGGTTATGGGGTTCATTTCCCATCCTTACACTGCCCTGGTCAGCATAGTATTCCCTGATGCGAGACGCATAAAGGACCATGAGGTTGCTGACGAAATAGAGGAAGAAGGCCCCTATGCCAATAAGAGCGGTGTAACCGGCGTTGCCCCGTCCCCGGCCTGACCACATGAGGCTCCAGGCAATGAACCACATGACCATCGGTACAACGCTGAGCAGAGTTATCATCGCCATATCGCGGTGTTTGATGTGCGATATTTCATGTCCCATGACCGCTCTCAGTTCATCCCTGTTGAGGAGTCTCAGGATACCCTGAGTCACACAGACTCTGGCGTCGCCCCTGGTCCTGCCGAAAGCAAAGGCATTAGGCATATTAAGGGCCGAGATACCGATTTTCGGTTTCGGAATGCCGGCTGACTGCGCAAGCTCCGCGACCATCTTGTGCAGTTCAGGCTCTTCCTTTTCACTTACGTATCGCACGCGCATGGTCCAGCCCACTATTGAGGGCCCGATCATGTACTGGATTCCCACCAGGATGAAAGCCATGACCGCATAGAATACCAGACTGCCGAAGCCCAGCCATGTCGCTATGCCCGTGATGAAGCCGTAAACCAGGGCGAACATAAGGCCGAGCAAGAGATATAATCTTACCTGTAACCACATAGTCCTTACCTGCTCCTCGTATCTGCTGGAGGGTTTCCCTCTTGATTTTATTATCTTTTGCCACTACTGCCTTGTCAAGTTCGGGCTTCTGCGCACTGCTTATGCCGACGGGGTGTGGACCATATTCTGCTTCGCGGCGATTGATGTTATAATAGGCCGGACGCCGCTCAATCTTCATTCGGAGGATGATATGGCCAAAGAACGGGATGCATGTGGAAACTGCAAGTATTTTGCGCCACGGCCCGATGAGAAATTCTTCAACTGCACGCATGCAAAGCATGCCGGCTTGAAATATGGGATGCAGGTCAGGCAAGACTCCCGCGGATGCGAGGGCCATACTCAGAAATAGGTTTGCGCACTCCTGCCGCCTGCACGAGCTAACGGGCAGCCTACTTCTTGATTAAGGTGTGACATGATCTTGATTCTGGGCAGCACCAATTTATGCCCCAGCTACTGCCAGTATTTCCGGGTCGAACGGACCGATAAACTGGCTGAGTTCTGTCATTTGCCCGACGGTAAATGGTGGTTGACTGTCAAGGACGGTGAGCTCATTGAGTGTCCGTTAGGCAAATGGGACCTTAAGGTTGAGAGAGGTTGCGGCCCGCCGGTAGACTGACGTGACTTCATCGTATCGCCACGGCCGGTTTTCGCATGATTTTGAAGGACCACCCGAGAGGCTCATCCAGAATATGTTCCTCCGGTTCCTGTCCACAGGGTCCTCCACTTCCATCCCGGAGATTGACTGGTGCTTTGCTGTGACTTAGAATTCAACAGTCAATTTCCAGGTTCTTGAAAGGCTTCAAATGAACTGGGATCCCGTAATGGATTGGCTTATACAGCATGGCACGCGTATAGCGATTATCCTTGCGCTTGCTGTGCTGTTCTATTTCCTCTTGAAGAAGACGGCTCCGCCTGCTGTAAAGAAGAGCCTGGAACAGACCATGAAGGGCCAGCCCCAGGTAGAGGTAGAGAAGAGATGTTCAACACTGACGAGCCTGATTCTGACTTCTGGCAGTGCCATCATAGCGGTCGTAACCCTGTTTCTTATCCTGGCACAGGTCGGTATAAACATAGCCGCTCTTGTAGCCGGCTTCGGTATCCTGGGTATCACTGTGGCCTTTGCGGCTCAGAGCACGGTCAAGGACCTCATTGCCGGCTTTGTAATCACCATGGAGAACCAGTATAACGTCGGCGACGTGGTCAAGATTGCCGAAATAACCGGCCTGGTGGAAGGAGTCAATCTGAGGAGAACGCTGTTGCGCGATCTGGATGGTATTCTGCACGTAGTACCTAACGGCGAAATCCGGACTACGAGCAACTTCACGAAGGCCTGGTCCAGGGCAAACCTGGATATTAGCGTAGCCTACAAAGAAGACCTGGACAGGGTCATGAGTGTCTTAAAGAGGACGTGGGAGGAACTGGCCGAAGACCCAAACTGGGGACCGCTCATGATTTCCAAGACGCCGACCGTCCTTCGAGTGAACGACTTCGGAGATTCCGGCATTATTATCAAGGTAGTCGGTGAAACTCAGCCCATCCAGCAGTGGAACATAATGGGTGAATTCCGCCGCCGCATCAAGCGGACTTTTGACGAGGAAGGAATCGAGATACCATGGCCTCATACCAAGCTGTACTTCGGAAACCAGCTCCTGTCCTCGATCCCTGACTCACACGGATCAGAGAAGCCTCTGCCCGGTGCGGGAACCACCGGGGGAAGCCTGGATAAGGCGCCGAATAGCTGATGCTGTTGGCTCTCACGAAACCGACAGTGCTTGCTTCTATCCGACCTGACTGCGAGCCTTCCGCGAAACGAGCTTCTTGGGTTGTGAAGATTTCGGGTGCAGTCTCT